>UQVD01000001.1 GCA_900544385.1 uncultured Collinsella sp.
AATCTGCCTTTCAACTTCGGCGGCATGACCAGAAGGTCAATGCCGCCTCGTTTCAAGGCACCTTGCTCGCTCTGGCGGGTTTTCGCTGTCGGTACCAAAACATCGGCGTTGCCAAGGCCGGCAGTTAGGGACGTTCCTTTTTTGCCGGCAGTTTGGGACACTCCTTGGGTAGTCGTTGGGGACGTTCTTGTTTGACTAGTCGTTTAAGAACATCTCCAACGACTACATGGCACGAGAGTGGATAATCTCCCGGTTTGAGCCTGCATTCAAGTTCAAAGTGGGAGATTATCCACTCTCATTTGTTATGTGCCCGAAAATCCACGCTCGTTTCTACTCTGCCTACATTTGGAGGAAGAGCTCGTGGAGGCGGGTATCCTCGTCGAGTTCGGGGTGAAAGGTAACGCCGAGCTGGTTGCCTTGGCGGGCGGCGACGATACGGCCGTCGACTTCTGCTAGAGCCTCAGCGTCGCCGTGCACTTCGACGATGCGGGGCGCGCGGATAAACGTCAGCGGCACCTCACCGTCGATACCGCCTACCTGCCCCTTGGTGCGAAAGCTGCCGAGCTGCCTGCCGTAGGCATTGCGCTCGACGAGCACATCCATGGTTGCCAGGCGCGGCGTCCCCTTATCGTCGTGGGCGGCAAGGTCGCGCGCCAGCAGAATCAAGCCGGCGCAGGTGCCCAGGACGGGCATGCCTTCAGAGATGCGGGCACGAAGCTCCTCGAGTATGCCCAACTCATCAAGCAGCTTCCCTTGAACGGTAGACTCGCCGCCGGGAAGTACCAGACGGTCAAAGTCCTGCTTTAAATCAGGCGCCTGCCTCAGCTCAATACAGTGTGCGCCAAGCTCGGCTAGTCTTGTCTCGTGCTCGGCAAAAGCGCCTTGGACCGCCAGCACGGCGACCGTCTGGTCTGCATAATCGCTCATGTGCGATCCTTTCTGCTGGACTAGCGCCCGCGCTCTTCCATGATAATCTCGATCTCGTCGGCGTTGATGCCCACCATGGCCTCGCCCAGGTCCTCCGAAAGCTCGGCAATGAGCTTGGCATCGGTGAAGTTTGCCACGGCCTTGACGATGGCGGCTGCGCGCTTGGCGGGGTCGCCGCTCTTAAAGATGCCCGAGCCGACAAACACGCCTTCGGCTCCCAGCTGCATCATCAGCGCGGCGTCGGCGGGGGTCGCTACGCCGCCGGCGGCAAAGTTCACGACGGGAAGCTTACCCGTGGCATGGACCTCGCGCACCAGCTCGACCGGAACCTGCAGTTGCTTGGCTGCCTCAAAGAGCTCGTCGTCGCGCAGAGCAACAACGTCACGGATCTGCTTTTGGATCTTGCGCATGTGGCGTACAGCCTGGACGACGTCGCCCGTGCCCGGCTCGCCCTTGGTGCGAATCATCGTGGCGCCTTCGGCAACACGGCGCAGCGCCTCGCCCAGATCACGGGCGCCGCAGACAAACGGCACGTCAAACTGGGTCTTGTCGATGTGATAGACGTCATCGGCAGGGGAGAGGACCTCGGACTCGTCGATGTAATCGATCTCGATGGCCTGCAGGACCTGCGCCTCGACGATGTGACCGATGCGGCACTTGGCCATGACGGGGATGGAGACGGCCTCCTGGATGCCCTTGATCATCTTGGGGTCGCTCATGCGCGAGACGCCGCCTGCGGCACGGATGTCGGCCGGAATGCGCTCGAGGGCCATGACGGCGCAGGCGC
The DNA here is from genome assembly GCA_900544385.1 of uncultured Collinsella sp. GTDB lineage: Bacteria > Actinomycetota > Coriobacteriia > Coriobacteriales > Coriobacteriaceae > Collinsella. The sequence goes on from UQVD01000001.1 coordinate 1,715, forward strand.
CTGCCTCCTCGGCGATGCGTGCCTGCTCGGGCGTGGTAACGTCCATGATGACGCCGCCCTTGAGCATCTGCGCGAGCTCGCGATTGAGTTTGACGCGGTCGGCCTTGCTGTTCTGTTCTGCCATGGTTGCTCCCTTGGTTGGCATGTGCATTGCTTGACGGAACATCCTATCGGGGAGCTGGGTATGACAAAATACTCAGTTTTCGAGATAATTACAAGGTCAGACTAATACCAGATTGAATGACTTAATAAGGTCAGGTGATAGGCTCATGCTTGACTACAATTTGGAAAAACGCGGCGAAGCATCGCTCTATGGGTATGTTTACCAGCAAATTCGAGATGATATCGTAGCTGGACGCATTGTGGCGGGGGAGCATTTGCCGTCTAAGCGCGCCTTTGCCAGTCATCTGGGAATCAGTGTTATTACCATCGAGAATGCATATAGCCAGTTACTCGCTGAGGGCTATATTTGCTCAATACCACGTCGTGGCTACTACGCTTGCGAGCTTCCGGATGCACCGGTTTTGGCTTCGGCTGCGGAGGGCATCGACCGAGATGCCGTCTCTGTGGGCCCCAGCGTGCATGATGTCAACGGACAGGTCGAGCTATTCGATGCACTTTCTCCTTCCGCTTTGGAGGCGGCGCGGCTTTGGCAAAGCGCACTACGGGCGACGCTGGCATCCGAAGATGAGCGCGAAATCTTTTCGCCCGCACCGGCGCAGGGCACCGCTCGGCTGCGACGCGCAATTGCTCACCACCTGCGTGGGACAAGGGGCATGAATGTCGATCCCAATAACATTGTTATCGGCGCGGGCGCCCAGCTGCTCGATACCATGTTGGTTCAGTTGCTTGGCGCTGACAAGGTGTATGCCGTTGAGGACCCGGGCTATTTACGTCTGACGCGCATCTATCAGGCTATGGGCTGCAAAGTTCGACATATCCCGTTGGATGATGAGGGCGTGGACTTGAGCGCTCTGCAGAAAACCGGGACCGATGTACTTCATCTGATGCCGTCCCATCAGTATCCGACCGGCCTTGTGACGAGCATTGCGCGGCGCTATGCGCTTCTGAGCTGGGCCGCCGAGCGACCAGGTCGGTATCTCATCGAAGATGACTTTGATTGTGAGTTTCGCCTTGCCGGGAAGCCGATTCCCGCGCTCGCGTCGATCGATGCCGCCCAGTCGGTTATCTACACCAACACGTTTTCGAAGAGCCTTTCATCGGCGTTGCGTTTGGCGTACATGGTGTTGCCCGATGAGTTAATGGAGCGGTTTAGGCGCAACCTTGGTTTCTACGCCTCGTCGGTGAGCTCTGTTGATCAGGTCGCTTTGGCGCGTTTGCTGGAATCGGGTGATTACGAGCGACATGTGAACCGCGTGCGCGTTCGTGCTCGCGAGGCGCGTGATGGCCTGATGGCGCTTGTGCGGAAGGTATTTCCGGCAGGAGAGGTCTCGATCGAGCATGCAGACGCGGGCCTTTACTGTATCGTGGTTGCGGAGCGTGGAACGGGCAGAAGCACTTTTGCACGGGCCCTCACGCGCTCGAGTATCCCGTTTATCGATATCAGTGACTGTTATTGGTGTGCCGATGGCACATCTGTCCCTGAAAACTCAAGTCAAATTCTTGTTCAGTATGATGATCTGAGTCCAAAAGTGCTTAATACCTTGGAATTGCAGCTAATGGGGGCGCTCTGCAATCTAAGTGAGTAGACTTTTAGCACTTTGGCGACCAGGCAGTTTTGTAACAAGCTATCTACCTGCGGTTTTGAAAAGCAGGATGACCGGCCTGCTCGGGATGTTCAAAAAAGTCTACTCACTTGCCGCGCAAAGCTTCTACATGAGAAAAAATGGGGTTTTCAACAGGGTTTCGTCCAGCTCTCGGCAAGCTTTTGGCCAGTTGGGGAGGGCTGTTGAAAACTTGGCAGTCCGTTCGGCGCCATTTTTGCTGCGTTCGCGCCAATGTGTGACTGATTGGGTTGAAATTCGTGTTTTCCTGTGCCTATGAAGGATCTACTTTGTGACATATCAGCTTTTAGGTACTGGCGTTTGCCTCCTCAAGTCCGTGCTTTGTGTCCGCCGCTTCCACGACCGGAAGAAGACCGGCAGCGATATGATCTCGCCCGCAACCCGACGGCTGCGGTCGCGCTCGGTTTTCCGTTGTATACATTGGTTCGGACGAGAAACAAACGGACTTGTCCTGCCAGCATTAGGCAGCGGCTGTTTCTTGGTGAGCTCCCCAGGGAATCCGTGCTGGAAACGGAGCATGGGTTTTTGGTTACGTCTCCTCTACTGACGACATTCATCATGTCGCGGCATCTGACGGATCTTCAGCTTCTTTTGGTATTGGCGGAGATGTGTGGCTTGTTTGCGGTGTGTGCCCTGCCGGCGGCACTTGAGGCGGAGCTTTCGCGTGCAATTGATTCGGGCGCGATTTCGACAACGGTCGGTTGGGTGCGCTGCCCGTCCGAGGACGGCACCGCCTCAAATTTATGGCGTCGAGACGCTTTGGTTTTGGGCGGAGACCTTGACCGTTTTTGTTCAGATGTTTGCGGGATGCGTTACGGCAATAGATTTATGGCGGTATCGCAACTCGTTCCATTGGGTGCCGCGTCGCCTTTTGAGGTCGAGGCGTATTTGTTGCTTGGACTGCCGCGAGCCCTGGGAGGCGAAAGTTTTTGCGGCATAGAGCTTAATGTTGAAGTGATGCTAAGCACAAGTGCTCGAGCGATTGTGGGAAAGTCCCGTGTATATATCGACCTACTTCTTTCTTCGCCGGACGGTAGGCGACAGGTGGCCATTGAATGTCAGGGAAAGGCCTCGCACGGACGCGCAGGGGATGGCTTGCGTGACGCTGACCGCATGACGGCCCTTCAGGCCATGGGCTACGATGTGCTTCTCCTTACACACAGACAGATATCGGATGAGGATAGATTCCGCGCGATCGTTAAGGCCGTATGCAGGATGCTCGATGCTGAATATCGTGATAAAAGCTCGGATGAGCAAAGGGCTGAGGCATTACTCCGGTCTGAACTATTCATTGACTGGACAAAATTGGGAGTAATCGACGGAAAGATGCCCGCTAGACACAAAATGGCTCGATCGTGGACGGCTGCGGTTCTAAGTGAGTAGACTTTTGGCACTTTGGCGACCAAGCCGTTTTGCAACAAGTCATTTACCTGCGGCTTTATAAAGCAATATGGATGGCGTGCTCGGCAAGTTCCAAAAAGTCTACTCACTTAGTTTTTGACGAGAAGCCGATGCCGAAGGCGGTCCTATTTCAGGGCGTTAACAAGTTCATGAGGCACGAAAAAGGCCCGAACCAATACGGTCCGGGCCTCATCGAGCTTGAGGTTATGTCTCAGGCGGTTGGCTTAGCCAAAGTAGCGCTTGAGCAGGCCGGCGAAAGCCTTGCCGTGGCGGGCCTCGTCGCGAGCCATCTCGTGCACGGTGTCGTGGATGGCATCGAGGCCAGCGGCCTTGGCGCGCTTGGCAAGATCGGTCTTGCCGGCGGTGGCGCCGTTCTCAGCCTCAACGCGCATCTCGAGGTTCTTCTTGGTGGAGTCGGTCACGACCTCGCCCAGGAGCTCAGCGAACTTGGCGGCATGCTCGGCCTCCTCGTGGGCAGCCTTCTCCCAGTACAGGCCGATCTCGGGATAGCCCTCGCGATGAGCGACGCGAGCCATGGCCAGGTACATACCGACCTCAGAGCACTCGCCCTCAAAGTTGGCGCGCAGGTCGGCAACGATGTCCTCAGAGACACCCTCCATCTTGGCGACGCCCACGACGTGCTCGGCGGCCCACTCGAGCTGGCCCTCCTCCTGCTTCAGGAAACGAGAACCGGGAACGCCGCACTGGGGGCACTTAAAATCCTCGGGCAGCTGGTCGCCGTCGAACTCTTCCACATAACCGCAAACGGGGCAAACAAACTTCATGATTCGATCCTTTCGATCGATGGCGATTGCGCGCTCGTCCGGTCCCGTAAGGGCCCTCTCCGGACGTGCGTCTTGACGAGTTCTATTATCCATAAATGCAACCAAATGTGAAGCCTATTAGGAATGATTTTTAATAAAACAATTTTGAGATATGAAGATGCTGATTGATTAACGATTGGCAGGCCGTCTTTGACCGCCGCTGAGTACAATCGGGCGAGCAAATGTTGACCTATCAACAAATGAAGGAGTTTCCTTTATGCATCTAGCCCGTCGTGCCTGGTGCCGAACATATCAGACGGTTTTTCGCATTGCATTGCCGATCCTGCCCTATACCGAGCCGCGCATTTTAGAGCATGCCGAGGATGTGCCCGCGGTGCTTCAAAAGCGCTCGATCCAGAAGGTCCTTATCGTGACGGATCCCGGCATTGCCCGTCTGGGGCTCACGGCACCGCTTGAGACGGCGCTCGCATGCAGGGGGATTGGCGTTACGGTCTATGCCGAAACGCGTGCAAACCCCACGGTTTCAAACGTGGAAGAAGCGGCGTCCCTGTATCGAGAGAGCGCCTGCCAGGCCATTATCGGCTTTGGCGGTGGCTCGGCCATGGACTGTGCCAAGGGCGTGGGCGCACGCATTGCGCAGCCAAACAAGCCCATCAACAAGATGCGCGGCCTGCTGCGGATTCATCGTCGCCTGCCGCTGCTCATCGCCGTTCCCACTACCGCCGGTACGGGAAGCGAAGTCACGCTTGCGGCGGTAATTACCGATGACGGGACGCACTACAAATACCCCATTAACGACTTTGTGCTCATCCCGCGTTTTGCAGTCCACGACCCCGAGTTTACGTGCGGCTTGCCCGCTTCCATTACGGGGCAGACGGGCATGGACGCCCTGACGCATGCCGTTGAGGCCTTTATCGGGCGAAGCACCACGCCCTATACGCGCAAGATGGCGCGACAGGCGGTGCAGCTTATCCACGACAATTTGCTCGAGGCCTATGAGCATGGTGACGACATGCGCGCTCGTCGCAATATGCTTTCGGCGGCGTATAAGGCGGGCGTTGCGTTTACCCGCTCCTATGTCGGATATGTGCATGCCATCGCGCACAGTCTGGGCGGCCGATACGGAATTCCGCACGGTTTGGCCAACGCGATCATCCTGCCGCACATGCTTCGCGCTTATGGTGACGCCGCCGCCCCCAAGCTTGCCGATCTTGCTCGCATGGCGGGCATTGCGCCGGCTACCGCGCAGGATAGTCTTGCGGCCGAGGCCTTTATCGATTGGGTCGACCGCATGAACGAGGCCCTGGGAATCCCCAAATATGTTTTGGGCATTCGCCGCTCTGACATTCCCGAGATGGCGGCGCATGCCGATGCCGAGGCCAATCCGCTATACCCCGTTCCGCTTCTAATGGACCGCTTGGAGCTCGAGCATATGTACGAAGTCGTTGCAGGTGGTATGTTTGAGGACGAGAATTAGGAGGGTCCATGAACACCGAGGAAATTGCGCGCATCGTCGGCGATCAGCGCGCCTACTTTAAGACGCACGCCACGTTTGATGTCGATGCTCGACGTCGCGCGCTCGTGAGTTTACGCGATGCGGTGCGGGCCCACGAGGCCGATATTGCCCATGCGCTCAAGACCGATTTGGGAAAGTCGCATGACGAGGCATATATGTGCGAGATCGGCACGTCGCTTTCCGAGATTCGTCATCAGATTGCGCATGTGGCTCGATGGAGTCGTCCACGCCTGCGTCCGTGCGATCTTGCTAACGCTGTGAGCGTGTGCAAAACGCAAGCCGTGCCCTATGGTGTCACGCTCATCATGGCTCCGTGGAACTACCCGTTTTTGCTAACACTCGAGCCGCTCGCCGGCGCCCTTGCCGCAGGCAATACCGTGATCATCAAGCCGAGTGCCTATGCTCCGGCATCGAGCGCGGTGCTCAAGCAAATCTGTGAAGAGGCATTTGATCCGTGCCTGGTGACGGTCGTCGAGGGCGGGCGCGCCGAAAACGAAGCGCTGCTCGATGAGTGCTGGGACAAGATCTTCTTTACCGGTAGCGTTCCAGTCGGCAAACTCGTCATGGAGCACGCAAGTAAAAACCTTACGCCCGTGACGCTCGAGCTGGGCGGAAAGAGCCCCTGCATCGTGGATGCGACGGCAAACTTGAAGGTCGCAGCGCGGCGTATCGCCTTTGGCAAATGGCTCAACGTGGGGCAGACCTGCGTGGCGCCCGACTACCTGCTGGTCGATACGCGCGTGCACGACGAGCTGCTGAGCCTCATCAAGGAGGAGGTCCGCCGTATGTTTGGCGAGCACCCGCTCGACAACGAGGACTACGGTCATATTGTCAACACCAAGCATTTTGCGCGCGTACGCGGGCTGATCGACCCCGATAAGGTTGTGCTTGGAGGCACGGCGCGCGAGTCGTCGCTCAAGATCGAGCCGACGATTTTGGACGGCGTGGCCCCCGATGACGCCGTGATACAGGAGGAGATCTTCGGTCCCATCTTGCCGGTGCTGACGTTTGAGAGCCTAGACGAGGCTGAAGCGTTTATTACGGATCGTCCGACGCCGCTGGCCCTGTATATCTTTAGCCAGGACCGTGCGGCTCAGCAGCGCTTTGTGCGCTACGTGCCCTTTGGCGGCGGCTGCGTCAACGACACGATTATGCACTTGGCTACGAGCCATATGGGCTTTGGTGGCATGGGTGCGAGCGGTATGGGGCAGTACCATGGACGCGAGAGCTTCGATACGTTTAGCCACAAGAAGAGCATCGTGAACAAGGCAACGTGGCTGGACGTGCCATTCCGCTACGCTCCTTACGCAAGCTGGAAGCACAAGTTCGTGCGCATGTTTGTTCATTAGAAAAGGGCGCAGGTAATACGAACAAGTGTTCCTATTACCTGCATTTTGCGTTAGACTACTGTTATGGAGCACGGATGGGCCAACTCCCTTTAGAAGGGATTTGGTATGAACGTAAGCGATGTTATTTCGTTATTGGCGTTGTTGATTGCGGCTATCGAACTCGGTCTGTTTATCGGCCGAATGAAATAGCCGCCCCCGCGTAAGCGAAGACGGCCACTTCTCACGATGAAAACGTGTATCGGAGTTGGCAAGACCCGCGGCAACGGGTGCCATCCGTGTTCCTATCTTATCTGCAAGCGTTCTGTCGCGCAAGCGTTGAGGCAAACGATTGAAGGACGCAGACAGGATGTATTTGTGTCCGCACGGGACCGTAGACTTCTCAATAAGGTTACACACCGGTTTATCCGGCCGTTAGAGGAGCTGCTATGTACGAGCCTTCGCGTGTTCTTCTGTCATTTCACATTGCAGGATTTCAGTATGCCGATGGCGCCTTGGTCTTGGGCGATCTTAAAGCGGGCGATAAGCTGACGCTGTGTGCCGAGCGCGATAATCCCCATGACCCTGAGGCGGTTGCGATTTATTACGGCAACACCAAGCTTGGCTATGTTCCGGGAAACGAGGTCGGCCCACTGTCCTTGATGATGTATTACGGCCACGAGGACGTATTTGAGGCCCGCGTGCAACAGGTTGCCCCCGAGCGCAGCCCGTGGCATCAGGTGCGCGTTGGGCTCTATGTGGTGGATGCTCGCTAATCGGTATGGGAGACTGCCATGTTTGATGACGATGACCTGTTCGATCTGACAGACGATCCGTTTGAGTGGGATACGCTACTCGATGACGATGAGCTAGAGCAGGACCGTGAGAAGCGGCAAGACAAGAAAGCGCAGGGCTACGCTTCGAAAAAGCAAGACAAACGCCGCCGAGGTTTGTTCGGCGGGCTCTTTGGCTAACCGACGCGCCAGAGCGTCTGTATACTAGGCACGTGTTAGACGCGTTGCGAAATGAGGACACAGACGATGATGTGGTTTACCGCCGACCTGCACCTGGGCGATACGAATATCTTGCACGATATGGATCGGCCGTTTGATTCGGTCGAGGAGATGAACCGCAAGGTCATCGATGCCATCAATGAGTGCGTGGCTGCGGACGACCGCCTCTATATTCTGGGTGACTTTACCTATCGTTTGCCCCTGGCGGAGGCGGTGCGCCTGCGCGAGCGTATCGAATGCCAGAACGTGACGCTCATCCGCGGTAACCATGACGGCGACTGGGAAGATTCCGACGTACCGCAGATTTGGGAAGACGTGCGCGATTACCTGGAGATTGCTCCCGGCTATGCCAAGGGCCATCGTCTGGTTATGAGCCACTACCCCATGCTCAGCTGGAACGGCAAGGCACGTGGCGCCATTATGCTGCATGGGCATATCCACAGCAGGGGTGACCGCGCCAACGCACGCAACCGCGATCGCGAGCGCCCTATCTTTCGCTACGATGTCGGTCTCGATGCCAACGAGTACAAGCCCGTAAGCCGCGATCAGATTCTTAGCTTCTTTGGGTTATAGGGCGCCAGAGCCACCACAAAGGGGACAGGCACCTTTGTGGTGGCTCTGGCGCCGTTGCCATTATGGCGGCGGCGCCTTTTTTGTCCGCGCGGCGCGGTAGAGTGTAGCCGGTTGATATTTGCGTCCATCGAGGAGCTGCTATGAACGAGATCAAGTGCCCGCATTGCGGCGAAGTTTTTAAGGTCGATGCATCCGGCTATGCGGATATCGTCAAGCAGGTGCGCGATGCCGAGTTCTCGCGCGACCTGGATGAGCGTGTGAAGGCAGTCCAGCGCGAGGGCGAGCAGGCGCTGGAGCTTGAGCGCTCGCGTTCGACGGCTGCCTTGCAACAGGCAGAGTCTCAGCGCAATGCCCAGCTTGTCGAGCAGAAGAACACTGCGGATCAGAAACTGGCGCAAGAGGTTGCCAAGCGCGATGCTGAGCTTGCCGAGCTGCGCGCTAAGCTCGAGGGCGCTGCCGCAGAGCGCGAGAGTGCAAGCCAGCGCGCGGCGGTTGAGGCACGAGCCAATGCTCAAAAAGAGAATGCCGAACTCCAGCGTGAGATTGATAGCCTGCGTGCGCAGCTTGGGCGCAAAGATGACGAAGCAAAGCTTGCCGAGTCGGCGGCGCGCAACGCTGCTCAAAACGATTTAGCTGCACGCGACGCTCAGATTGCCGAGCTGCAGGCCAGGCTTGCCGCGGCGGACAAGGCCCAGGAGATGGCGCTTGCCGCTGCCGCGGCAGAGTCGCAGCGTGAGCTCGATGCCGCTCGCAGCGAGGCCGAGCGCGCGCTTGCTGACTATCGCGCGAAGGTGCAAGAGAAGTTTTCCGCCGCAAAGGCTCAGTCTGAGCAGGAGGCCGAGGGCCTTCGTGCCCAACTGCGTGAGCAAGAGCTTACGGCAAAAATGAACCTTTCAGAGGCGGTCGCCGCGGCGGAGCGAGAGCGCGATGAGGCACGTGCCAAACTGACGAGCGAGTTGGCGGTGCGCGATTCTCGCGAGGAGCAAGCCAAGGCGGCACATGAGCTCGAGCTCGCGCAGGCCAAGCGCGCGAGCGATGACCTGATTCGCTACAAGGATGAAGAGATTGAGCGCCTTAAGGACATGAAGGTCCGCCTGTCCACCAAGATGGTGGGCGAGTCGCTCGAGCAGCATTGCGAGACCGAGTTTAACCGTCTGCGCATGACGGCGTTTCCTAACGCGTACTTCGAGAAGGATAACGATGCGTCCGAGGGCACCAAGGGCGACTTTATCTTCCGCGAGTGCGACGCGAGCGGCAACGAGGTTATTTCGATTATGTTCGAGATGAAAAACGAGAACGACGAGACCGCGACCAAGCATAAAAATGAGGACTTCTTTAAGAAACTCGATCACGATCGTCGCCAGAAAGGCTGTGAGTACGCGGTGCTCTGCACGTTGCTCGAACCCGAGAGCGAGCTTTACAACGCCGGCATCGTGGACGTGAGCTATCGCTACGAGAAGATGTACGTGATTCGCCCACAGTTCTTTATTCCCATGATCACGCTTCTTCGCAACGCCGCCATGGGTTCGCTGCGCTATAAGCAGGAACTGGCGGAGTACAAACAGCAGAATATCGACGTCACGAACTTCGAAGCCAAGATGGAAAAGTTCAAGAATGATTTCGGTCGCAACTACGAGATCGCGAGCCGAAAGTTCCAAACGGCGATTGATGAGATCGACAAGACGATTAGCCATCTGCAGAAAACCAAGGAGGCGTTGCTGTCCTCCGAGAACAATCTGCGCCTAGCCAACAAGAAGGCCGACGATCTTACCATTCGCAAGCTCACGTGGGGTAACAAGACCATGAAGGCGGCGTTTGACGAGGCACGCGGGGCTGCGACAGAGACAAACGATGAGCCAGCCGAGGCGGATTCGTATGAGGTCGAGGATGCCGAGTAAGGCATAGCATATAGTGCAAAAGTGGGGCCGCTGACGATGTTGCCAGCGGCCCCACTTCGTTCCAGTATGTACGGCTAGTCTTCGAGCAGGTCCTCGATAAAGCCGACACGGTAGTTCTTGAAGATGACCTCGCCGCCGTCTTGCGTGGCATCCAGGTCGACATCGCCCATGATGCCAAAGTCGTGGTCGCCATCCTCGTCGGCAAAAATCTGGTGCACGTGCCACACGTGATCGGTCTTCTCGTCGCTCTCGTCGATGGTAAACATCGCGGCGCTGCGGGCATCTCCGTCGGTGAGGATTTCCTCGTGCTGCTCATGGTAGGCATCGAGCGCCTTTTGCCAGCGGACCTCGCTCATGCCCCAGTCCTCGTCGAGTTCGCCCAGGTCGCGAACGTGCTCGCGGGCGGCAAGGGTCACGCGGCGGAAGAGTGCGTTGCGCACCAGCAGCGTGCAACCGCGACGGTCCGCAACGACCTCGTCGATGCCCTGCGGCGGCACGGCGTCGAGGGCCGCCGGGTTGCCGGCGTTCTCCCACTCGTCCACCAGGCTCGAGTCGACCGAGCGCACCACAAAGCCGAGCCACGAAATGATGTCGCGCAAGCGCTCATCGCGCTTCTCAATGGGCACGGTGCGATCGAGGGAGCGGTAGGCCTCGGCTAGGTAGCGCAGCAGAATGCCCTCGGAGCGGGCGATGCCGAGCTTTTGGATATAGCCCTTGAAGTCGCTCGCGCTCTCCAGCATGTCGCGCAGGACGCTCTTGGGCGAGAGCTGATAGTCGTTGGCCCAGGGCACTTCCTGGCAGTACTTGTCAAAAGCGGCGTCGAGCAAATCCTCGAGCGGCTTTTCATACGTGACGTCTTGGATGCGCTCCAAGCGCTCCTCATACTCGATGCCGTCGGCCTTCATCTCGGCCATAGCGCGATCGCGTGCGGTGCGCTCCTGTGCACGCAGCACCTGTTTGGGATCCTCGAGCGTTGCCTCGACCATCGAGATTAGATCCATGGTATAGGTCTCGCTCTCGGGATCGAGCAGTTCCAACGCGGCAAGCAAGAACGGCGAGAGCGGCTGATCGAGTGCGAAGTCCTCGGGTAGATCGACCGTCAGCGCATAGTCGATGTCTGGTGCGGCGTCAGTCGGGGCGTCGGGCGCGGGCGGCACCTCGGTACGAACGACGACACCGGAATCGATGAGTGTGGCGAAGATTTCGTCGGCGCGAACCTCGAGCTTGGCCTTTTCCTCGGGGGTCTGCAGGCTCGTCTCGATGAGGTCGTGTACGCGGGCACGGGCGTCGCCGCCCTGCTCGACCACGCTAATCACCATGGAGTGCGTGATGCGCAGGCGCGGCTTGAGCGTCTCGGGCTGCGTCTCGATCAGGCGCTCAAAGGTCTGCTTGTTCCAGGTGACAAAGCCCTCGGGGGCCTTTTTCTTTTTAATCTTACGGAGTTTTTTGGGGTCGTCGCCCGCTTTGGCCATAAGCTTGGCGTTCTCGATCTCGTGCTCGGGTGCCTCGGCAATTACCATGCCCTCGGTATCGAAGCCCGAGCGGCCGGCGCGACCGGCTATCTGATGGAACTCGCGGGCGCGCAGACGACGCATCTTGTAGCCATCGAACTTGGTGAGTGCGGTGAGGACCACGGTGTGGATGGGCACGTTGATGCCGACGCCGAGTGTGTCGGTGCCGCAGATGACGGGCAGCAGGCCCTGCTGTGCCAAGCGCTCGACCAGCAGGCGATAGCGCGGCAGCATACCGGCGTGGTGCACGCCGACGCCGCATCCAAGCAGGCGTTTGAGAATCTTACCAAAGGCCGTCGAGAAGCTCGTTCCCTTTGCCGCTTCTTTGATGGCCTCGCGCTGCTCCTTGCTGGCGATGCCAAAATTGGCGAGCGACTGTGCCGTCGCAAGGGCGGCATCCTGGCTAAAGTGCACGATATAGAGCGGGGCCTCGCCGCGGCGCATGGCGAGCTCGACCGTGCCCTCGAGGGAGGTCGTCACATAGTTGTAGCTCAACGGAACAGGACGAGGGGCGTCGACAACCAAGTCGCAAGCAGCGCCGGTGTGTTCCTCGAGTGAGGCGGCGATGGCGGTGACATCGCCGAGCGTGGCGCTCATGAGCATAAATTGCGTGTGGGGCAGGGTGAGCAGCGGTACCTGCCAGGCCCAGCCGCGGTCGGGGTCGGCAAAGTAGTGGAACTCGTCCATGGCCACGCAGCCCACGTCGGCGTCCTCGCCTTCGCGCAGCGCATCGTTGGCAAGGATTTCGGCCGTGCAGCAGATGACGGGCGCCTTGGTATTGATATGCGTATCGCCGGTGATCATGCCGACGTTATCGCGGCCGAGTACCTGTACCAGGTCGAAGAACTTTTCGCTGACCAGGGCCTTGATGGGGGCCGTGTAATAGCAGCGCTTGCCCTGTGCCATGCCCATAAAGAGCATGCCCAGCGCGACGAGCGATTTACCCGATCCGGTCGGTGTTCCCAAAATGACGTGGTCGCCGGCAGCCAGGTCCATGAGGGCCTCTTCTTGGTGATCCCACAGCTCAATGCCGCGATCGCTCGTCCATTCAAAGAAGCGTTCGAAGGCTTGGTCGGGCGTGAGCCACGGTTCGGGCTCACTGCCGTCCTCGGGCTCCCACCAGGTGGGGGAGAGCGCGCCGAGCGAGCCGAACTCGGCTTCGGTTCCCGTGCCGCCCGAGAACGAGCTGGCGGCCCCGGCGCCGGAGACGGTGCCGGCGGCGGTATCTGTCGTGGTCTGTGCCATATGGTTGCTTTCTCTCGCGATTGTCCGCCAACTATTATGGCGTAGCGTCGCATCGATGCGTTCGCAGGCAAGAAAATGCAGGAAATGGGCGTTCTGCCCAGCCGTTTAGTGTAGTCGCTAGCTAAGTGAGTAGACTTTTTGCGATATTGCGAGCACATGGCTTTTGCGCAAGGGTTCTACCTGCGGTTTTATGTTTCGCTATGCGGGCTGTGCTTGGCTATTGCAAAATAGTCTACTCACTTAGGTTTGAGGGCCGTTTGCTGGCGCCTATTTGTGCTTGTTTGCCGACGCCGCGACCATCAGAAGCCCCTAGGACTCTTGCGGCAGGCGCTTCTTGCCTTTGCGGGCGCGGTTTCTAAAGTTCTCGACGGCCTCTTCCATGCCGAGAGGCACGTAGGTGAGCTCATCGAGGTTTTCGGGCAGGTAGTAGGCAAGGCTTTGCTCCTGCGCGCGGCCCGCCGCGAGCTGTTCATCGCTGGGCTGCGCGCCGGGTGTGGCGCAAATACCATATACAGCGGCACCCATCTCGCGCGTGCGGCATTCATATTCGGTCTCGGGGTGCTCGGGATGGTCGCGGCGGACGTCGTCACTTACCCAAAGCGTATCGTAGCCGGCTGCGGCAAACTGTCCCAGGGCGTAATCGCGCAATGGCTTGCTGTCGGTGCGCAGCGTGACGGTAGCGCTGGCTGCAAAGAGCGGGCGATAGAGCATCAGATGGTCGACATGGACGAGGCGCTTTTTGGCGTACTTGGCCTTGGGCTGCGGCGTGGGAAAGTTGATGGTGATGGCATCGAGCTCGCCTGTGGCAAATAGCTGCGGCAGCGATGCGGCGCCTCGAGGCAGAACGAGTGCGTTGGTCAGTTCATGCTCGCAGATTTTCTGTGCGGCATAGGCGATGCAGATGGGCTCCTGGTCCATGCCGATAAAGAGCGTGTCGGGCTCACGGCGAGCGCGCTCAACCAGATAGGTGCCTTTGCCGCAGCCCAGATCCAGATGAAGGTGTTCGAAGGGCTTGCTGCCTGCGGGCGCACAGGCCTTGCGCCAATCTCCGACATAGGCCTCGGGGTTCGTCTCAATCGCATCGGCGTAGCGCCCCAGGCGCTCCTCGAGCACAAAGTTCTTAGGCGTGCGAACGTGGACGGCTCCCATGAGGCTCCTTGGTCATAAGTATGGAACGCATAGCTGCACGTTCCGTCAATGGATTGAAAAAGGGCGGGCATAGTTTGCCCGGAAGATGCGGTGCGGCTCGGCGGCGAGTCGTCGATGCCTACAGGCGCTTGAGAATCACATAGCGGTTGAGCTCGCCGCTACGACCGTCGGCATGGAAGCGCTCAAGCTCACGCACGGGGACCTCGCCGCTCTTGTAGAACGTACGGACGCCGCGCACCAGGTCGGTGATCTGCTGATCGTCAAAGTGATGGCAATAGCGGTAGGCGTGGCGGTCGTTTTGCCAGCCAATGAGGTGGTCGCCGGCTTCAAATTGGGCGGAATCGTAACCCTCAAACGGCGGGGTGAGCTCGGCGCGGGCTTCGGCGCGAACAGCCTTGCGCGCCATGCGCTCGTCGTTCATAAACTCCCAAAAGCTGATGGCGATGATGCCGCCCGGGCGCGTCTGGCGCACCAGAGCGTCGAGCACGCGTACACGGTACTCGCACGACGGCACATGGTGCATAAAGCCAAAGCAGACCGAGATGTCGGCGAGCGGGGCGTCGAAAAGCACGTCGGGCGTCTCGGCGGGGTTGAGCTTCATAAGGGCGTCGAGCACGTCGAGTTCCTGGAAGTGCAGGTTGGGAATGCGCAGCGCGTGGCCATGTGCATCGATGGCCAGGTCTTGGCACGAGTCGACACCATAGAACTCAAACGGGCAGCTGGCATCTGCCGAGGGGTTTGCGCCATCGACGCCCTTGGCGGCAAGTGCGCCGCCGGCGGCAAAGTTCTCGAATCGCATATTGCCACAGGCAAGATCGAAGACGCGGACGGGATGCTCGATCGTGGCGACGTCGAGCTGTTCGAGCGCGATATCCATGGTGCGTACCCAGCCGGGCCACGGGGCCTGGCGCGTATCGGAAAAGGAAGCGGAGTGCTCGCGATAGAACGTGTTGTTGAGCTGGATGAGCGATGAGGCGAAATCGCGGTTCACGGCGCGGAACTCCCTCCGTTGGCGGTGCGGAATAAACAGTACGACCATACTACCGTTAACGCCGCAACGGGGACAACCAAGCTACGGGTCATTGCTTTGTTTGGACACATTTCCGCAGCTCATATGCGCCCGCAACCGCCGGTTGTCAAAAATCTCACTAGAATAGGTGGCATGCTTTTGGCGGTGGCGGATAGATTTTTAACTGTGCAAGGCGCCTTAAGAACAAAAGCGGTCCGGCGGTACGGCTGGCATCACATAGGAGGAACCATGAATGTAGAAACTGCGCAGCGGCTCGCCGACCTTCGCCGCAGCAAAGGCTTTAGTCAAGAAGGGCTGGCACGAAAGCTGGGACTGTCGCGCCAGGCGGTCAGTAAATGGGAGCGCGCGGAGAGCTCGCCCGATACCGAGAACCTGATCTCGCTCGCCAAACTCTATGGCGTGAGTTTGGACGAGCTCCTCAATCCGAGCGATGAGATCGAGGACGATATCGAGTTTGAGAACGAGGACCGCGCTCGTCAGCGCGAGGCCGAGGCGGCAGAGCGCGCCCGCACCCATGAGGCAGCGGCGCGTGCGACTGAGGCGGCAACGCAGGCAAGTGACGCGGCAGCCAAGGCGGCACAGGCGGCAAGCTGGAGTGCGCAGGCCGCCAATGCGGCGACGGCTCAGGTGACGGGTGCCGTTGCGGCCGGCCCGACTCCGGTGAAGGGTCCGTTCCAGTCGTTCCCGTATTGGGCCGTGTGCTGGCTGCTGTTCTTTTTACTGATGTTCCTGGTTGGTGCCAGCCCCTTTCCCGCACTGATCTTCTTTACGATCCCCATCTATCACTGGGTGGCACGTGCGCTCGATGGCGATTGGGCGCGCGGGGATATCCAGGTTGGTCCGGCACCGGTGGCGGTCAGGGCCCAGGGGAAGGATGCTTCTGCGGAACCTGATGCTGACGTGGCTACCGCGGCCACCGCTGAGCCATGTGCCAAAGAAGGTGACGAATGATGAAGCTTTCGCATGAATCCAAGCTGCGCCTGGGCGTCGGCATCGGAGCGTTTGTACTGATTATCGGGCTTGTTTTTGGCGTTTCGCGGACTTTGATTCATTTTGATGGCCCGTGGGATCTCGACGATGTTATACCCGGCTTGTCCGGTATGGACGATGTGGTTGATGACGACGATTTTATGAACGATGGCGGTAACTATTCCGCTCGGCCTCAGCAGCTTTCGTGTACGACCTTTGATGCCGATGAGTTTCGCTACCTCGATTTCGATATCGATGCGGCTACGGTGGACGTCAAGGTTATTGATGGTAACAAGGCTCGCGTTATCGAGCGGGGACGCGTTGCCAATGGTATGGATGCCTCCAAGGCCGCGACGCAGAACATCGCATCCGTCGAGGACTCGACGCTCAAGGTTTCCCAGTTTGGAAGTGATGACGGTAAGGCAATCGATCGCTCAGTTACGGTCGAGCTGCCGCGCCGTGTTGCCGAACATCTGAAGGGAGTCAACGCGCACGTGGGCTCGGGTGATCTGCAGATTGCCGGTGTCACCTGTGATGGTTTCGACCTTTTCCTGGGTGCGGGAGATGTAGAGTTTGCGGGCAGCGTGACTGATGCGCTCAGTGCTGAGGTCGGTTCGGGCGATGTGACGTTCGAGCTCTACCAGGCCCCCGCGAAGTCGATGGACGTGAGTGTGGGCTCGGGCGATGTGGAGATGATGGTTCCGAACTCGACGGGCTTTAAGGCGAGCCTTACCTTGGGCAGCGGCGACTTCGAGAGCGATTTCCTTCCGCTTGGCTACGACGGCGAGACCATTTTGAATCTTGAATTCGATAACGGCGATAAGTCTGCTACGTATCGTTTTGAGGTCGGTTCGGGCGACATGTCATTTGATTCAGAGTGACGGGCGGTTATCGAAGACTTATATACCATAGCTGCGCTGTTTGATGGAGGCGCCGGAGCCGTGACGGGCTCCGGCGCCTTTGCCTTTACAATGGGGTCATGGAACAGATTATCTTGAACATACTCGAGGCTCTGCGTCGCGGCGAGACCGTGGACGACAAAGCGCTCGTCAAACTGATACATGCCGAGGCGCGCCGCGAGGGTGCCGACAAGCGCGATTTGGCCAAGCGCCGTCTGCTGCCGTTCTACCAGCGGGTTAAACGTGAGGAGCCGGCTCGGTGGGCTGCGTGGAATGTCGATGCCGAATTGGAGCGTCAACTGCTGCAGGTCCTGCGCATGAAGCCTCGTCGCACGGCTTCGGGCGTGGCGACCATTACCGTCATCACCAAGCCCTGGCCGTGCTCGGGCGATTGCCTGTTTTGCCCCAACGATCTGCGCATGCCCAAAAGCTATCTGCACGCCGAGCCGGCGTGCGCCCGTGCAGAGCAAAATTGCTTTGACCCGTATCTGCAGGTGAGCGCTCGTCTGACCGCGCTTTCGCAGATGGGGCATGCGACCGACAAGATAGAGCTCATCGTGCTCGGTGGCACCTGGAGCGACTATCCGCAAGGGTACCAGACATGGTTTATGTCGGAGCTCTTTCGTGCACTCAATGATGATGCGGTGGCGGGCGTGGCGGCCAACCCCATGTTGGCGCGTCCGGGCATCAGCCGTGCCGAGGCAGGGCGCCTGCTCGATGACGCTCCCGCCGATGCCCTGCCGCCGGTGGTAACAGAGCGCCGCGAGCGCTATCGGGCTGCCGGCATTGCGACAGACGAGGCTGAGCTTGCTGCCGGCGTTGCCGACGAGCAGGGGCGTGTGGATGCTGTCGTTGGTGGCTATAACCGCGCAGTGCGTCGTCTGTACGGCCCCGGTACGCCATGGGGCGAGGCTGCCGAGTGGCAGACGGCAACGATGGAGGAGCTCGAGCGTCAGCAGCGCATCAACGAGACGGCGAAGCATCGCGTGGTGGGCCTCGTTATCGAGACGCGCCCCGATGCCGTGACGCCGCAGACCCTCACGCTTATCCGCCGCCTGGGCTGCACCAAGATCCAGATGGGTATTCAGAGTCTCGACCAACATTTGCTCGATATCAACGAGCGTCGCATTTCGGTGGCGCAGATCGAGCGGGCGTTTTCGCTTGCACGCCTGTTTGGCTTTAAGATCCACGCGCATTTTATGCTCAACTTGCTGGGCGCCACGTCCGAAGGGGACAAGCGCGATTACGAGCGCTTTATGACCGAAGGGGCCTTTATGCCCGACGAGGTCAAAGTCTATCCGTGTGCGCTCATCGAGGGCTCGCGTCTGGTGGGCTGCTACGAGCGCGGCGAGTGGCGTCCCTATACCGAGGAAGAGCTGCTCGATGTGCTGGCCGATGACATCGTGGTGACGCCGTCGTTCTGCCGTATCAGTCGCATGATCCGCGATTTTAGTTCCGATGACATCATGGTGGGCAACAAGAAGCCCAACCTGCGTCAGCTCGTTGAGAACCGCCTGGCTGCTCGGGGTGACGGTGCGACGGTGCGCGAGATTCGCTATCGCGAGATCAGTACGGCGGGTGCCGACTTGGATGAGCTGTCTCTTGATGAGGAAGTGGCGTACGAGACGCCGGTGACTTACGAGCGCTTTTTGCAGTGGGTGACGCCGCAGGGCAAGATCGCGGGCTTTTTGCGGTTGTCGCTGCCCGACCATTCGTTTGTTGCCGCGCATGCGGACGAGTTGCCGACGTCTCCGGACGAGGCGATGATTCGCGAGGTGCACGTGTATGGCATGGCGGCACGCGTGGGCGACCAGGGCCAGGCGGCGCAGCATCACGGGTTGGGGCGTTTGCTCGTAGAGCGTGCGTGCGAGATTGCCCGGGATGCCGGCTATGCGCGCATCAATGTGATTAGCGCGATTGGCACACGCGAGTACTATCGCCATCTTGGATTTTATGATCATGGCCTTTATCTGCAAAAGGAGCTTTAGATGAACAAGCCGAGTGTTTCTGCCGGCGTCGTCGCCGGCGTTGCTCTGGGAGCCGCGGCGCTTGGTGCGGCCGCCGTCGCTGTTCGCGCTGCCTGTCTGCAGGTTGCGCGAACCCGCAATGGGTTGGCGCGTGTGAAACGCGTGCACGATGAGGGCGGCGATGAGATTCGCGTGTTGGTGCAAGGCGGCGTCTACCAAAGCGCGAGCTATGTCGTTGAGCGTTGGGCCGAGCCCGTCTTTGCGTACTATCGTTCGTTTGACGACGTGTTTGAGTCCGAGGATGCGATGCGCGACGCTTATGGTCACGGCATCGACCGCATGCTTATGCTGGGCGGCGGCGGGTTTGCCTATCCCAAGTTCGCGCTGATGTCGCACGAGGGCTTGCGCATGGACGTCATCGAGTATGACGCAGAGATTACGCGTCTGGCACGTCGCTGGTTCTACCTGGACGAGCTGGAGCGCGCGGTGGGCGATCGCCTGCGGGTGATTACCGCTGAGGCGCGTTCGTACCTGGGCGTGACGAGCGTGGGCCATCGTCGCTACGACGTGATCGTGAGCGATTGCTTTGGCGGTGCCGAGCCCGTGCGTGAGCTGGCGACCGTTGAGGCGCTGCGTTTAGTGCGTGGCAGCCTAAATGTTGGTGGCGTCTACGTCGTCAATATCGTGAGCGCAAACGAGGGGAGCGACGTGACGTTCCTGCGCGACTGCGCTGCCACGGCACTCGAGGTATTCGTCCACGCCTGGGTGGTCCCATGTGGCGATGCGAAGTTCGGCGGCGAGGAAAACTACCTGCTCATCGCCAGCGACGGCAACTACGCCTTTGCCGAAGCCGTGCCCTTCGACACCGACTTCCTCGGCACCGTCCTTCACGACATATAGGTCTTCCCGTCCCAAAAAGACTGGTCTTAGGCGTGGTCGCGCCAGCCGAGAACGCGCTGCTTCATGCCCTCTATATCGAGCACGCCTTCGGCAAAGCCCTTGCGCACGAGCTCTTCTGGAACGAATTCGTCGTAGCGGTCAAAGTAAGGCACCTCGCCGGGATAGACGAGCTCGATGAGATCGAAGTCCTTCTCGGCCTCGGCGGCGAGCACCTCAAAGAACGTCTCCTCGTTGGCCTTCATCTTAAACTGCATAAAGTACGGACGTGACGGATCGAGTCCGCGAAGGCCCAGTTCAGCGGCACACTTAATCTTGAGCATGCGCTCGAGCGCCAAAAAGGCGTAGCTGCCCAGCCAGGGGAAGAGCACCCAGGTGTCGCCACCCAGGTTGATGAGCGGCTTAGTTCCCGCGCCCGAAAGCTTGGCCGTATGACGAGCCTGCGCTAAGCGGGCCCGTGCGTTACCCATGAGGTACGGATATGTCGCGTGCTCGTTGAGCGCCTTGCGCATGCGCTCGAGTACGTGTGTATTGATGTCGCCGGGGCAGTCGCCAAAGTAGGCCGGTACCCGGCCCTTGACCTGCGTGGCAAAGACAGTGTGACGCTTCCAGTCCACTTCCTCGACAATCCAGCAGTGTCCGGCGATGGCGATGCGCTCACCGGGCGGGGGCGGATTAACAATCGTGCCCAGCTCGGCCGATTCGCTGCGAACGGTGAACTCCTCGTTTTCTTGGAACACAGCGTAGAACTTAAAGTTGTTGATGATGCGCTCGCCCGCGAGACCCACGATGAGCCCGCCACCTTCGGTGACCTGGATATGGTCGATCTTAATGAGGTGACGTAGCAGCGCACGGTAATCGTCTGCCGAGACACGGTGGAAATAACTGAGCGTGAGCACGCGCTGGGCTAGTTCGGCCGGCGTGAGCTCGCCGGTGCTGGCGAGGGTCGACATAGTCTGGTGATAGAGCAGGCTGTAGGGGAGTCGATCGAGCTCGGGCGGCTCGACCCACTTTTCCTCGCGATAGAGTTGTACGAGCGCGATACCCTGCAGGAGCTTCCAGGGAATGGTTTCGGGCATCATCGTGCGCGGCTCGGGTTCTTCCTCGCGCATGACAAACCACATCTCGGGCGGAAGGTCGCGACGGCCTGTGCGCCCCATGCGCTGCAAAAAGGAGCTGACGGTAAACGGCGCGTCAATCTGGAAGGCGCGCTCCAGGCGGCCGATATCGATACCGAGCTCCAGCGTAGAGGTGGTGACGGTTGTCTGCGCCTGCTCCTCGTCGCGCATAAGCTCCTCGGCCGTCTCGCGCAGCGATGCCGAAAGATTGCCGTGATGGATGAGAAAGCGGTCGGGCTCGTGTCGACTTTCGCAGTAGCTGCGCAGCATGGAGCACACGGCCTCTGCCTCCTCGCGCGAGTTGGCAAAGACCAGGCACTTGCGGCCGCGCGTATGCTCAAAGATATAGCCCATACCGGGGTCGGCGTTGTCGGGCGCCGTGTCGGTGGGGTTGAGAAGCGCCTGCTCGGTCGCTCGTGGGATGTCGACTTCGCCCTCGGGGGCCGAGGAAGTGCGACGGTCTTTGGGAGCGTCCTTGCCCCGCGCCTGCTCGCGACGTTGACGACGTTCCGCCTGTGTAAGCTGTCCGCTGTGGCGCATGTCTTGTCCGGATGCGGGCAGCGCCGCGGGTGCCACTGCCTCAATGCGCTCGCACGCAAGCACTTCGGCCTCTTGAGGACCCATGCTCTCGAATCCTCGCTGCTGTGCCTGGGGACCCGAGTTGTAGAAGTGCTCCATGGAGATACGCCACACGCGACGCGGTTCCTCAAAACGGGGGATAACGCAGTCGCGTCCCGTTCCCTGTGAGAGAAAGGCACCCGTGCGCTCGGGGTCGCCGATGGTGGCCGAAAGGCCAATGCGGCGGGGCTGCACGCCTGCCATGCGCGAGAGTCGCTCGATAAGGCAGAGCGTCTGCCCGCCACGGTCGCCGCGCATGAGCGAATGGACCTCGTCGATGACCACATAGCGCAGGTCGCAAAACATGCGCGGGATCGCCATGTGCTTATGGATTAAGAGCGCTTCGAGTGACTCGGGCGTAATCTGCAAGATGCCGCTCGGTTTTTTGATGAGCTTAGCCTTGTGCGACTGCGAGACATCGCCATGCCAGTGCCAGACAGGGATATTGGCTTCTTCGCACAGGTCGTTGAGGCGGACGAATTGGTCATTGATGAGCGCCTTGAGGGGGCCAATGTAGAGGGCGCCCACGCTTGCGGGCGGGTTCTCCCAAAACTCGGTCAGGATGGGAAAAAAGGCTGCCTCGGTTTTGCCGGAAGCCGTGGATGCCGTCAGGAGCACATTGTCCTGCGTGTTAAAGATGGCATCTGCCGCCGCAACCTGGATAGAGCGCAAGCTCTCCCAATCGTGGGAGTAGATGAAGTCTTGGATAAACGGGGCGTAGCGGTCAAAGGCGTTCACGGGGCCTCCTCTCAAAAACGAATCTCTCAACGCGGCTGGCAACGGCTTGCTGCATTACTGCCTCAACGTTTGCCCAGATAGAACCTACCAAAATAAACCTGTCCCTTTTTGGCAGGCTAGATGGTGAATTCGGCGAAGTTACGGTCGCCGTCTGCGGTGCCGGTGTCGCCTGTTGCGGCTGCCGGCGCCAGCGCGTCGCCACCAACGCTTTGCAGCAGCTCCGCCACATTTGCATCGGGGTTCTGACACAGGATATCGAGCAGCTCGATAAAGTCACGAATGACTTCACGCGGCGTCAGATGTGTGTCGGCCCCCACGCGGCCAAACTCAATCTTGAGAAAGTCCACCAAGTCGTTCTCGGTAAGCGTGGGCGTCCAGCCAAAGTAGCCGGCATGGATCTGCATGAGCTTTTCGATGAGCACCAGCAACTCCTCATAGGTGAGTGGCTGCAGGCGGATGATGGGCGCGAGCATGTCCTTAAGATCCTCGCGTGCAAAGCGGCCTTGAGCGAGTCGGCTACGCAGGGCCTCGTAGGAGAACACGCCACGGCGGCGGTCTTCGATGGAGGTTGGCGTGCCGCCCATGATCATGCCCAGGTACTGCGCCTTGCCCTGGAGCGTGTCGTTGTACATGGTCAGGATCTTCTCGTAGTTGTATTGGCGTGTGATGGCGTTGGGAATCTTATACAGATTCACGAGTTCGTCGATGAGCACCAGCATGCCCTTGTAGCCGCTGCAGACCAAAAAGCGCGCAATGAGCTTAACGTAGTCGTACCAGTCGTCATCGCTGATGATGGTCGAGGAGCCCAGCTCGGCGCGTGCCTCACTCTTGGTGCGGTACTCGCCACGAATCCATTTGGTCACGCGGCTCATAGCTTCTTCGTCGCCCTCGGATACGGCCGCGCGGTAGCGGCGGAGCATACGGGCGAAGTCGAAGCCGTGGACCATTTCCTCGAGCGGGGCCAGTTGGGCATTGACGGCAGACTCATCGGCATCGGCACACGAGGCGACCCAGCGATCCAGGATAAGGTTGAGCGCACCGCCCTCGGGGCGCGTTTTAGTCGATATGTTGCGGATGAGCTCACGGTAGGTGGCAAGGCCCTGTCCCTGGCCGCCCTGCAGGCGGCGCTCAGGGGATAGGTCGGCATCGGCGACGACGAATCCCTCGCCCATGGCGTGCGTGCGGATGGTCTGGAGCAAAAAGCTCTTGCCGGCGCCGTAACGACCGACTAAAAAACGGAAGCTCGCGCCACCGTCGGAGATGAGACTCAGATCGGTGAGCAGGGCGCGAATCTCGACCTCGCGTCCCACGGTGATATAGGGAAGGCCGATGCGCGGGACCACGCCGCCCTTGAGCGAGTTTAGGATAACGGCGGCGACGCGCTTGGGCACGCGGGGTGCTGCGGATGCGGTATCACTCATGGTCTAGGTATCCTCTCACGTCTGCTTCGTAGTCCTCAATAATCTGCGGCCCTGCCGCGCTAAATTCAATTACGGTGTCGCCCACCAGGTCAAAGAGCGTCTCGTTGATGGTATCGACGAGCATGTCCTCGCTCTGCCCCGATTGCACTACCGCCGATTCCGCCTGTACTGCGTTGTGCTCGAGCAGCGCGCGGAGATAGGCGTCTGCGGCGGGCGCGAGTTCGTTCGTGGCGTCAGCGGGCACTGAGGCTGCGAACGCTGACGTTGGCGCGAGAAGCGGTGCCACGACACCAAACTGTTCGGTGGATATGGTCGGCTCGTCGGTCAAGTCCTGCCGAATGGGTGCCACGACCGCCTCGACAATCGCGTCGGCTACGGGCCCGGCTTCCGGTTGCCCTGAGTCCGCTGCCTCGGCTTCTGCGGACGCGCCGTCCTCGCGTTCCTCATCGATCAAAAGCGCTTCGCGCGTTTGCGCAGCGGCGTTCCGAATGTGCCCCAGCTGACTCAGATCGATATCGATCTTGACGGGCTGGTGTGCGGCGTCCCACGAAAGCCATGCCACAATCTCGTCATCGATAATCTTGGCCAGATATTTGGGGACCTTTTCTTCCTTAAGGGGATGGGCGGGGTCCAGCGCCAGGCGCAGGCGTTGGTCGCAGGCGCGCATCATTTCACCGAGCTTGCTGCTCTTTTGCCTACTACCATGGATACGCATACATTCCCAAAAGCCGTTTTGGCAACGGTAGATATGGATGGGATCCAGGCGGTATTCGCAGTCCTCGTGGCGCTCGGGCGCAAAGAATACGGCCGAGGCAAACATGGTGTAGGGCATGGCCGTCTCCTCCCCAAACAAGCTCGCTACGATGCCGGTCTTTCGGTGCGTGTCATAGTAGCGCGCCATGTGGACATACACGGCGCATGCCACGTGGCGCAGATCGCGGTGGTGGCTGCGGTCGAGCCGCGAGTTACTTAGGTTGTACGTGGAGAGGGCGTTGATGGCGGCCATGAGTCGCTCCTCGCGCACCTCATCGGGCGGAAGGGGGAGCGTGGGCTCGGAGGTTTTGCGACGTTTGGGGGTCTGGTCGGACGGTGCCGGTGCCGGTACAAGGTCTCGTGCCGCGCGCCGCAGCTCGATAAGGGCGTTATCGAACATGACGGTTTTAGAGTCACGAAGCAGCTTGGGGTCGAGCCCATGGAATACGGCGTAATCCTGCAACCACACGCGTGCAAACCGATCAATGCCGGGCTCGAAGGCGCGATAGACATCCCAAAAGGCCTTGATCTTGTTAAAACCGTCGAGCGGGTCATCTACGCCAATGCCGCAGATCAGCTCATAGAGATACAGAAAGGCAAAGGACGTAGACGTTTCCTCGACGGTTCCGCGGCGCACTTGGGCACGCCAGGTAAAGTAGCCGCGCAACTGTCGATCGCTCATGGCATTGTAGGTGGGAAAGTACGACTTAAAGGTGCCGTTGTAGGGGCAGTCGTCCTCAAAGTCGGCCATCAGCAGGCCTTGGCGGTAGAAAAGCTCGGCTTCCGAAAGCCAGCGGCCCGCGCCGCCCTTGGGGTCATCCTGCCAGCGCGATATCTCGCGCATCTTGCGGTATTGGTCGGGGAGGAAATTCTGCATCTGTCGGCCGGTTTTGAGAATCGGCTCGTCTGCGTAGATTTCGTTTGAGAAGCGGGCGGACTGATGGGTCCGGGCCTCGGCCATAATGCGCTCGATGAGCATCTTGATGTCCTGGTCGGCCACCGCTCCTCCTCTCGAACGCAGCTACGGTGACCTCATATCATAGCACAGCATCAAACAGATGTTCGAGATACTGCTGCGTTGATAGATTTAGAACAGGAGGGCGTAGATGACGGCGATGACGACGGAGGGAAGCATATTGGCCGTGCGGAAGGTCTGAGGACGGATGAGGTTGACGCCGACGCAGAAGATGAGCATGGAGCCTACGAGCGAAAGGCTGTCGAGGGCTGCCGTGGTCATGATGGGGGAGAGCGCGCCGGCAAACAACGTGATCGTCCCCTGGAACACGGCTACGGGCAGGGCCGAGAAGATGCAGCCGCGTCCGAGCGACGCCGTCATGGTGCAGACGATGATGCAGTCCAGTGCGCCCTTGAGGGCAAGCGTTGACCAGTCGCCGAGCAGGCCGTCCTGGATCGATCCTACAATTGCCATGGCGCCGATACACACGGTGAGTGAAGTCGAGACAAAAGCGTTGGTGAACTCGTTATCGCCCTCACTGCCGGTCTTGCGCTTGAGCCATTCGCCAAGGTTCTCGATGGCGGCTTCCAAGTTGACGGCCTCGCCGATGAGCGAACCGAGCGCAAATGAGACGATGAGCATGGTGGTGCCGGTGGTCGCTAGCGCCTTCCCATCGATAAGGAGCATCTTTTGCATGGTGCCGCCAAGGCCGATAAACAGGACGCATAGCCCCGATGCTTTCATGAGCGTGTCTTGGATGCGCGGTGTGATGAAGCGGCCGCCCGCTAATCCCAAAAGACCGCCCGCAACTAAAAGCACAACGTTGATGATTGTTCCCAAGCCCGGCATGAGCCCTCCTGTATTGATGCCAACGTGGCAATCGTAGCAGAACGAAATGCGAGGCACATCGCGACTCATCTAATACGTTATATAAGTGGTGTTAGGAATGATGTGCAGCATTTAAGCCTCAGGTGGTTGTCGGGACATAGGGATAGTATTCAAAGCGCAGTGTCATAAGCCGCTGCGGGGATTCAATAGCCGCGGCGATGATATTGGCATCGCGGGCACGATCAAACCCTTCGAGTTCGATCTGATACGAGACGTCTTGCATAATGTCCAGACGTCGCCAGGCTAGGAGTGTGTCACCATCGAATTCCAAGGTCTTGCCTCCGTCTGGAGCAACGGCGTATAGACGCAGCTTGGCGGTGGTTGCAGGGTCGACAACCGTGACCTTTTTAATTTCGTTTCGAGTATTCTTGGCGCCCAACAAGGTGAGCAGTGTTGGGGCCACGACCTCGCCCGATGGCAAAAAGACGACTTCGATGGATTCAGGAAATGCGATGATAGCCGACTTGCGGACGGGCTGATTGGCGGCGGCAACTTCGATGTTCGCAGCGTCGATGACCTCCGTGTGGTCGAGCGCGGCAAGCACGCAGCAGTTACCTTCATCGATCTCTTGAGGATCAGCAAGTCCCAGACTGTCTGCGAGCTCGGGATCGTTTGGATCGTTAGCGGGCTCATTCGGTGCTTCGAAAGAAGCTGAGACGCTGTTTGTCGGCGGCGGCGTGTCGCCCGCACCTGCTTCTTTGTCCGCGCTCCCTTCTTGTATGGTTGCGTTGATGGGTTCGTCGTTTGGGGGGAGCGTCTTGGCGTCAAGCGCGGAGGGAAGAATTCCGATGGCTCCGGATCCGTTCCACTCCATTTCGAGAAGCGCCGGGTCGGCAAGAATGCGTTGCCTGCTTTGCGTGTGGGCATCGATTTCAATAGGGCCTGCCTCTATCCCTCGTGTAAGGCTGAGTGATCCGGCTGGCTTCTCGAAATGAGCGTCTGTGTCTTTGGCGCTGACGGCGTAGAACAGCAGGGACGCTTCTCCCGCCGCGGTGGCATCGGTACCGGCTTTGGTCAGCCGCAACGATGCCGTGAATGAGAGGGTGGGCTGCGCATCGTCTGCATTCGCGGCGGCGCAGCCCAGACATATACCGCCTCCTTTCTCAAAAAACGTACCGTCGAAGGCGACCTTCGCTCCGTTCGCCGAGTCATCGACCGAAGCGATGTCGATGCGCAGCTCTAAATTGCATGGATCGCCATCCGCATCGAGCACAACCGAACGCCACGTGCAGACGGCGAACCCCGCCTGGGAGCCGTTTGCCTTGTTCGAACGCTTGATATCCACGACTATCGAGCCGTCCGTATTACGACGAAGGCATCCCGAGGTTGAGCTTGCGGCCTGTGCGATCGAAAAACGCTTGCACGCAATGGCGCTCGACGGATTTGGTGCAGAACTTAGGGCTGCTGGTAAGGAGTCTGCCATGACGGGAGTCGCCCAAGCGGCGACAGGCGTTCCGGTTGCGAGCGCGCCGCAGAGTGCGACGACGGGCAAAAGGTTCTTCGATGCCATGGGGTCTCCTTAGCTAATTTAGTGCGGCCTGTCCGTGTTTTGTTTCTGGCTGCGTTTGATGTGCAGACCGAGGCCGGCGGTTCCCGCGCCTGCTGCTGTGGCGCCTGCTGCCAAGAGCCATCGTCTGTCGCCTGTCTGCGCCAACGGTTCCTCGCGGTCGCCGCGGTCGAGCTCCGAGAGGTCGACCGTCACTTGCGTGGCGGCCTGCGCCTGTTCTTGCTGGGCAAAGGCCATGGCTGGCCCAAACGCTAGGATGCTGACGGCGGCGGCCAGGGCGACGGCCTTATGCCGTGTGCGCACCGGGCTCGACCGTCCAGGTGATCGTTGCAACCTGATCGCCTTCGCCGGTTACGCGGAAGATGTCGCGCGTGACGCGGGCGACGTTTCCGCTTGTCTTGAGCTTAATTTTGTCCGTGCCGCCGGCAATGCCCTGGTAGCCCATGTCGAAGGCTGCGTTCTTGGAAAGATCGAGGCCCGTCCCCTGCATTGCGGCGCTGGCGTTCTGGAGTGCGCCGTCGGGGCCGACCTTAAAGTCGATGGAGTTCTGCGCGGTTCCGGTCTTGGCGTCGGCAGCAATGGTCCAGGTGTTCATGGCATCGATCTTCATGTTGGTGACATGGATGCCGTAGGCCGAATGATTGTCGATGGTGGTCGCGTCTTCTGAGGGGCCCTGAAGCGTGCCGTCGGCCTTGGCGACGAAGGGAATAACCGTCGGAACTTTGAACTCAACGTTGTCGATCTCGGTCCTGACCATTACTTTCGTGGTTCCAACGCGTCCGGCTGCCATAGCTGGCGTCGGGGCGGCGCCCATTGCGAGCGCGAGCGCGAGCCCTGCGCCCACGACGAGCGCTCTGGCTCCGTTCATGTTCCTGGTGATGTCCATGGTCGTTCCTTTCTATTCGCCGCGGGCCGTCCCCGCGATGATTGGACGAATGCTGGTGAATTGCGTGCGGTGCCGCGTCGGCCGGAAAGCTAGTTCTCGGCTTGCTCAACCCGTACCTTGACACGTGTCGGATTGCCGTGGCTGTCGAGGGTCTTTGCATCGAGTGCCTGGATCTCGATGTACGCCTCGCCTTCTTTGATGTCGCCGGCGGGGCACGTTTCGATTGTCTTGCCGGTCTCGACCACACCGGATTCGTACATGGTCTCGTCGTTTTGGATGACGCGGAATCGCTGGGGAAATTTATTGTCTTGGACGTTTTGCACGTTGACGCGCAGCTTGCCGTCCTCCTGCAGCTGAGCGACCGGTGCGACCGAAATCGTCATCATGTTGTCGCGGACGATGGCGTCGAGCTCATCTTGGATTTCCTGACGCGTTTTGCCCTCGGCCGTCGTAACCGAAGCGCCCGCCTCGGGTACGGGCTGCGACTGCCAAGTGTATAGTCCTACGGCGACAAGGGCACAGACGATGGCCAAGCAGGCAACGATGAGCTTCCTGCGATGCCCCAGACCTGCAAAGTGGGGCGGCTTCTTCGCGCTCATGCGGCATCCTTGGCGGCATAGATGCGCGCAAAGGTGGACGGGTCCGCTCCAAAGAGCATGTGAAGCATTAGGCGGCGCGAGTAGACGAGTTCTTCGAAGTCGGGAGAGAGCTCGATGTCGTGGATATGCGCGATGTGGTGGGCGAGCGCCGAGAACGACTCGGGGTCGCAGATCACATCGGTGGTAACGTGGTAGACCGTCGTATCGGGGAATGCCTCTTCGTCGAAAGGCAGGAGATGGGGATCGTCGTCGACTTCGATGGCGATGCCGTACTGGGGCCAGTAATATGCCATGGGAACCTCCCTGCTTCTGGGCCAAAACTTCTATCGGTTTTGGCTGTCGACGCCGACCGTATCAGCCGCTACTTGACCAATTTCTGACCAAATGCTTGACGGATTGGCGTCTCCGCAGGTAAAAGGCGGCAAAAAATACTCCAACTTTTTTCGAGCGACAATCGCGCGGTCGGCGACGGCGGGGCCATATGTGTCAAAAGCATCGTCTGCCGAGGAAATCAAGCCGCTCGCCGAATTGCACGAACGTAAAAATCGCCAATTATGGAGACGGTCTCGAACACGTCGACGAAACGATGCGGTAACATCTCCCTGCAAACACTGTAGTTAGCTAAAGGGGGAGTTCGCGTGTCTGCAACCATCAAACCCTTCACCGACGAGTTCGAAGAGTATGGTCGCGATGAGTCTCGCGCATCGGGCGAGGCCTCGAGCATCTCGTTTCCGACAACGGAAGACGAGGTCCGTGCCATTTTGGAAAAGCTCCATGCCGAGCGTGTCCCGGTAACGGTTCAGGGCGCCCGAACCGGCCTTGCCGCCGGTGCCGTGCCCCACGGCGGGCATATCCTCAATACTTCCCGTATGAATCGCTACTTGGGCCTTCGCCGCGATGAACAAGGCCAATTTCTGCTGCGCGTGGAGCCGGGCGTTGTGCTCTCGGAGCTGCGCAAGCAGCTGAGCAAGAAGGTGCTGCCGACCGCTGGTTGGGACCAGGCATCGCTTGAGGCCTACGAGGAGTTCCAAGAGGCTCCCGAGCAGTTTTTTCCCACCGATCCCACCGAGGCGTCTGCCTGTCTGGGCGGCATGGCGGCATGTAACGCCTCCGGTGCCCGCAGCTACGCCTACGGTCCCATGCGCCCACATATCACGGGACTCCACGTCGCGCTGGCTGATGGCGATTTGCTTGAGCTTCAGCGCGGCGAGGCTTTTGCCCAGGGCCGCCACCTGTCGCTCGCGACGGCAGCGGGCCGTACGCTCGAGCTCGATCTTCCCGGCTATACCATGCCCAAGACCAAAAATGCTTCGGGCTATTTTGTTGCGGACGATATGGACGCCATTGATCTCTTTATCGGCGCATGTGGCACGCTCGGCGTTATCACCGAGCTCGAGATCGCCCTGCAGCCTGCTCCCGCGGTTGTGTGGGGCGTGAGCTGCTTTTTCGGCAGCGAGGACAAGGCCGTTGCCTTTACCGATTCCGTGCGCCCGGTCCTGTCCCATGCGGCTGCTATCGAGTATTTCGATGCCGGCGCCCTGGATATCCTTCGCCGCCAGCGCGAACAGTCAACGGCGTTTGCCTCGCTGCCTGCGCTCGACAAAGACGCCAAGGTCTGCGTCTACGTGGAGCTCGACTGCGACGACGAGGCGCAGGCGACCGAGGAGCTGTACCACCTGGGATGGGTTTTGGAGCTTGCGGGTGGCCGCGACGACGCGACCTGGGTTGCGCGCACCGAGGTCGATCGCGAATGCCAGCGGTTCTTCCGCCACGCCGTCCCCGAGAGCGTCAACATGCTCATCGACGAGCGCCGCCGCATGGATCCCACCATCACCAAACTGGGTTCGGACATGTCGGTGCCCAACGCGCACTTGGCCGATGTTATCGCTCTCTATCGCCGCACGCTGGCGGAAAGTGGGCTTGAATCTGCCGCCTGGGGGCATATCGGTAACAACCATCTGCATATGAACATTCTGCCGCGCGATGCGCAGGATTATCGCCGCGGCGGAGAACTCTTTGCCCAGTGGGCTTCCGAGGTCACGGTCATGGGCGGCGCCGTCTCCGCAGAACACGGCGTCGGCAAGATCAAGGCGGGCTTCTTGGAGACGATGTACGGTCACGAGGCCATGGTCGAGTCGGCGCGGCTCAAGCTCCAGCTCGATCCTGCCGGGCAGCTGGGTCGCGGTAACCTGTTTTCGGAGAAGCTCTTGGATGAGCTCGTCCAGAAAGGGGGCGCGTGAAGATGAGCGATTTCCATATGGTAGTGTGCGTCAAGGCGGTGCCGGGCAGCACCGAGGTCAAGATGGACCCCAAGACCAATACCATCGTGCGTGATGGCAAGCAGGCGGTCATTAATCCCTTCGATGCAAGTGCCCTAGAATGCGCGCTGGCGCTGAAGGACGACTTTATCGGCTTTGGCATGGACGTGCGCGTAACGGTGGTGTCGATGGGCATCCCCGCGACTGAATCGCTATTGCGCGACTGCATCGCCCGAGGCGCCGACGACGCGCTGCTGCTAACCGATCGCGCCTTTGCGGGTGCCGATACCCTGGCAACCACCTATGCCCTCAAGTGCGGCATCGAGGCGCTCGACGAGGACTTCGACCTGCTCATCTGCGGCAAGATGGCGGTGGATGGCGATACGGCCCAGATTGGCCCCGAGCTTGCCGGCGCCTTTGAGATTCCCTGCGTGACCGATGTGAGCTGCGTGCAGAGCGCAGGTTTTACGACGTGCGGTGCGCTTTCGCTCGTTCACGGTTGCGATGCCGGCGAGGAGACGGTCTATCTGGAGATGCCGTGCGCGATGACGACTGCCAAGGAGATTGGCCAGTTGCGTATGCCGAGTATTGCCGGTATTCGCGCGGCAGAGGAGGCGGACGTGTGCGTGGTCAGTGCCGCCGACGTGAACGCCGACCCCGCGCGTTGCGGCCTTGCCGGGTCGCCGACACAGGTCGTGCGCTCGTTTGTGCCCGACCGTGACCAAACGTGCGAGACCGTTGAGGGGACGGCGTCCGAGCAGGCGGCAAAGCTTGCCAAGATTATCGAGGGGATGGCATAGATGAGCGGACTGATTATCGATAGCGAGGCCTGTATCGGCTGCGGTCGCTGCGTTCGCGCCTGTGCCTCGGGCGGCATCGTAGTGGAAGGCGAGCGACCCAACCGATGCGCCCACGTAACCGACGGCTGCATCCTGTGCGGTGGGTGCGTCGACGCCTGCCCTGTCAACGCTATCTCGATCGAGCGTGACGAGGCCGCTGGTGCGGTGGACCTTGATGCATATCGAGACATTTGGGTATTCGCGCAGACCGACGAGCACGATACGGTGACTCCCGTTGCCTATGAGCTTATGGGCAAGGGTCGCGAGCTTGCCGATGCTCGCGACTGCCGTCTGGTGGCACTGATCGGTATGGGTCCCGAGGGTTCTCTCGGCGACCTGGAGCATCTGGTTTGCGCGGGCGCCGACGAAGTCCTGGCCTGTCGCGACGAGCGCCTGCGCCAAAACGATGCGGAGGTCTACGCCCGCTTGATCTGCGATTTGGTAGCCGAACGCAAACCCGAGGCCATCCTATACGGTGCGACCGCTTTTGGCCGCGAACTGGCACCCGGCGTTGCCGTGCGCTTGCAGACGGGCCTTACGGCTGACTGCACCGTACTTTCGATGGATACGGAGACGGGACTGCTGCAACAGACGCGTCCGGCGTTTGGCGGCAACCTGATGGCCACCATCGTCTGCCCCAATCATCGTCCCCAGATGGCAACGGTTCGTCCCGGCATCTTTAAGGCGCCCGACTTTGACTACGACCGCTCCGGCACGATCACCCAGATATCGCTTGCGGATGATGCTAAGGCTCGTGTCGAGATCTCGATTCCCGCCGAGGAGTGGAGGCAGCAGGCCTCGATCGCCGATGCCGAACGCTTGGTCGTGGTGGGCCGCGGCATTGGCTCCAAGAAGAATCTGCCCCTGATGCGAAGGCTCGCCGAGGCTCTGGGAGCCGAGCTTGGTTGCACGCGACCTGTCGTGGAGGCCGGCTGGTTGGAGTATCGCCATCAGATTGGCCAGACCGGCGTATCGGTTTCGCCCAAGCTTCTCGTGAGTATCGGTGTTTCGGGCGCCATCCAGCATCTTGCCGGCATCGGTGGGGCAGAGTGCATTATCGCCATCAACGAGGACCCGGATGCCCCCATCTTTGGTGCTGCCCAGTACAAGGTTGTCGGCGATGCCGTCGAGGTCGTCGAGGAACTGCTGGCCCAGCTTGAGCGCTAGGCGCGCGCCAGCCAGTCGCGCATCTCGTCCTTAAGGCGGCTCCAAGTCGCCTGCGTGGCGGGGTCGGTAAAGGGCCGCGTAATGCCAAAGGGCGCGTCGAGCAGGCGGTGGATATCGCCCTGTTCGCGCGCCAGCGCGCGGCTTGCTGGATAGACGAGCTCAAACATAAAGCAGATGAGTCCCACCAGGTAGTCTGCGGGCTCGTTGCGTTCATCGCGTGCGACGCAGCGGTGCTCGTCAAAGGCGGCAAGTGTCAGCGACGAGAAACGGCTGCCGAGAAACGTCTTCTCGTCCACCTTGAGGATGGTGTCGACGGTGCTGTCGGCGATGGTGCGCATAATGTCGATCTTGTCACCATCGCGCACGATATCGCAGAAGCACCGTGTACGCTCGTCGAGTTGTGCCGGCAGGCGAAAGTCGCTGTGATAGGCGATGCTCGCTCGGATGAGCTCGTCATGCGCACCGGTTTCGATAAAGTCACGGATGTTTGTCGTGGCGGGTGCATCGGCGGGATTCTCGCCAAAGAGGACCTCGATGCCCAGCGCCGCATGGCTCATGCTCTCGGCGTCCTTAAAGGTGTCCCAGCGTCGCAGCTGCTCAAAGCGGCCCATATCGTGTAGCAGGCCGCAAAGCCATGCCAGGTCAATATCTTCTGACGACCAGCCCTGCTCGCGCGCTACGGCATCGCATGCCTCGGCCACGTGGTACGTATGCTCAATTTTGAGCGCGATGCGTGGGTTGGTGGCGTCGTAGGCATCGGTGTAGCTTTTGAAGGCCGCGCGCGCCCGGTCTCGATCGATAGCTGTCATAATGACTTCCTAAAAAGTTGTGTCTTTCGATCCGGTGGCAATTGTAGGTGAACTCGGTTGCTGTCGGATGATGATTCTGCCGTATCGCTACATGCGGCTCGGAGACCTTGTCAGGATGAGAAGCGTATGGTGCTCAAAATCGTTAGAACCGTCTGGCCGGTGATGCTTACCTATGTTGCAATAGGCGCGCCGTGCGGAATGATCATGGGGCAGACGGGAATGGAGCCCTGGATGGTCTTTGCCCTGAGCAGCACGTTTGTGACGGGCAGCGGGCAGTTTATGATCTGCAACCTGTGGC
Source organism: uncultured Collinsella sp. (assembly GCA_900544385.1). GTDB lineage: Bacteria > Actinomycetota > Coriobacteriia > Coriobacteriales > Coriobacteriaceae > Collinsella. The sequence goes on from UQVD01000001.1 coordinate 36,492, forward strand.
TGGCGGGTGTGCCTGCAGCATCGATCGTCGCGAGCGTCGCCGCCATCTCCTCGCGCTTTGCGCTTTACTCGGCATCGATCGCACCGCATCTGAGGGGTGCCTCGAAGCGTCAGACGCTGGCTGTTGCCGCGACACTTACCGAGGAGGCATACGGCATCTCGCTTGCCAAGTTGGTTGAAGGGGAGGATTGGGGCCCGCGTGAGTCCTTCGTGCTCAACGTGATCCTTATCGCAACATGGGGCGTTTCGTGTACGACGGGCGCCATCGTCGGCGCCGTTGTCGATGTTCCCACCGCCATTGCGGCCTTTGTCTGCACCTCACTCTTTATCTGCCTGCTCTTTTCGCAGCGGCTGTCGCGCGGCAACGTTGTCGCGGCGGTTTCGGGCGCGGTGTCCGTCGCCGTATGCAAGTTCTTGGGCCTCACGAATATTGCCGTGCCGGCAAGCGTCGTGGCCGGCATTGCCATTGCGTTGGCGTGCGATGCTGTATTTGACGGAAGAGGTGCCCGCGATGCCCGTTAACGAGTTCTTGGTTCTGTGGCTGTCGTCGTGGGCCGCTATCGCGTTCTTTCGCATCGCGCCGGCGTTCGCCTTACGCGGGCGGACCCTGTCGCCCCGCATTACCGAGGCCCTGGGCTATATCCCGCCCGCTGCCTTTGCCGCGCTGGTCGCCAACGACTTGGTGAGCCCCGGCGCGTTCGACGCGGGACTCTGGCCTGCCTTGGTTCCCTGGATTGCGGCCGTCGGCGTCGTGGTCGTGGCGGTCAAGACAAAATCGATGCTGTGGTGCTGCGTCTCGGGCATCGTACTCTATATTGTCTTGAGCCTTATATAGGGGTGGCGTCGCGGGCGCCGAATCTCGTTCCATCCCAACTTGTCGAATTTTTCACCGAGCTGGTCTATTTCTTCTGGTACCATGGTCAAACTTTACTGTAGCAAAGCATGACGTGGGCTTTTGTTCCGCGTCAGCGGAAATGGGGGTTTCATGGCACAGGAAGCGACCGCCAACGAGCAAAAGAAATTCAAGGTTCCGCGCATCCCGGGCGACATCATGATCTATCCGATGATCGTCGGTCTTTTGCTCAACACCTTCTGCCCGCAGGTTTTTGAGATCGGCGGCTTCTTTACGGCTGCCTGCCGCGGTGGCTCCAATACCATCGTCGCCGCGATCCTGCTGTTTGTGGGCGCCGGCATCAGCTTCAAGTCCACGCCGGGCGCCATCAAGACCGGCATCGTCGTGCTGATTCCCAAGCTGGTCGTCGCAGCGGCTCTCGGCCTAGGTGTGGCATATTTCTTTAACGATAACTTCCTGGGTCTGAGCTCCGTGTCTATCATCGGCGGCATTACGTTTTGCAACATGGCGCTCTATACGGGCATCATGGGCGAGTTCGGCGATGAGTCCGAGCAGGGCGCCGTCGGTATCCTGTTCTTTACGGCCGGCCCCGCCGTCACGATGATCATCCTTGGTGTTTCGGGCCTTGCCAACATCCCTGTCGGTACTATCATCGGCTCCATTTTGCCGCTCGTTATCGGCATGGTTCTGGGCAACCTGTTCCCGTTTATCAAGAACCTGCTAGTTCCCGGTGCCAACCCTGCGATTGCCGTCATCGGATTTCAGCTTGGCGCGTCCATGAGCCTGTCGAGCTTTATCACTGGTGGCATTTCCGGCATCTTGCTGGGCCTTGTCACGCTGTTTGTCGTCGGTCCCATCACCTTTGCGTTCGAGCGCCTGTGCGGTGGTAACGGCAAGGCTGCCGTGGCTTGCTCCACCATCGCCGGCACGGCTATGACCACGCCGGTTGCTCTCGCCGAGGTCGCGCCGCGCTACGCCGAGCTTGCACCCACCGCGTACGCCCAGATCGCCACTGCCGTTATCATCACGGCAATCATAGCTCCGATTCTGACCGGCTGGGTCGACAAGAAGTTCTGCCAGGGCAAGGAGGACCTGTCGCCTGCCGGTGTCGAGGCCATCGAGGAGGCCGTCGCGACCGACATCGATGGCGAGTAGCAATCGCTATCAATCAATGATGCCGGCGTGCAATTCGCGCCGTCCGAGCGCCCGAACAGAAACTGTTTTGCAGTGATGTTCGGGCGCTTTGCTATGATTCCCTTTACCCCTGCGGAGTAAAGGGGTGTTTATTGCCCTGATTCGAATTGGGCGATTCTGACCATTCGGATATTGAAGGGAGGGCGTCTAGTGGTTAAGGCACTCAAGATTGAGATATTCCTGCTATGCATGATTGTTCTTATCGGGCTTGCCGCGCGAAGTCGTCGCTCCTTGTTCTCGAGCACCCTGCAGCTATTGTTTAGCATGCTTGGCTACACCTCCGCCGCGTACATATTATTCGATATGATCTGGACGCTTTCGGATGGTGCGGACGGCACGTTGGGTATTGCTGCCAACTGGATTTCCAACGCGGTTTCGTTTTCGCTCTTTGCCATCGCGTGTCTCATTTGGTTTATCTATTCCGAGACGATGCAGGGCTCTCGCCTTGTGACCTCGCGCTATAGGGTGGTGCTTGTAACGTTGCCTACGGCTCTGGTGGTCGTGCTGGCTTTTACCAGTTACTGGACGCACGCCTTGTTCTATATCGATTCGCAGGGCGTGTATCGTCGCGGCTTTGCCTATATGATCCAGCCCATTGTCAGCTACTGTTACGTTATACATACGTCCCTGCATGCGTTTGTGCAATCTCGCAGGGTCGAGAGCCTGCAGACGAAGGCTATCTATCGAACCTTGGCATTTTTCGCCATTCCGGCCCTGGTGGGCGGTACCTTTCAGATCGTATACTCGGTGCCTGGCCTTTGTGTCGGCATAATGATTAGCATGTTGCTGCTCTATATCATCTGCCAGGAGCAACTGATCTCGACTGACCCGTTGACTGGACTCAATAACCGCAACCGTTTTGAGACCTATATGCTGTCGCTCTTTTCAAATGTGGATCAGGCCGAAGATGTATATCTGCTTATGATGGACGCTGACGGCTTTAAGCAGATTAACGATCGCTATGGACATGTGGAGGGCGACCATGCTCTTCAGGTTGTTGCGACGGCGCTCAAGGATGTCTGCTCGGCGTCTGGTGGCTTTATCGCGCGTTATGGTGGCGATGAGTTCGTGGTGCTCCAAAAGGCAGCGGCGGAACAGGATATCATGCATCTGTGCGCGACAATCAACGACGAGCTCGCGCATGCCGAGGTGCCGTATGCATTGCGGATGTCCATCGGTTGCGCGCGGGTCGGCGATAGTGTTGATACCTGGCAAGACTTACTTCGCGCTGCCGATGCGGAGCTCTATCGCGTCAAGGCCGAGAAAAAGAAAGCCGGCGTACAAATACGCTAGAAAAGGGGCATACGACCGCATTGATGGTCGTGCGCCCCTATTGCGTTGGCGGGATTAGTAGCGGCTGTCGAAGATACGCCTCGTCTTTTTCTTGGAACGAGGCAGTTCGCTAGGCCTTTTTGGGCTTGTTTACGATGATGATGCCGCCGCAAACCAACAGCAGGGCAACGATGACGGTAATGGGGCTCGTGCCAGCGCCCTCGCCGAGCAGCAGCGCGCTCAGCAGCACACCAAAGACGGGGTTCATAAACCCAAAGACCGAGACGCGGCTGACGGGGTTGACGGCAAGCAGGCGCGACCACAGCGAGTAGGCGACCGCGGAGATAAGCGCCATGTAGATGATGAGCGCGATGGCGGGGGCAATCGCCGTGGGGGAGAGCGCGCCACCCATCAAAAAGCCGATGGCGGTGAGGACCAGGCCGCCGACTAAGAACTGCCACCCGGCAAGCAAGACGCCGTCGTGCTCACGCGAGAAGATACCGATCAGGCAGGTCGAAAGGGCACCCGCGACGGTGGAGGCTAGGATAAAACCCTCGCCGTCGAGCGTAAAGCCAAAGGTGCCGTCCGCGCCCGAAAGGTTGACGAGCGCGACGCCGGCAAAGCCCAGTACGCAGCCGAGCACTTTGGCCGCATTGAGCTTCTCGGTGTGAAATGCCAGGGCGGCAAAGAGGATTGCGAGGAAGTTGGCGCTGGCCTCGATGATGGAGCTCGACATGGCGCTGGCGCGCGAGAGGCCCAGGTAGAAAAAGAAGTACTGCCCGATAGTCTGGAAGAGCGACAAGATGCAGATGGGCTTGATATCGCGCGCTTGCGGAACGAGCGGTCGGCGCTGGGCCACGCTCATGCCAACAATGACCAGCATGCCGGCAAGGGTGAAGCGCAGGCCCGCGAAGAGCAGCTGCGAGGCGCTGTCGTGCGCGGGAATACCAAAGAGGCCGTAGCCGATCTTGATGCAGGGGAAGGCGGAGCCCCAGAGCGCGCAGCAAACGAGACAGCCCAGGATGAGTCCGGGCAGGGTGGCGAGATACGGCTTGCGGCTTTCCATGATGTCCTTCTCCTATACGCGCAAAGCAAAAAAGAACCCGCCACCGGGGGTGCCGGTGGCGGGTGTTGTTACCCGAGGGGATTGTACCCGATGGAAACGTATTAAGCGAAGTAGGCTACGCCGCTCTCAAAGATCGGCATGAATTTGTCGCCGGGGACATGCTCGGGCACGTTGCGGTACAGGTTGTCGCCGCGACGCTCGGCATGGCCCATCTTGCCCAGGACACGGCCGTCGGGGCTCGTGATGCCCTCGATGGCGAGTGCGGAGCCGTTGGGGTTGACGGAAAGGTCCATGCTGGGCTTGCCGTTCTCGCCCACGTACTGCGTGGCGACCTGGCCGTTGGCGATCAGCTGGGCGAGCACTTCGTCATTGGCGACAAAGCGGCCCTCGCCGTGGCTGATGGCGACGGTATAGGGGTCGTCCAGGCTGCACTGCGACAGCCACGGGGACAAGTTGGACGAGATGCGGGTGCGCACCAGACGGCTCTGGTGGCGACCGATGGTGTTGAACGTCAACGTGGGCGCATCGGGCGTGGCGTCGACGATGTCGCCGTAGGGCACCAGGCCGAGCTTGATCAGGGCCTGGAAGCCGTTGCAGATGCCCAGCATCAGGCCATTGCGGGCCTTGAGCAGGTCGCGGACTGCCTCGGTGACCTCGGGAGCGCGGAAGAACGCCGTGATGAACTTGGCAGAGCCGTCGGGCTCGTCGCCGCCCGAGAAGCCGCCGGGGATCATGACGATCTGGCTTGCACGGATGCGGCGGGCAAGCTCGTGGGTGCTCTCGGCGACGGCCTCGGGTGTGAGGTTGTTGATCACGAAGGTGTCGGCCTTGGCACCGGCGGCACGGAAGGCGCGGGCGCTGTCGTACTCGCAGTTGTTGCCGGGGAACACGGGGATGATCACGCGCGGGCGGGCGATCTTGGCGCCGCCGTACACGTGGATATCCTTGGCGCGGAAGTCGATGGTCTCGACCTCGGGGGTCTCGCCGGCGCTGCGGTAGGCGAAGACGCCCTCGATGCCGCTCTCCCAGGCCTCCTGGAGCTCGGCGAGCTCGATGACCTCGGAGCCGGTGTCGATGACATAGCCCTCGACGGTGGTGCCCAGGGGCTCGACGACAACGCCGTCGGCGACCTCGGGCAGCTCGGCGTCCTCGGCGAGCTCGACGATAAAGCTGCCGTAGAGCGGGGTGAAGAGGCTCTCCACGTCTATATCCTCGGCAAGCTCGATACCGATCTGGTTACCGACGCACATCTTAAAGAGGCTCTCGGCGCCGCAGCCGTAGCCGGGCGTGGATATGGCCAGGGCGTTGCCGGTAGCAGTGAGCGCCTCGACGGCGTCAAACGCGGCGAGCAACTGCTGGGCGTCGGGACGGTAGTCCTCGCCATAGGTGGCGGGGGCGATGCGGACGACGCGGTGCGTGAGGCCCTTGAACTCGGGCGAGACGGCGCGGGCGGCCTTGCCCACGGCGACGGCGAAGCTGATCAGGGTCGGCGGAACGTTGAGCTCGCCGGTCTCGTCCTCAAACGAACCGCTCATGGAGTCCTTGCCGCCGATGGCGCCGGCACCCAGGTCGACTTGGGCCATGAGGGCGCCCAGGACGGCTGCCGTGGGCTTGCCCCAGCGCTCGGCCTCGGTGCGCAGACGCTCGAAGTACTCTTGGAAGGAGAGGTAGGCGCGCTTGTGCTCAAAGCCGGCGGCAACGAGCTTGGCGATGGACTCGACCACGGACAGGTAGGCGCCCGCAAACTGGTCGGCCTCCATCAGATAGGGGTTGAAGCCCCATGCCATGGCGCTCGCCGTGGTGGTCTCGCCGTCCACGGGGAACTTGGCGACCATGGCCGAGCTTGGGGTGAGCTGCGTCTTGCCGCCAAAGGGCATGAGCACGGTCGCGGCGCCGATGGTGGAGTCGAAGCGCTCGGAAAGGCCCTTGTTGGAAGCGACGTTGAGGTCGGTGACGAGCGAGGTCATGCGCTCGGCGAGCGTGGTGCCGGCCCAGCTGGGCTGCCACACGCTGCGGGCACAGACGTGGGCGACCTGGTGCTTGGGCGCACCGTTGGAGTTGAGGAACTCGCGGGACAGATCGACGATGGCGACGCCGTTCCATGCCATGCGCATGCGCGGCTCGGCGGTAACCTCGGCGATAACGGTCGCCTCCAGGTTTTCCTCGGCGGCGTAGCCCATGAACTCCTCGACGTCACCGTCGGCGACGGCGCAAGCCATGCGCTCCTGGGACTCGGAGATAGCGAGCTCGGTGCCGTCCAGGCCGTCGTACTTCTTGGTCACGGTGTCCAGGTCCACGTACAGGCCGTCGGCAAGCTCGCCCACGGCGACTGAGACGCCGCCGGCGCCAAAGTCGTTGCAGCGCTTGATCAGACGGCAGGCGTCGCCGCGGCGGAACAGGCGCTGCAGCTTGCGCTCGACCGGGGCGTTGCCCTTCTGGACCTCGGCACCCGAGGTCTCGATGGACTCGGTGTTCTGGGTCTTGGAGGAGCCGGTGGCGCCACCGATGCCATCGCGGCCGGTGCGGCCGCCCAGCAGGATGATCTTGTCGGTGGGGGCGGGGCACTCGCGGCGCACGTGGTTTGCCGGGGTAGCGCCCACGACGGCGCCGACCTCCATGCGCTTGGCCACGTAGCCGGGGTGATAGAGTTCGTTGACCTGGCCGGTGGCAAGGCCGATCTGGTTGCCGTAGCTGGAGTAGCCGGCGGCGGCAGTGGTCACGAGCTTGCGCTGCGGCAGCTTGCCCTCGAGCGTCTCGGAAACCGGGACGGTGGGGTCGCCGGCGCCGGTGACGCGCATGGCCTGGTACACGTAGCTGCGGCCCGAGAGCGGGTCGCGGATGGCGCCGCCCACGCAGGTGGCGGCACCGCCGAAGGGCTCGATCTCGGTCGGGTGGTTGTGGGTCTCGTTCTTAAACAGGAACAGCCAGTCCTGGTCCTCGCCGTCGACATCGACCTTCACCTTGACGGTGCAGGCGTTGATCTCCTCTGACTCGTCGACATCGGTCATGACGCCGGTCTTCTTAAGGTACTTGGCGCCGATGGTGCCCATGTCCATGAGGCAGACGGGCTTGGCGTCGCGGCCGAGTTCGTGGCGCATCTCCATGTAGCGGTCGAAGGCCTGCTGCACCACGGCGTCGTCGATCGTCACGTCATCCAGGACGGTGCCGAAGGTGGTGTGGCGGCAGTGGTCGGACCAATAGGTGTCGATCACGCGGATTTCGGTGATGGTGGGGTCGCGGTCCTCATCGCGGAAGTACTGCTGGCAGAAGGCGATGTCCGCCTCGTCCATGGCAAGGCCGCGCTCGGAAATAAAGGCGGCAAGGCCGGCCTCGTCGAGCTCGCGGAAGCCGTCGAGCACCTCGACGGGCTGGGGCTCGGGAGTCTCCATGTACAGCGTCTCGGGCAGGTCGAGCGAGGCGATGCGCGCCTCGACGGGGTTCACCACGTAGTGCTTGATGGCCTCGATGGCGGCTTCGTCCAGAGCGCCCGAGATCATATAGACCTTGGCGGAGCGCACGGCGGGGCGCTCGCCCTGGCTGATGAGCTGCACGCACTCGCTGGCGGAGTCGGCGCGCTGGTCAAACTGGCCAGGCAGGAATTCGACGGCAAAGACGGCGCCATCGCTTGCGGGGAGCTCGTCGTAGGTCACATCGACCTGGGGCTCGCTAAAGACGGTCGGCACGCAGGAGCGGAAAAGCTCCTCGTCGATGCCCTCGACGTCGTAGCGGTTGATGATCCTCAGGGCCTCGATGCCCTTGATGCCGAGAATTTCGGTCAGCTCGCCCTTGAGCTGCTGAGCCTCGACGTCGAACCCGGGTTTCTTCTCCACGTAGATACGAGAGACCATTGGTTCCTGCCTTCCTGATCGGTTGGGCGTACGGTACGGTATGCGGCAGCGGTCGGTTTGCGGGGCAAGCCTCGCGGTCGCCTTGAGCCACATGTTTGTAAACCTCACTATGATACGACAGCTCGTGGCGCGTTGAGGACGGCGAGGGTGCTACAGTGATGCGCAATCAAGAGAAAGGCATCACATGGCATTCGTTTCGCTCGCCATCATCGCACTCGTGGCCTTTGCAAGCCCCTTCATCGCCTCGGCGATTCCCAGAAAACCCGTTCCCGAGACGGTCTTTTTGCTCGTGCTCGGCGCGGTGCTGGGACCCCATATGCTCGGCGTCATCCATGTAGATGCCGAGGTCTCGCTTGTGTCCGAGCTGGGTCTGGCCTTCTTGTTCCTGCTTGCCGGCTTTGAGATCGACCCCAAGAGCATCACGGGCGTCGAGGGGCGCTACGGCTTGGCGACGTGGGTCGTCACGTTTGGTATCGCCTGGCTTGCCGTGCGCTTTACCCCGTGGTTCTCGGTTAGTCATTTCGACGGTATCGCCGTGACGCTTGCCCTCACTTCGACGGCGCTCGGCACGCTCGTGCCCATCATGCGTGAGCGCTCGCTCACCGGCACGCGCGTGGGCGACTCGATTCTCGCGTATGGCACCTGGGGCGAGCTCGGCCCTGTGCTCGCCATGTCGGTGCTGCTGTCTGCCCGCACCGGCATCCAAACGCTCGTAATCCTTGGCTTGTTTGCGGTGGTCTGCGTGTTGCTGGCCGTGGTCCCGAGCCGCTCCAAGCGCGTCGGCAGCCGCTTCTTTGCGTTTGTCGAGGAACGCGCCGATACCACGTCGCAGACCTTCGTGCGCCTGACGGTGCTCATCCTGGTCACGCTCGTGGCGTTCTCGGCTGTCTTTGATCTCGACATCGTGTTGGGTTCTTTTGCCGCCGGCTTTGTCTTGCGCTACATCATCCCCGAGGGCAACCATACGCTCGAGACCAAGCTCGATGGCCTGGCCTACGGCTTTTTGATTCCGGTATTCTTTACCGTATCGGGCGCAAAGATCGATCTGACGGCCGTGGCGTCGCGCCCGGGTCTGCTCGTGGGCTTTATCGTGGCGTTGTTGATTATTCGTGCCGTTCCCATTCTCATCTCTATGAGCATTTGTCCTGCGACGCGCGATGTGTCGGCGTATGGTCGCATTACCGTGGCCCTGTACTGCACCACGGCCCTGCCGATCATCGTTGCCGTGACAAGCGTTGCCGTCAACGCGGGCGCGCTGTCGCAAGATATTGCGTCGGTCATGGTTGCCGCCGGTGCCATCACGGTGTTCTTGATGCCGTTGCTCGCGCAGCTCTTCTACCGCGTGGTCGACGCCGCGCCGGTCGTCGCCGTGGCAGAAGTTGCCGAGCATCCATCCGATGCGCTCGACATCCTGCGCGCCCATCACGATTTGGCGAGCCTGCTCGCACGTGAGCACGAGCTGCTGACTTCGCATGGCCATGGTCGCGTATTCGAGGGCTTGCCTACGCTCGATACGATTGCCGAGCGTCTTTCCGCCGAGGCGGCGAGCGGCCATATCGATGCCCGTATCGTGGACGCGGCGCACCTGCTTGCCGATAAGACTTATGGTGATGAGATCGACACGTCCGAGCTGACTCCGCATGAGCGTCGCCGCCTGGAGCGCGCCAAGCTCGCCGTGCGCGAATACCGCCGCCGCATGCTGGAGCTCTATGCAAGAGAAGAAGCCGAGGACGACGACGGCAAGTAGTCGATACTCTCTCGAGGAAGCCGCGTCCTGCTTTGAAGGCTCGGAACGGGATGTGGTTTCCGAAACGGGGGCCGTTGGGAAACTGTGTCCCGGAATGGGCGCTCAGAGTGGGATGCAGTTTCCGCGAGAGACCCGTTGCGGAAACGGTATCCCAGAATCGGCGTTCAAAACGGGGCGCTCTTTCCGAAACATGGCCCTGAGGGAAGCTGCGTCCCGGTCTGAGTCGGAATTCCGGGACACAGCTTCCCTTTCAAACAGAAGAAGGCGCGCTGCCTGCAGTTGATGCAGACGGCGCGCCTTCTTTGTTGGACTATGTTGAGGCTGGGAGCTGAGGCTTGTGGTCCCTTAAGAGCGGGCGGCTCCGTCGACGGGGAGCACGGCGCCCGTGACATAGGAGGACATGTCGCTCGCTAGGAAAACGAAGGCGTTGGCGACGTCCTCGGGCTCACCCATGCGGCCGAGAGGGATAGTGGCGATGATGGGTTTGATGACCTCTTCGGGCAGGTTGGCGACCATGTCAGTCTTAGTCACGCCAGGGGCAACGGCGTTGACGCGAATACCCATAGGGGCGAGCTCGCGCGAGAGTGACTGGACCATACCGTTGACGGCAAACTTGGACGTGGGGTAACCGACGCCGGAGGGCTGGCCGTACTTGGCGACCATCGAGCTTGTGGTAGTGATGGTGCCGCCGTGGCCGGCCTCGGTCATGATCTTGGCGGCAGCCTGGTGGCCATTAAAGACGGCGACGACGTTAAGGTCCATGACCTTTGCGAACTCCTCGGCCGTGTAGTCCAAGAGGGGTGAACGCTGGGAGATACCGGCATTGTTGACGACCGTGTCCAAGCCGCCCATGTCGGATGCAGCCTGGGTAAAGGCCTCGGTCACGGCTTCGAGTGAGGTGAGGTCGCAGGAGCGGCCCCAGACCTTGGCGTCGGGATAGGCGGCTGTCAGCTTCTCAACGGCCGCATCGGCGGTCTCTTGACGCGAGCCAAAGACAGTGACGGAGGCGCCCTCCTCGATAAAACGGCAGGCGATGGCATAGCCGATACCGCGCGTGCCTCCGGTGATGATTGCTTTCTTGCCCTCGAGCAACATGGTATTTCCTCTCATCGCGGGCGGACATTCGCAGCACAGCGTAGCCGTAACCGGAATCGGCCGTGTTTGCATATCGGTGAACGGTAGCCCGCGTTACCGATGAGCGGCTCGCGCAAATGTGCCCTGTCGTTGTGCTTAGGGCAGGAGACAAAAAGGCTCCCATCCCACATCGGACGGGAGCCCTTCGAGCAAATGCGTTGTGGGGTGTAAACCGAACTAGTTCGCCATGACGCCTTCGGTCCAAGCCTCAACGTCCTCGATGCGCAGGACGTTGGCGACCTCGGCCACACAGCCGACGCTGGCAAGCTCGGCTGCGGCAGCCTGGACGTCCTTCTCGAGCGCGCGATGCGTCAGGAAGATGACCGAGCAGGCATCGTTGACGCCCGACTTGCCGTCCTCGACCTGGTTGATGAGCGAGATCGAGATGTTGTGCTTGGCAAAGATGTCGACCGTCTCGGACAGGGCGCCCACGCGGTCGGCGACCTTCAGGCGCACATAATACTTGGTCTGGAGCTCGTCCATGGGCTTAAAGGCGAGGTTGTGACCATAGGGCTCAATCTCGGGCAGCGGAGCCACGCCGCGGCTGATCTGCTCGGAGAGCGACAGGATGTCGCCCACGACGGCGCTCGCGGTGGGGAAGGAGCCTGCGCCGGCACCGTAGAACATGGTCTCGCCCACGGCGTCGCCTACCACGTAGACAGCGTTCATGGCGCCGTTGACCTTGGCAAGCATGTGGTCGGCGGGGATCAGCGTGGGATGCACGCGGACGTCGACGCCGGCGTCGGTATTGCGGGCGATGCCGAGCAGCTTAATGGTGTAGCCGAGCTCGCGGGCCTGGGCGATGTCCTCGGCGCCGATGGTACGGATACCCTGCTGGTAGACATCGTCGGTGGTCACGCGGGTGCCAAAACCGATGGAGGCGAGGATTGCCGTCTTGCTGGCGGCATCGAAGCCGTCGACGTCGGCGGACGGGTCGGCCTCGGCATAGCCCTTTGCCTGGGCGTCGGCGAGCACGTCAGCGTAATCGGCGCCCTCGGCGTCCATGCGCGACAGGATGTAGTTGGTGGTGCCGTTAAGGATGCCGGCGATGGTCAGGATCTTGTCTGTCTCTTATACACATCTGACGCTGCCGACGATATGCAGTGTGTAGAT
>UQVD01000002.1 GCA_900544385.1 uncultured Collinsella sp.
ACTGCATATCGTCGGCAGCGTCAGATGTGTATAAGAGACAGCCTCGTCGGGGGTCTCAATCTGCTTAATCATGACCTCCTGGCCCTGCAGCAGGTATGTCTCGCCGCTGCCGCAATGAGGGCAGGTCTTGCCGTGCTCGACTGTCGCATAGTCGCGGCCGCACGCCTCGCAATGCGTCACGGCCTCGACAGGCTCCACAATAAGCTCCGCGCCCTGCGCGATGGGCTTTTTATCTGCCGCCCAGCGCCAAGCGTCGAGCAGCAAGTCGGGAACGACGCCCGAGACCTCGCCCAGCAGCAGCGTGACGCTCGAAACGCGACTCACGCCATTGGCGCGCGCCACGTTCTCGACATCGCGAATGATGTGATAGACGATTCCGAGCTCGTGCACTTTTAATTCCTTCCGCCGTTCCCGTTATGGCTACTTACTTGCGACCAAATTTGATCTTGATAGCACGCTTAAGCGCATACTTGCCGAGGCTTGGGAGCTTTTGCTCGTATTTGACCATCGTGGAGCACTCGGGGCGATCGCGATCCAGGTGGATGGCATCGAACGCGCACTTGGTGGTGCACAAGCCGCAGCCGATGCACTTGTTGGGGTCGACGATCGAGGCACCGCAGCCCAGGCAGCGGGCGGTCTCGGCGCGCACCTGCTCCTCGGTAAAGGTCTCGACGTACTCGCTAAAGGGTGCAGCCTTCTCGCGCTCGCGGTCGACATGCGCCACCTCGCGGCTCGCGTTGTCGTAGCTCTCGATCACGACATCGTCGCGGTCGAGCGCGGTGTAGTGGCGCTGGTTGCGGCCGATGGTGAGCGTGGAGCCCGGCTGCACAAAGCGATGGATGGACACGGCGGCCTCGTGACCGGCGGCGATGGCGTCGATGGCAAAGCTCGGACCGGTGTAGACGTCGCCGCCTACAAAGATGTCGGGCTCGGCGGTCTGATAGGTCTGAGGATCGGCAAGGGCACCCTGGCCGCGGCCGAGCTCCACCTTGGAGCCAGCTAGCAAGTCGCCCCACACAATGGACTGGCCAATCGACATGACGACACGGTCGGCATCGACACGGCGCAGATCGTTCTCGTCGTACTCGGGCGCAAAACGGCCCTCGTCGTCAAAGACACGCGTGCAGCGCTTGAAGGTGATACCGCACACACGACCGGTCTCGTCCAGGTGAACCTCCTTGGGACCCCAGCCGCAGCTGATGTGGGCGCCGTCCTCAACGGCCTCGTGACGCTCCTCCTCGCTGGCGGGCATCTGGGCCTCGCTCTCCAGGCAGAACATCTCAACGTGCTCGGAGCCCAGACGGCAGGCGTTGCGCGCGACGTCGATAGCCACGTTGCCGCCGCCCACCACGATGGTGCGGCCGGGCAGCGTGTCGATCTTGCCACTGTTGACCTCGCGCAAAAAGTCGACGGCCACGGTCACGTCCTCGGCATCCTCACCCGGAATACCGGCGAGGCGGCCGCCCTGGCAGCCGATGGCAACATAAAAGGCCTTAAAACCCTGCTCGCGCAGCTCGTCGAGCGTCACGTCGCGACCGACTTCCACACCATAGCGGAACTCGGCGCCCATCAGGCGAATGACCTCGACCTCGGCCTCGATAACGTCCTTCTGCAGCTTAAAGCTGGGAATGCCATAGGTGAGCATGCCGCCCGGGCGCTCGTTCTTCTCGAACACGACGGGCTTGTAGCCCTTCTCGGCCAGATAGAAGGCGCAGGACAGACCGGCCGGGCCGGCACCAATGATGGCGATCTTCTGATCGAAGCCGCCAGCGCGTGTCGGCGTCACCACGGGCGGGACATAGCGGGTCGCGGCATCAAGATCGCGCTGGGCGATAAACTTCTTGACCTCGTCGATAGCCACGGCGGCGTCCACACGGCCGCGGGTGCAGGCATCCTCGCAGCGGCGGTTGCACACGCGGCCGCAGATAGCGGGCAGCGGGTTCTCGCGCTTGATGAGCGCCAGCGCCTCGTCATAGCGCCCCTGTGCCGCAAGCTTCAGATAGCCCTGAACGGCAACGTGCGCGGGGCAAGCCGTCTTGCAGGGCGCGGTGCCGGACTCGTGCGTCTCGATACGGTTATCGTTGCGGTAGTTGGGCGACCACTTGGTGTGGTCCCACTTGGTGGCATCGGGCAGCTCCTGGCGCGGATACTCGGGCACCTGTCCGCCGGCCTTTTTGCTGCAGAGCTTCTGGCCGAGCTTGGCGGCGCCGGCCGGGCACACCTCGACGCAGCGACCGCAGGCCACGCACTTGTCCTTCTCGACCTTGGCGACATAGGCCGAGCGCGACAGGTTGGGCGTGTTGAACAGCTGCGAGGTGCGCAGGGCATAGCACACGTTGACGTTGCAGTTGCAGATGGCAAAAATCTTGTTCTCGCCGTCGATATTGGTGATCTGGTGCACAAAGCCGTTGTCCTCGGCCTGGCGCAGGATGTCGTAGACCTCGTCGCGGGTCACGTAATGACCACGATCGGTCTCGACCACGTAGTCGGCCATATCGCCCACGGCGATGCACCAATCGGCCGGGTCGTCGGCGCAGCCCTCTCCCATCACGCGACGGCTCGCGCGGCAGCTGCAGGTGCTAGCGGCATATTTGCCATCGTATTTGTCGAGCCAATGCTCGATATGCTCAATAGGCACCGAGGTGCTCGCGGCATCGATGGCCTTCTCGACCGGAATGACATGCATGCCGATGCCGGCACCTCCGGGCGGCACCATCGGCGTGGCCTTGGACAGCGGCCCCTTGGATGCCTGCTCAAAGAACTTGGCATAGACCGGATGCTCCTCGAGCTGGCTCACGCGCATGTTGAGGAACTCAGCAGAACCCGGCACCAGCATGGGCAGCACCCACTGCTTGGCTCGCTCGGGATTTTCCCAGTTGTACTCGAGCAGGCCCGTGTAGCTCATGTCGTCGAGCATCTTCTCGATCTGGGCCTCGGGCATGCCGGTGAGTTTGACCATCTCGGGCAGCGTGTAGGGACGGCGCATCTTCATCTTGCAGAGCACTTCGGCCTGCTCGTCAGTCGCGGCCTCGGCAAACGACCAGTACTCGTAGCCCAGCAGCTCGTCGCGATGCAGCAGGCGGTTGGTGCAGTGCTCGCACAGTTTGACGATGGCCTCGCGCGGATGCTCCGGCAGCGGCGGCACAAACTCCGCACCGATATCGGGCTCGGTGTAGCTAATCCCCGGTCCGTTGAGAATCATGGTCGTCCCTTCTCTTGCCACAGCCCGGCGAGACCGCGGCGCCCCTCTTTTTTTGCAGGCCGGGCATGCCCCCATGCCGTTCACCCGCCATTGTTGACATTGTGTCAAAAATAGTATTGACGAACCGTCAACAATATTCAAGACTGTTAGGCGAACGGTCAGGCAAAAGAGGATGAAAGGCGGCAAAACATGGGCGACAACACAGCAGATACCTCTGTGGTCGATGCCGTCCCCGCATCCGATAGCGCGGCAAAGCGCCTGACAGGCGACGAACGCCGTCGCGAGATCCTCGATGCCGTGCGCACCGTAAGCTCCGAGCTGGGCGTGTCGCATCTTTCGGTATCGGCCGTGACCAAGCGAGCCGGCTGTACGCGCTCATTGTTCTACCACTACTTTGCCGATATGGACGCCGCCGTCACCGCCGTCATGGACGAGGCAATCGACGGTTTTATCTCCGAGCTCGAGCAGTGGAATGCCAGCCGCACGGTTGGCGACATCGAAGGCGCACTCGACACCGTCGCCCCGCTCTTCAAGCGTCTGGTCGTGAGCGGCCACGAGCTGCCGAGCACGCTCACCTCGAGCAGCGGTGCGCTCTACGGCGGCTTTTTGCACAACGTGGTCCAGCGCGTGGCGCAGTATATCTGCGACACCACCGTGGTGGATTTTGTCGCCCATCATGAGCTACGCATCGACCATGTCTACGAGACGTTCTACACCCTCATCATGGGACTGTTGATGTATATCCGCACGCACCCCGATGTGCCCGACGAGACGGTCAAGGAGATTATCGCCTCGACGCTCCACATCGAGGGCTATACCGCCAAGTATCCGGAGCGCAAGCCCCAGAACTGACGCCATTTGGCCAAACTGCCCGCGATCAGAAGAGGGGCCGCGGGCGTGTGAAAGGAGAGCAGCATGCTGTTCGATGTTTGGGGTAGCGATACCCTTATCCACTGGGCCGGCTGGGCCATGGTCTTTATTGGCCTGATCGTGCTCAACGAGGTCGGCCGCCGCACCAAGCTGGGCGCGGCAATCATCTTTGGCGTTGCTCCGCTGGCCATGACCATCTACTGCGTCGCCATCGCCGTCGGCGTTTCGCAGGGTGCCGAGTGGGCGCTCACCAACCCCACCCATGTGTACCAGAACAGCTGGTTCCACTACGCCAAGGTATACGCGGCGCTGGCCGGTTGCTGGGGCTTCATTGCCATTAAGTACCAGTGGGGCAAGATCGGCAAGGCGCATTGGTTCCGCGCATGGCCGTTTGTGATCGTCGCTATCAACATCATGATTGCCGTCGTGTCCGATTTCGAGAGTGCCTACCACTTCTTTGTCCTGGGCCAGTCCACCTGGGTCACCTCCGAGGGTGTCACGCAGCTTGCCGGCTGGAACAACGTGTTCAACGGCATCGCCGGTCTCATCAACATCTTCTGCATGACCGGCTGGTGGAGCGTCTACGCCTCCGAGGATCAGACCGATATGCTGTGGCCCGACATGACCTGGGTCTACATCATCGCCTACGATGTCTGGAACTTCTGCTACACCTACAACTGCCTGCCCACCCACTCCTGGTTCTGCGGCTTTGCGCTGCTGCTGGCGCCCACCGTCGCCGCCTTTATCTGGAACAAGGGCGGCTGGATTCAGAACCGCGCCTTTACACTTGCTATTTGGTGCATGTTTGCCCAGGTGTTCCCGTACTTCCAGGAGGAGTCCATCTTTGTGACCCACTCCACGCTCGACCCCGGCGCCGCTACCGCGGTCTCGATCGCCGCACTGGTCGCCAACGTCGCCGCGATCATCTACATCGCCTACCGCGCCAAGAAGCTCGGCCGCAATCCCTACAAGCAGGATGTCTTTGAGGGCACCAGCGATTGGGAGAAGGCTACCGCTCGCCGCGCCAAGGTGGATTACGCACACGCCGAGTAACGCGCCCGGCGCAGACATCGCTTGAGCACGAAGCAGCATAGCCGGCTCCGCGCAACTCAACGCATTGTAGAGCCCCCGGAATGTGATTCGTTCGCGTTCCGGGGGCCTTTTGCCGCCGCGAGGATGCGGCCGAACGATGCGCTCAGGTTAAATCGGATCTTATATTTCGCACGCGCTTTATATGGCTCCATTTTTGGGTACAGTGTTGTCCCGATATTGAGCTTGGGGGATGTATGAATGATGAGACGATGGGCCAAGAGGATGCGGCCCAAGATGCAGAAGCTTGCGCTGAGGCCTTGGAGAGCTTAGACCGGATTTCACTCGATGAGATTGCGTTTGACGATTCGGGCGTTGATGTGCAGGATGAGCCGGAAACCGAGGCGCAATCCGATAATCAGGATGCAGGCGACGTTGAGCCTGCCGAGGATGAGGCAGATCACGAAGGCACCGAAAGCGAGGCCGGCAACCAGCCCGAATCCGACACGGGCGAGGAAACCGTCTTGCTCGACAGCTTGCCGGCCGAGGATTCGCTGACTCGCGAGCTTCCTGGCCTGGGTTCCGCACCAGCCGTGGACGAGACCATCGCCATGGGCGATATACCCCTGCCGTCCGTTCCCTCGGCACGCGAGGCCGAGGTCCGCCATCGCAAGATGTCGCCCAAGCGCCGCAATCTGATGGTCGCCGGTGTCGTGGCCGTCGCGCTCGTCGCCGGCGGTGCAGGCTATGCTGCCTGGAACGGATATCAGCAAGAGCAGGCTGCCGCTGTCGCCGCCAATGCCCACACGATGATGTCGGTGCAGATTGGCATGCATGCCGCGGGCCTCGACTGTTCCACTGGCTCCAAGATTCCCGTACAGGTGAGCGGTCAGGATTCTGACGGCTCCTCCGTGAGCGAAACGCTCTATGTTGACGAGCACGGCCGCGGCATCAAACTGCTGCCCGGCGATTACACGCTCTCCATCGCTGCCTCCCCCATCGCGGCCGACGGCACCATCTATACCGTCCCGACCACCAAGACGCAGGTCACCGTTAAGAGCGATGGACAGGATTTAAGTGCCCAGGCCACCTTTAAGCTCAAGGTGCCTTCGGCCGACACGGTGACTGACGACCAGATCGATGCCGCCGCCAAGTATGCCGAGGAGGGCGGTGCGAGCTCCGCCGCGGCTGCCAAAGTGCTCCAGCAGGCAGCAACCGCGCGGCGCGACGCCGCCGTCAATGCCGTGAGCGCGCAAAAGGCACAGGCGTCCCGTGATGCTGACGCTCGCCACAAGGCAACCGACCTCTACCAGCTCGATATTCCCGTCGAGTGGTACGGCAAGGTCGCAACTTGGCAAAACGGAAGCACGCTATGCATCTATCTGGGCGACGACGCCAATACGCCGCTCGTGACGCTCGTCGCGGTGCGCGAGGGCGAGAGCTTTACGCCCGATGAAGGCGATACGGTTTTGGGTGCGGCCAATCTAGGCAACGGTTATACCGTCTACGCCAGCGGCCCCGTCTATCCGTACGTGGTGCCCCAGACCATCAACGGGCGGACGCAGAATCCCGTGTCGACCTACCCCATGGATACGGCCATTGAGCTTGTCGAGCTGACGACCGGCAACCGCTATACGTATAGCCAGATCAAGAACGACCTGGTGGGTAAAGACGGCAAGGCCGATGGTGCCACTAAGCTCGAAACCGACTACCTCGCGCAGATCCTGCTGCCGAGTATCAAAGCCCAGGACTAGCCTGGCGCAGCAAGGTGCTCCCCAACCGTGATGAAGGAGCCAGGAGGTCCTGACCCCACAGGCCCATAGATGATTAGGCAAGGAGCCACTTCCATGCGGGCATAACGTGTACCACACCGTGCTCGCATGGAATATCGGTCTGTTCATCCATGGTAACGATTGCCGACTCGCCAAGATCAAACTGGGCCATCGAGGCATCAAGCGCGGCGATTTCGCGCTCGCGCGTTTTCTCACTTGCCATATCCGCACTCACCTGAATCAGGCTATAAGCCCGCATGAGAAGCGCATCCCCAGCCACAAAGTCCACCTCATGGCTTTTGCTCTTCTCTTTGATTAGCAGGCGGCAGACCGAGCCGGTCCTCACCGCGGGAGTCCTTCTTCTTAGCGCATTGAACACTGCGGTCTCGAGCCTCTGGCCCTGGTCCAATGCCGATGCGGGAGAGAATGCTCCAAACATCGCAGGGTCGACAGCGTAGACCTTAGACGCAGACCGCATGTTATTTGCCAGTGAACGCGTGAACTCCGGCACAGAAAATAACAGGTAGGCGTCCTCATAATACTCAAGTAAGTCGCTGAGCGAATTACGACTGACGGGTATCTGTCTGCTCTTGAACTCGTTGTACACTTTGTTCACTGACAGCTCTCGTCCCGAAGATGCCATACACCGCGTCAAGAACAGCGATGCCAGGCGAGGGTTCTTGACGTCGTAACGTTCAACGACGTCCATGGCGACCGTTCGCGAAGCATATTCCTGTAGCAGCTGAATCGCGTCTGCAGGCGTCTGCTCAAGTGTCGCGATGAATCCCCCTCGTTCAAGATACCCGATCAGATGATGTCGAAGCAGCGCTGCATCGCTCGGGGAAAAGGTCGCATCTGACTCGAGAACGCTCCCCGTCTTATATCGAACGTATTCCGAAAAACTCAACGGAAAAAGCTCTCGCACAAGAGAACGACCCCTGAACTCGCTCTTAAGTTCTGAGGACAGCATCTTAGAAGAAGATCCCGTCACATAGACGGTCGCTTTCTCCGTATCGACTACACGCCGCAGAAACGCACCCCATTCGGGAATTTCCTGGATCTCGTCAAAGAAAATGTAAGCGCCCTCGGTTCGAGCAACAGGATACAGCGCATAGAACGTGTCGAGCACGTCCGCCAGCAGCGATGGCTCATACGGGCGCAAGCGCTCATCCTCAAAATTGAAGTAAAGCATCCGGTCAAGCTCGACGCCCCGGCTCTGAAGCCGCCGCATCTCCTGATACAGGCGATACGTCTTTCCACAACGGCGGGCCCCCACAATCACATTTACGATGTTGTCGCGCTTTGGCTCCTGTGGGTTTCCTAGATCAAGGTCTCGCTCAAAGACCTGCGGAACCCCCTGCTGTTCAAAGTCCTTTATTTTCTGGGCGATCAAGTCGTTGAATGCCATGATTCTCCAATCTTGCTCTCTAGCTAATCAAAATTATAGCGATTCTTGATTAATTAGAGATCAAGATTATGTCTGACTTGATTAACACTTAAGCAAGTTTTTTCACTATTACTGCTCGAAGGATGCCGAGTGGCTGAGAGGGCAACCAAGCTCGAATGCGACTCCCTGGACAGTCGATTTGGGACGGGACTTTTTTGACTACCCCGTCCCAGGAAATCATCGCCAAATTAGCTACTTGATGCAACTAGCGCCAGGGGTCGGCTTCGAACAGCGGCTCGCGCTCGGGGCGGCGATCGCTGTAGGGATCGTAGCCGTCATCGTCCTCGTTCTCGGCACGGATGTAGGGGTCGCGCGGCTTGGGCGCCGGCTTAGGCACAGGCTTGGGTGCGGCGGGGGCGGCATCGGTCGCCGGCGCGCTTGTCTTGATCTCGTCTTTCATCTGCATAGCTCCTCGCATCGCATCCGTTCAATATCATCGATTGTCGCACGAAAAAGGGCGGCGGACCCAATTGGATCCGCCGCCCTTGGCGTTTAGAGACGGCTGGTAGATTTTAAGGCATGGCCCAAAACCTACTCGGCGTCGGGGACCTCGTAGGTGGCCGCCGGCGTGTTGTCGCACACGACGGTAAAGCCGCCGTCCTTGTCGGCATCGACCGTCACCTGATCGCCCTCGCGCACCGTGCCGTCGATGATAGCGGCGGCGATGGCATCCACGACCTCGCGCTGAACCAGACGCTTGAGCGGACGGGCGCCAAAGACCGGGTCCAGGCCGCCCACGGCGAGCATCTGCTTGGCCGCCGGGGTGATGGCAAGCGTCATGCGCTCCTTGGCCAGACGCGCGCGGACGTCGGCGAGCTGGATGTCGACGATCTTCTCGATCTGCGCCATGCCGAGCGGATGGAACACCACGATATCGTCGATACGGTTGAGGAACTCGGGGCGGAAGGTCTGAGCCATGGCCGCGTCGACCTGATGGCGCATCTCCTCCTCGTCCTTGCCCGAAAGCTCGGCGATAGCCTTGGAGCCCACGTTAGACGTCATGATGATAATCGTGTTCTTGAAGGACACCTGGCGACCCTGACCGTCGGTCAGACGGCCGTCGTCAAGCACCTGCAACAGCACGTTGAAGACATCTGGATGGGCCTTCTCCATCTCGTCGAGCAAGATCACGGAGTAGGGGCGACGGCGCACGGCCTCGGTGAGCTGGCCGCCCTCGTCGTAACCCACGTATCCCGGGGGCGCACCGATCAGACGCTGGACGCTGAACTTCTCCATGTACTCGGACATGTCGATACGCACGAGCGCGCGCTCGTCGTCGAACAGGCACTCGGCAAGCGCCTTGGCGAGCTCGGTCTTGCCCACGCCGGTGGGGCCCAGGAAGAAGAAGCTGCCGATGGGCTTGTCCGGATCGGAGAGACCCGCACGGCTGCGGCGCACGGCCGCGGCGACGGCGGAGACGGCCTCGTCCTGGCCGATGACGCGCTTATGCAGCTCACCCTCCAAGCCCTTCAGCTTGTCGAGCTCGCCCTGCATCATCTTGGACACGGGCACGCCGGTCCAGGCACTCACGACCTCGGCGATCTCATCGGAGGTCACCTGTTCGTTGAGGCCCTCGCCGTCCTGCTGCTTTTGCGCCTCGAGCGCAGCCTCGGAATCCTGAATCTGCTGTTGCAGGCCCGGAATCACGGAGTAGCGCAGCTCGGACGCACGGCCCAGATCACCATTGCGCGTCGCGCGCTCCTCTTCGCTCCTGGCCTCGTCGAGCTGTCCCTTGAGCTCTTGCACGTGGTCGATGGCGTTCTTCTGGTTGAGCCAGCCAGCCTTTTGCACGTTGAGTTTTTCCTGGACCTCGGCGATCTCCTGACGCAGGGCCTCCAGACGCTCCTTGGAGGCGTCGTCGGTCTCCTTCATGAGCGCCTGCTCCTCGATCTGCAGCTGGGTGAGCTGACGCGTGGTGGCGTCAATCTCGACCGGCATGCTGTCGAGCTCCATGCGCAGGCGGCTTGCCGCCTCATCGACCAGGTCGATGGCCTTGTCGGGCAGGAAGCGGTCGGCGATATAGCGATCGGAGAGGTCGGCGGCGGCCACGAGCGCGCTATCGGTGATGTGCACGCCGTGGAAGATCTCGTACTTCTCCTTGAGGCCACGCAGAATCGAGATGGTGTCCTCGACGGTAGGCTCGCTCACCATAACGGTCTGGAAACGACGGGCGAGCGCCGCGTCCTTCTCGATGTACTTGCGGTATTCGTCGAGCGTGGTCGCGCCGATCGCATGCAGGTCGCCACGGGCGAGCGCCGGCTTGAGGATGTTGCCTGCGTCCATGGAGCCCTCGGTGGCACCCGCGCCCACAATGGTGTGAAGCTCATCGATGAACAGGATGACCTTACCTTCGGATTTTTGCACTTCTTTGAGCACGGCCTTTAAGCGGTCCTCGAACTCACCACGGTACTTGGCGCCGGCGACCAACGCGCTCATGTCGAGCTCGATGAGGTCGCGGTCGCGCAGGGTGCTCGGCACATCGCCGGCCACGATACGCTGGGCGATGCCCTCGACGATAGCCGTTTTACCGACGCCCGGCTCACCGATGAGCACGGGGTTGTTCTTGGTGCGGCGGGACAGAACCTGAATGGTACGGCGGATCTCGTCGGTACGGCCGATGACCGGGTCGAGCTTACCGGCGCGGGCAAGATCGCAGATGTTGCGACCGTACTGCTCCAACGCCTCAAACTGGGTCTTGTCCTCGGCAGACGTCACGCGGTCATCGCCACGCAGCTCCTCGTAGACCTGCTCGATGCGCTCCTTGGTCACGCCAGCGTCACGCAGTACACGACCAGCCTCGCCCTTGTCCTCGGCAAGCGCCATCAGCAGATGCTCGGTCACCACAAAGCTGTCGCCCATCTTGGTGGCCTTCTTCTCGGCCTTTTCGATGACGCGGACGAGCTCGTTGGACAGGCCCATCTGCTGACCCTCGCCCGAAACCTTGGGCGCGCGGTCGACGGCATCCTGCGTGGAGCGTGCGAGCTGGGCCGGATCAGCGCCGATGCGCTCGATGATCACGGAGATATTGCGCTCGCCGGCACCGAGCAGGGCAGACAGCAGGTGAATCGGCTCCACCGCGCCGGCCTGCGCATCGGCAGCCGTGCTCATGGCGGTCTGCAACGCCTCGCGCGACGTCATTGCTAGCTTATCGATTCTCATGGAATCACCTCTCTTGGGGCGGCCGCCCTACGGGGCGGCTTCACGTTGTTCGAGAAGTATTGTTGCCAGCTTTGTGCGATCTTATACATAAATCTAAGTCTCTATATATAAGATTTTCTGAGTGTTCCCACGACATGCAAACCACCACAAAGGGGACAGACACCTTTGTGGTGGTCGCGGTCTCTACTCCTTCGCCGGACCCGTACTTCCCGATTCGACGGTCCAGGGCATCTCATCCTCGAACAGCCATGTACGGGCAGACCCACTATCGCGTGCAGCCTGCGGGTCAGGCAAGCAGGTCTGTTTATAGGCATCTTGGATACACTGGCCCATAAAATCGTTGAGCTCGGTCTGGTCGCCCTCCATGACATAGGCGACATCGCCGTCCATGATGTAGATGCCCGGACCCTCATTGTCCTCGTAGCCCGGATCGTACGAGACATCACATAACTTTGCGCCGTTTGCAGTGTCCAGCTCGATGGAAGAGTGGCATCCGCCAACCATGTCGTTCGCTTTTGCCCGATAGGACGCATATCCATACCAGCGCTTAAAGATTTTGCCCTTGAGCAGCTCGGACGCCCTGTCGATCAGACCAGAATCCGTGGTATAGCGCATAGCCCCAAGCTGAATGCGTGGATAATTACTAATGCCCAGCGCAGCCGGTTGCTCATCAAAATCAACGGTAATGGTCTCAGGCTTGTCGTCGCCGGTCAGAAGTTCGACAGATTGAGTCACAGGCTTGACCACCGGCTCCGTCACCGCAGCAGGTAGAAATGCCATACCGACAGCGCCCGCGCCAACCACAGCGATCGCAAGCGCCAAGACAATCAATCCAATACGGGCAGGACTTCTCACAGCAAAGCACCTCACAATGCAAACCCGCGCCATTTGTCCTAATGATACCGCCGGCTAACACTATCACCAAAGAAGCCGCGCGCTCCCCACCACCACAAAGGGGACAGGCACCTTTGTGGTGGTTTTCGACGCTAACGGTCGACCATCTCACGCCATGAGATTAAACTTGAATTGTTCTCTGAACATATCCATTTCTGCCTATCCTCAACAGCTCTTTGTCTCGAGGAGCGCATATGAAGCCGTCTCATTCCACCGGTCGCAACGTCATCGCCATTCTCGCCATACCCATCGTGATGCTCTTCCTTATCGTCATCACGCCCTTTTCTTTTGGTATCGCCTCGCCCTTCGATCTTTGCGGGATGATCGACGCCGGCTCGCGTGCCACCTCGCTCTCCTTTGTCTGCCGTGGCGTGTTCTACGAATATGCAATTCCCACCGGAAGTTGGCAGTCCAAGTTACCGTTGCTCGGCAAGGTCGACGGATGCTCTCCTTATTTCTGCCTCGAACCTCAGACAATGAATTATCTGATCGACGACCAGCCCCTTGACTCCATCACCCTCGCCTACGACTACGCACCAAACACCGATGAGCGCCACATGAACCAAGTCCTCGACAAGCTGCTTGGACAGTGCGGGCTCACCGCGGAAGCCGGTCGAACCATCTATAGCAACCAGAAATTAAAGCGAACAGAACTCCGCCGTGTCGGAAAAATCAAAGGGCGAAACGGGGCCGCCTACTGGGATGCCTGGGCAACACGCGACAAGGGCGAATTCGGACACAGCACCTATATGGTCACTGTCTACACCAAAGACGGAATTAAGGACAATGTTGACGATTTCGCGTCATCCAAACTCGGCATCCCCAAAACAACCAAACCCGCCAGCCCAGATGAAATTCTGTAGAGGTGCCCATTAACATGCCGCTCAACGATCACAACAACATCGAGCTCGTCCCCACCGCCACAAAGGTGCCTGTCCCCTTTGTGGCGGTTTTCGACAAAAAGAAGCCGCCCCGATAACAGAGGCGGCATCAAGCAAGCCTATTTATTAGCGTCCCTCAAGACCCAACGAAAACGCAGCGATGGAATCGAGAACCGACAATAGCCCGTTCGCACAGATAGAGGCGGAGATTCAAGGTCAGAGTCCGGCTTAAACGGCTTAGCTATCGCACGTCACAACGTTCTCGTCGTCCTCCCTATCGTATTTATAGTGCTTACTGTGAAAATAGTGAGTTTAGTGAGAATAGTATCGCTCAAGACTCGTGAACTGAATTATTGACCTCTCGCCCAGAATGAGTGGGGCAAATATTCCTATTAGAGGTCAAATCGAAGCCCAATAGGGCCTTTTCGCCCCGTCATTTCGACCGATCGCTTTCTTTTGAATATTGTCGTAAGCTGGTATCACTTATCTTAATGAATGCATACTGTTTGCGAGGTACCCGCCGTGAAACGCTCCACCTATATCGGCCTGCTCGTCTTAGCGTTTGCGATTACCGCAGTCGGCGTAGGAATTATCTATCTCGCATTTCTCCCTGCCTCGGCAACGCAGGCGGCGGTTGAAACCGTAAGCTACCCCATCGAAATCCTCACCGATATCGTCAAACCCGATTCGATCACCGTCGATTTCGACGGTACGCCCGCAGCGCTTGGGGTCAGTAACTATCCCCGAATCGAACTTGGAGCCACGCGCTATACCCAAGATGAGCAGCTTATCGGTAAGGCAACCAGTTTACTCAAAGGCAAGACGTTTAAGCGGTGGTACGGCGCCGCAACATATCGAGCCAAGAACGGCCAAATGGTTGGCGGGTATCATTCGACCCTTGAGCTCGATGCGGCAAACGGGAGCAAATTGTGCAACGTCTCATGCGACCCCGGCTGCGTGGACAATGAAGGACCGGGGGTCTATATCTCGGATGGCGACGTAATCTACGTCATGGAGGGCGACCAGACGGCAGTCGTCGATTTTATGGATCGGTGTACCGAGGATGCCTACGAACAAACCTGCGAGCCCGATCCGCAGACAGCGCGCAACAGTGGCTCGGCACGCACTTGGCTATTTGACGATGAAATAACCTGGACCCCATCGAAATAAGGACCCGCCGGGCAGGCACCTTTGTGGTGGTTTCGGCTCCGATGTTCCACTGTCTCGATCTGTAACATCTAGCGGCCCTTTTCGATCCTAGATGTTACAGATTGAGATGAAATGATCGGCGGCGATCGTTTGTCTCAATCTGTAACAACCGCTCGTCAAATAGGGGCCCAGATGTTACAGGTCGAGACAAACGGAACCACCGCAAAGGCGCCTACCCCTTCATGGTGGTTTTCGACAAAAGAAGCCGCCCCGATAACAGAGGCGGCATCAAGCAAGTCTATTTATTAGCGTCCCTCAAGACCCAACGAGAACGCAGAAATGTAGCCCGGGGCTTACCCTTTCCCGAACGCGACCCTCGCGAAGCGCGTGAGCGGGCGGGAAAGGGTAAGCCCCGGGCGGACAATTAAGTGCGTTACTCGGCAGCGGCCTTGAACTTGTTGTAGTTGATCAGGCAGCCGGCCTTGACGATGGCACGCTCCTCTGCCGTCATATCGGCAATGTAGAGCTCAATCTGCTCGACCGCACCGTCGGCGCGCACCACGTAGGCGGCGATGTCCTTTAGGTCACCGTCGAGCGCGGCACGGATACCCGGCACAAAGACATAGTCGCCCACCTCAAAGCTGGGCTCGGCCTCCATCTGGAAGGGCACCATACCCCAGTTCATCACGTTGGAGCGATAGCGCTTGGTGGCGTACTCGTGGACGATGTTGGCCAGACCGCCGATCACGCGCTGACAGCTCGCGGCCTGCTCGCGGGCGGAACCGTCACCGGGCTTCTTGGCATAGAGCATGGAGCCGTACTCAGTCGCCTTGGCATCGGCCGCGACACCCGCGCCGACCAGCGCCTCAAACACGCCCGCAAGCTCGGCATCGAGTGCCGCCAGATCGCCTGCTGCCTCGCCGGCAACGCGGCGCTTCTCCACGGCGTCGACCTCCTTGGAGCGACCCACGTAGGCCGGATCGCGACGGCTGAGCGTAAACTCGGCCAGGCCCAGCGGGTTGGAGCGGAAGGAGCTCGTCTCGCCCGAAGGAATGAGCTCGTCGGTCGTGGTGACCGGATCCATGATCTTGGAGCACACCTTGAGCAGGATATCGTCGCCGAGCGGCTCCATCGCGGGCCACGGCTTGATGTTGGGACCCTCGACCAGCTCGTCGGCAGGCTCCGCCTTGCCAAAGCCCCAGTACACGCGCTTTTTGTACGGCGCGTCGTCAAAGGTGTACTCGCAGGCCTCGTCCCAAGTCTCCTCGGGCAGGTCGGTCGCCGGCGTCAGGACGCCGCCGTTGGCAGCCGTCGCCGCAATGGAGCGGGCGTCCATCAGGGCCACGGCGCTCAGCTGGCCATTGCCCGGCTTGGAACCCTCGCGGTTGGGGAAGTTGCGCGTAGTGTGGCGGATCGAAAGGCCGTTGTTGGCGGGCGTGTCGCCGGCGCCGAAGCACGGGCCGCAGAACGCCGTGCGCACGATCGCGCCGGCCTCCATGAGGTCGTAGATGTAGCCGCGGCGTGTAAGCTCGAGTGCCACGGGCTGGCTCGTGGGATAGACCGACAGCGAGAACTCGCCGCAGCCGGTGTTGGCGCCCTTGAGCACGCGGGCAGCCTGGACCACGGAGTCGTAGTTGCCGCCCGAGCAGCCGGCGATAACGCCCTGCTGCACGTGCAGCTTGCCGTCGACGATCTTGTCGAGCAGGCTAAAGTGCGTCTTGCCCTCGCCGATCTTGGCGGCCTCGAGCTCCACCTCGTGCAGGATGTCCTCGAGGTTCTCGTTGAGCTCGTCAATCTCAAAGCCGTTGGAAGGATGGAACGGCAGCGCGATCATGGGCTTGATGCTCGACAGATCGACCTCGACGCAGCCGTCGTAGTAGGCGACATCGGCGGGCTTGAGCTCGCGGTAGTCGTCGCCGCGGCCGTGCATGGCCAAAAACGCGTGTGTGTCCTCGTCGGTGGCCCAGATGGAGGAAAGGCAGGTGGTCTCGGTGGTCATGACGTCGACGCCGTTGCGATAGTCAGTCGTCATGCTCGCGATGCCGGGGCCCACGAACTCCATGACCTTGTTCTTGACGTAGCCCTTGGCAAAGACGGCGCGGATGATGGCGAGCGCCACATCGTGCGGGCCGACGCCGGGGCGCGGAGCGCCCGTGAGGTAGATGGCGACGACGCCGGGATAGGCGACATCGTAGGTGTCGCGCAGCAGCTGCTTTGCCAGCTCGCCGCCGCCCTCGCCCACGGCCATGGTGCCCAGGGCGCCGTAGCGGGTGTGCGAGTCGGAGCCCAAGATCATCTTGCCGCAGCCGGCGAAGTTCTCACGCATAAAGGAGTGGATGACCGCAATATGGGGCGGAACGAAGATGCCGCCGTACTTCTTAGCAGCGGAAAGGCCAAAGACGTGGTCGTCCTCGTTGATGGTGCCGCCCACGGCGCACAGCGAGTTATGGCAGTTGGTGAGCACGTAGGGCAGCGGGAACTGCTCCATGCCCGAGGCACGCGCCGTTTGGATGATGCCGACAAAGGTGATGTCGTGGCTCGCCATGGCGTCGAAGCGGATCTTGAGCGCCTCGGGATCTCCGGACGTATTGTGTGCCTGGAGGATCGAATACGCGATGGTGCCACGCTTGGCATCCTCGGGCGTCTGCGTAATACCGCGCTCGGCAGCCTCGGCCGCAGGCACAACCTCGCTGCCGCCGCGCAGGTAGATGCCGTCCTCGTACAGCTTGACCATACTGTCTCCCACTCTGCCCGAAAGGCTCGGGCGCATAGCATACATTCATTCAATATCGTGCCATAGAACAGTTGCGAGTGGGTTGCGAATCTGCACGTTCACTTTATCTCGGTAAAGTAAAGGACGAGCCCCTTGCATCACTCTCCTAACAAGGAGTGTCCCAAAGTGCCGGCACAAAAGGAACGTCCCCAAGTGCCAAATGCCGCAAGAATGTCCCCTTTGACTAGTCATTTAAGAACGTCCCCAATGACTACCCTGCCGTATCCGGAGCAAGGCAACGCCGCAGGTAGAGGACGGACAGCGAGCGACGTCCAGAGCGAACAAGTTGGCATGAAAAAGGCAAGGCATAGACCTTCTGGTCATGCCTTGCCTTTTGAATGACAAATTGTCGCTCTGGACGTCGAGCAGCGTCGGCCCGTTACGCGGTTTGGTAAAACCGCGTAACTACAAATCCCCGCCGGCGCCCAGCAGCTTGCGCATGACTTGCTCGGGGTTAACTGAGCCGTCGCGCGGGGCCAGGGCGGTGATCTTCTTTTGCATCTTGTACTCGTGCAGCTCGTCCTCGAGCTGGCGTACGCGGGCGCGGAGCTTCTCGTTCTCGCGTTCGCGCTCCTCGGCACGCTCCTTCATATCGAGGATGCGCACCACGCCGGCGAGGTTGATGCCCTCGTCGGTCAGTTGGTTGATGAGCTCCAGGCGCTCGATATCGGCACGCGAATACAGACGCGTGTTGCCGCCCGAGCGCTGGGGATTCACCAAGCCTTTGGACTCGTAGACGCGCAGAGTCTGCGGGTGCATGCCGGTCAGCTCGGCCGCCACGCTGATCATGTACAGCGGTTTGTTCCTATTGTCCTCGGCCATGCTACCTGACCCCTTTCCGTCTCGTTATCGTCCATCATAAGCCCGTGGGCGCGGGCGTGCGCCGCGACCGCCCTAGTACGTCGCCTTGTAACGGTTGACCTTCTCGCGATAGTCGCGTGTGTCGGTCTCGCGCAGCTTGGTCATGGCATCGCGCTCGTCATCGGATAGGTTCGTGGGGACCTGCACCTTGATCTCGACGAGCAGCGCGCCTGTGCGGCCACGGTGCTTAACGTCGGGCGCCCCCATTTCCTTAAAGCGGAACTTCTTGCCCGTCTGGGTACCCGCGGGCACCTTCAGACGAACCGTCGCACCGCCGGGCGTCGGCACGTCCACCGTGCAGCCGAGCGCCGCCTCGTAGACCGAGACCGGTACCTCCATGGTCACGTCGGCACCTTTGCGCTTAAACAGCGGGTGCTCCTCCACATGCGTGGTCACGACCAGGTCGCCGCGCTCGCCACCCGCAACGCCATACTCGCCGCGACGCTTGTAGCGCAGCTTGCCGCCGTCGACCGCACCCGCAGGCACCGAGACCGTAATGGTCTGCTGCTCACCTGTCGAGGGAATGCGATAGGTGACCTTGTGCGTCACACCGCGAAACGCGTCCTCGGCCGTCACATCGACGGTCAGCGACAGGTCGCCGCCCTTGCGAGCACGGCTGCGGCCAGCGCCGGCACCGGCAGCGCCCGCAGCCCCGGCAAAGCCCGAGCCCCAATCGCTGCCCCAGGCGCCGTTGCCGCTAAAGATGCTGTCGAAGATGTCGCCCCAGCCGCTGGCACCCGCGCCGGCACCGTAGCCGCCGCCATACGCGCCGCCCGCGCCCGGCATACCGCCAAACATGAGCATCTGGTCGTACTCTTTGCGCTTCTTCTCGTCCGAAAGCGTCTCATAGGCCTCGCTGATCTCCTTAAACTTGGCCTCGTCGCCGCCGGCATCGGGGTGATATTTTTGCGCGAGCTTGCGAAACGCGCTCTTGATCTCTTTGTCGGAGGCGCTCTTGGATACGCCCAGGATGTCATAGAAGGTTTTGCCTGCAGCCATCGTAGCTCCTCTCCTGTTACGTCCGCCGCCCATGCAGACGACGGTTCATGCTTTCATATGGCACTAGGCCAGAAAGGGCCCCGGGTGTTGCCCCGGGGCCCTTCTCAATTACTCCTCGGTGCTCTCGGCCGTATCGGCCGTAGCATCCTCGGGCGCCGCTTCGGGCTCCGGTGCGGGGCGCTTCTCGCCACCGTAGGTCACCGTCACCATCGCGGAACGCAGGATGCGATCCGCCATGCGGTAGCCCTTCTGGTACACATCGTTGACGGTCTCGTCGTACTGCGACGCGTCCTCGACGCGACCCACGGCCTGGTGCTCGAGCGGATCGAACGCCTCGCCCTTGGGGTCGATTGGCTCAACGCCCTCGTGCGCGAACACGTCGAGCAGCTTGGCATGTACCGCGTCAACGCCATCGACGAACTGCTTAAAGTCGTCGGAAAGCTCTTGACTGCGGGCATGGTCAATCGCGCGCTCGATATCGTCGATCACCGGCAACAGCGCGGTGACAAGCTTCTCGGTCGCGCGCTCGCGCTCGGCGATACGCTCATTGGCGGTGCGGCGACGGAAGTTCTCCCAGTCGGCCTGCAGACGGGCGGTGCGCTCGGTGGCGTCCTTTGCCTTGTCCTCTGCGGCCTTCTGAGCCTCTGCCGCAGC
This sequence comes from uncultured Collinsella sp., assembly GCA_900544385.1. Taxonomy (GTDB): domain Bacteria; phylum Actinomycetota; class Coriobacteriia; order Coriobacteriales; family Coriobacteriaceae; genus Collinsella. The sequence goes on from UQVD01000002.1 coordinate 19,691, forward strand.
ATCGAGCTCGCTGCGCACGTCGGCGAGCTCCTTTTGGGCCTGCTCGAACTTGAGCTTAAAGTCGTTGTCGGCGGCTTCCTCACCGGCGCGGATAGCAGCTTCCACCATCTCGTCCTCGGTCATCGTCGCCTCCTTGTTGGAATCCTCTACCTGGTTCTCGGCAGCCTCGGCGGCCGCGGCCTCGTTGGCCTCGGTATCGTCGACGGCCTCTACGGGAATCTTCACGTCCTTCTCCTCAGAGTCAACGGGGGCGGCGCCAGCGGCAGCCGCCTCCGTGCGAGCTTTACGGGCGGACATGATTACTTGTCCTCGTCGTCCACAACCTCGTAGTCGGCATCGACGACGTCATCGTCGGCAGGCTGGGCGCCGGCGGCACCGTCGGTCTGCTGCTGAGCGTCGGCGTAGACAACCTGGGCCAGCTCATAGGCCACGGACTGCAGGGACTCGCCGGCGGCCTTGATGGCCTCGACGTCAGAGCCCTCGAGCGCCTTCTTGGCGTCGGCGATAGCGGCCTCGGCCTTGGACTTCACGTCAGCGGAAACCTTGTCGCCCAGCTCGTTGAGGGTCTGCTCGGTGGAGTAGCACAGGCTGTCGGTCTGGTTGCGGACCTCGACCTCTTCCTTCTGCTTCTTGTCCTCCTCGGCATGAGCCTCGGCGTCCTTGACCATACGATCGACTTCGTCGTCGGACAGAGCAGTGGAGCCGGAGATGGTGATCTGCTGCTCCTTGCCGGTGCCCTTGTCCTTAGCGGAGACCTTGACGATACCGTTGGCGTCGATGTCGAAGGTGACCTCGATCTGCGGCACGCCGCGGCGGGCAGCCGGGATACCGGTCAGCTGGAACTTACCGAGCGACTTGTTGTCGCGGGCAAGCTCACGCTCGCCCTGGAGCACGTTGATCTCGACGCTGGTCTGGTTGTCGGCAGCGGTGGAGTAGACCTCGGTCTTGGAGGTCGGGATCGTGGTGTTGCGGTCGATCATCTTGGTCATGATGCCGCCCATGGTCTCGACGCCCAGCGACAGCGGGGTAACGTCGAGCAGCAGGATGCCCTCGACGTCGCCGGTGAGCACGCCGCCCTGGACGGCAGCGCCGTCGGCAACGACCTCGTCGGGGTTCACGGACATGTTGGGCTGCTTGCCGGTCATAGTCTTGACGAGCTCCTGGACGGCGGGCATACGGGTGGAGCCGCCGACGAGGATGACCTCGGTCAGATCGGAGAGCTTAAGCTTGGCGTCGCGCAGGGCGTTGGTGACAGGCTGCTTGCAGCGCTCGAGCAGGTCGCGGGTGATCTTCTCGAACTCGGCGCGGGTCAGCGTGTAGTTGAGGTGCAGCGGGCCGGACTGGTTCATGGTAATGAACGGCAGGTTGATGGTGGTCTGCTGGGCGGCGGAGAGCTCCTTCTTGGCGTTCTCGGCGGCCTCCTTCAGACGCTGCAGGGCCATGGGGTCCTGACGCAGGTCGACACCGTTCTCCTGCTGGAACTTATCGGCCATCCAGTCGATGACGCGCTGATCCCAGTCGTCGCCGCCCAGGTGGTTGTCGCCCGAGGTGGACAGAACCTCAAACACGCCGTCGGCGAGGTCGAGGATGGAGACGTCGAAGGTGCCGCCGCCCAGGTCGAAGACCAGGATGCGCTGGTCGGTGCCCTGCTTGTCCAGGCCATAGGCAAGAGCAGCAGCGGTCGGCTCGTTGACGATACGCTTGACGTTGAGGCCGGCGATCTTACCGGCGTCCTTGGTGGCCTGACGCTGGGCGTCGTTGAAGTAGGCCGGGACGGTGATGACGGCGTCGGTGACGGTCTCGCCCAGATACTTCTCGGCGTCAGCCTTCATCTTCGCGAGCGTCATGGCGCTCACCTGCTCGGCGGTGTAGTCCTTGCCCTCGATGTCGACGACGGCACGGCCACCCTGGCCCTCCTTGACCTCGTACGGCACGGTCTTGATCTCGGAGGTGCACTCGGAGTACTTGCGGCCCATGAAGCGCTTGATGGAGAACACGGTGTTCTTGGGGTTGGTGACAGCCTGGTTCTTAGCGGCCTTACCCACGACGCGGTCGCCGTCGGCACGGAAGCCCACGACGGACGGGGTGGTGCGGTCGCCCTCGGCGTTCACGATAATGGTCGGAGAACCGCCCTCGAGAACGGCCATTGCGGAGTTAGTAGTACCAAGGTCGATACCAAGAATCTTGCCCATTAGAAATTCCCTCTCTCTTGTGCGTTTGCACCGACTCGGCGGTCTGCCGAGCGGTGTTTCGGCTTGTCTTTCAGGATGTAGTGTATCCCCTTATGGGCCGGAATATACAAAATCTAAGTCAATTCATATAAGATTTCTTATTGCTGAGAGTTTAGGTTCTTAAATGCGCAGGTAGATGCGCTGATTGAGTTCTCGGCAAATCTATCGAGATCTATGTAGAGATGGCTGAGGTTTGCGTCCGGGGGTGCCTGGGGGCCGTCTTGCGGAAAGCTCATCCCAGTTTGAGCGTGGATTCCGGGTCGCAGTTTCCGTCTGAAGGCTCAACCGAAAACCGTATCCCGTTTTGAGAGCTGATACCGGCTCGCATTTTCCGCTAGCGGGCCTAACCGGAAACTGCGACCCGGTTTTCGGCCAAATAACGGGATGCCCTTTCCGCAGACGCGCTCAATAGCTCAATATTTCAAGTCACCTTTAGCTAACATTTGCGCAGCTCAACGGCCCCACCTGCGCATTTTTTAGTAAACCTTGGCATACTCGGCGAACGGTATGAAGATGCCGGCCAGAGGGTATTGCAAACGGTCGCTCCCGTGGTATGTTTTTGCCCGAATCAAACCGGCGCGCATCGCCTGTAGCGTCGGTCAACAGAGAGGAAACTACCATGGCTCATCCCGTAATTGATGCCGACGAGTGCATCGCTTGTGGCGTTTGCGTCGACTCCTGCCCCGCTGGCGTTCTGGAGCTCCAGGACGTCGCTACCGTCGCTGACGAGGACTCCTGCGTCGCCTGTGGCGCTTGCCAGGACGCTTGCCCCGCCGGCGCGATCACCGAGATCGTCGAGGAGTAACAACTCCCCCACTTGCACACTCACAAGTACACCGTGCACAAAAAGGAGGCCTCCGCATCGCCGCGGAGGCCTCCTTTTGCATATGTGGGCAGCTAATTGGGGACGGTGTCGGGCTAGGACAAATCATCCTCATAGGGCATTAAATCGGCTAGGTAGCCTTTCTCTTTGAGCATGGCCTCGATCTCGTCGAGGGTTTGCTCATCCTCCGCGGCGATGCGATGGAAGTGGTAGCCGCTGGTCACCGTTAGCAGCGGAAAGCTCTTGCCGCTCTCGATATCGCGCAGATAGCGCTCGACATCGCGGCGATTGCGGATGTCCAGATCAGCCGTGATCTTACCGTATACGCGGTGATTGACGATCACATTGAGCACGGAGCCGCCGGCGTCGACGATACTCGTGAGCTCATCGCCCGCCTGCTCCACGCTGTGGCGAACCTTGACCAAGCGCGTGGGCACAGCGGGGCTGCTGGGGGCCTCCTGCAGCACATAACCACGGTTGGTCGCCACGATATCGTGCCCGTCGGCGCGCAGCAGAGCGATGTCTTGCACGACAATCTGGCGGCTCACACCCACCTCGCGGGCAAGTGCGCTGCCCGAAACGGGTCCCTTGGCTCCCTCGAGCACGGCCATGATGGCACGGCGACGCTCGCGGGCGTCCATTATTTACCGTCCAACAGACGCAGGTGCTTGAGCGAGAGGTCGAGAATCGGCGCAGAGTGAGTCAGCGCCCCCGAGCTAATAAAGTCAACGCCCAGGTCGGCGAGCGCGCGGATATTGCTGGCGTCCACGTTGCCCGAGCACTCGGTCTTGGCGCGGCCGGCGATAAGCTCAATCGCGGCAGCCATATCGTCGTGGGTCATGTTGTCGAACATGATGATGTCGGCGCCGGCCTCCACAGCCTCGCGCACCATGTCCAGGTTCTCGCACTCAATCTCGACCGTCGTGGTAAACGACGCATGGGCGCGCGCCATCTCGATCGCGCGCGCCACGCCACCGGCGGCATCGATGTGGTTGTCCTTGAGCATGACGGCCGTCGACAGGTTGTAGCGGTGGTTGCTGCCGCCGCCGATCTCGACCGCCGCCTTCTCAAACACGCGCATACCCGGCGTGGTCTTGCGCGTGTCGACGAGCACAGTCTTGGTGCCCTCGAGCGCTGCAGCCATCTGGTGCGTATAGGTAGCGATGCCGCTCATGCGCTGCAGGTAGTTGAGCGCCACACGCTCGCCCGAAAGCAGCACGCGCGCGTCGCCGCGCACCTGACCCACATGGTCGCCGGCGTGCACCTCGTCGCCATCGGCAACGTCGAGCAGCACCGAGCTCTGCGGATCCAGCAACTCAAAGGTGCGGGCAAACACATCCAAGCCGGCGATGATGCCGTCGGCCTTGGCGATAAGCTCCACCGTGGCGGGGCGCGCCGTGGGACACACGCTCGCCGTGCTCACGTCCTCGAACGTGATGTCCTCGCGCAGGGCCTGCAGAATCAGATCATCGGCGACGAGCTTCATGGTAATGGGATTCATGGTCTACTCCTCCACGGCCTGCGTGCCGGCAGCACGGGCCAAATCATCGATTGCCAGGGTGTCGGCGCTCAGAGCGCGATGACGGCCATCGAGCGCGGGATCGCCCGCCTGCTCCACGGCCAGCGACTCGCCGGTACGCATGCACCACGCGGCGCGACGACCCCAGACCAGCGCCTCGAGCAGGCTGTTTGATGCAAGGCGATTCTTGCCGTGAACGCCATTGCAAGCCGTCTCGCCCGCGGCGTAGAGCTCTGGCATCGAAGTGCGGCCGTCCTTATCGACCCATACGCCGCCCATAAAGTAGTGCTGCGTGGGCGTAACGGGAATGGGCTCGTCCAAGATGTCGCGACCGTCCTCCAGGCAGCGCGCGCGAATGTTGGCAAAGTGCCCGGTCACCACATCGCGCTCGACGGGGGCAAAACTCAGCCACTCGTGCTCGGCACCGTCCTGCTTCATCTGCTCGCGAATAGCGGCGGCGACCACATCGCGCGGCTGAAGCTCATCGGTAAAGCGCTCGCCGGCGGCGTTGAGCAAAATCGCGCCCTCGCCGCGGCAACTCTCGCTGATCAGGAAGGTGCGACCCGGCTGCGGCGAGAACAGTCCCGTGGGGTGAATCTGCACGTAGTCCAGATGCTCCATCTTAATGCCATGCTCCTGAGCGATGTAGCAGGCATCGCCCGTGAGCTGCGGGTAGTTGGTCGAATGGTCGTATACGCCGCCGATGCCGCCCGTTGCCCACAGCGTGTGGCGGGCATGGATCTTAAACGGCTCGCCGGCATGCGCGCCCTCGGCGGTATTTACCAGCTCGTCGGCGGGACGAACCGAGTTGTTCTCGTCCACGGGAACGGCGACGACGCCGGTGCACACCGTGGCACCGTCACGCTCGCCCGTTAGGATGTCGGTCATGGCCACGTGCTCCAAAATCTGCACGTTATCCAGCTTGCGAACGGCCTGGAGCAGCTTGGTCGTGATCTCCTTGCCGGTAATATCGGCATGGAAGGCGATGCGCGGACGGCTGTGCGCGCCCTCGCGGGTAAAGTTGAGGCTGCCGTCGGCCTTGCGCTCAAAATCCACGCCCATGGCCAGCAGGTCGTTGATGACCGAGCGGCTCGAGCGGATCATGATGTCGACGCTCTCGCGGCGGTTCTCGTAATGACCGGCGTGCATGGTGTCCTCAAAGAAGGCATCGTAGTCCGAGCCTTCGGGCAGCACGCAAATGCCGCCCTGCGCGAGCATCGAATCGCACTCATCGACCGAGCCCTTGGAGAGCATGATCACGCGCGTGCTCGTCGGCAGGTTGAGAGCTGCGTACAGGCCCGCCACGCCGCAGCCGGCAATAACGACGTCGCACTCCATGTCGGGGTATTGTTTGGTTTTCACAGGAATCCTCTCCCTTGTAATGTGGCATAAGGGACTGCCCCTCATGTCACATTGTTCTAGCGCGCTGCGTACTCGAGCATACGGTCGAGCGTAAGTTTTGCCTGGTCGGCAGCCTCGTCCGACACACCGATCTGCACCTCGCCCTCGCCCGTCTCCAGGCAGCGCACGAGCTTTTCGAGCGTGATGAGATCCATGTTGACGCAGGTGGGCTGCACCGCGGGGAAGTAGAACTTCTTGCCGGTGCCCTGGCAGCGGCGCTCGAGCTCGTAGAGCACGCCGCGGACCGTCACGATAATGAACTCGCTCGCGTCGGACTCCTCGGCGTACTTGATGATGCCGGCGGTGGAGCCGATGTAGTCGGCCTCGGCCAGGACGTCGGCCTTGCACTCAGGATGCGCCAGCACGAGCGCGTCGGGGTGGGCCTCCGTCGCGTCGACGATCTGCTCGACGGTGATAATGTGATGGCGCGGGCAGTAGCCGTTGTTGAGGATGATGTGCTTTTGCGGCACCTGCTCGGCTACGAAGCGGCCCAGGTTTTGGTCGGGAATGAACAGGATATGCTGCTGCGGCAGCTCGGACACGATCTTGACGGCATTGGAGCTGGTGACGCACACGTCGCTCCAGCTCTTGATCTCGACCGTGGAGTTGACGTAGCACACCACGGCCAGGTCGTCGCCGTACTCGGCGCGCGCCGCGTCGACCGTCTCGCGCTTGACCATGTGAGCCATGGGGCAGTCCGCGCCCGGCTCGGGCAGCAGCACGGTCTTAGTGGGATTGAGCAGCTTGGCGCTCTCGCCCATAAACTCCACGCCGCACAGCACGATGGTCCGCTGTGGCAGGCTCTTGGCGAGCTTGGCCAGGTAGAAGCTGTCGCCGACGTAATCGGCAACGGCTTGGACCTCGGGCGCCACGTAGTAGTGCGCCAGGATTACCGCGTCACGTTGGGTTTTTAGTTGCTGAATGGCCTCGACGAGTTCTGCGGGCACCAGTGCCACGCGCTCCGTTGCCGTCGTTGCCGATGCCAGGCCGGCCGCGATATCGCGTGCAAGCTCCGACGCATCCATGTTCGCGCTCTGTGCCATCAAGGCCCCTCTCTTTTGGCGAATCTTGGGGCTTTAGTATGACACCTAGGTTTACAGCTGACAAGACAGCTGTAAACCTAGGTGTAAAGTTGAAATAAAGATTCAATCATGTGGCAGGTCCATTTTTGAACTGGCAAGCTGAGGCTAGCCGAGCTCTCGATAGCGCAGGAGGCATCTTTCGCCACCGCAATACCGCTTGGCGCGAGTTGCACGCCGTGGGGCGCAAACGGTCCGCACCTCCGCAAGCGGCGCGTGCCCGATGTGGCAAAATCGAACTACTTAAGGGGCCGAATGCTCAAGATTATTGCCTGCGACGATGACGTCGCTTTTCTAGATAGACTGCACCGAATGATCGATCGTTGGTCGACCGAGACGGGCACGGCGGTCGATGTTGCGCTCGTCACGCGCGGCGAGGACCTACTGGCCCGCCATGCCGCATCGCGCGCCGACATCATTCTGCTCGACATGATCATGCCGCTCGTCAACGGCATGGACACCGCACGCGAATTGCGCCAGGCCGATACCGCCGTGCGCCTGGTGTTCCTCACCTCGTCGCCCGAGTTCGCACTGGAGTCCTACGAGGTCCGTGCCTTCGACTATCTGCTCAAGCCCGTGACTTACGAACGCCTGGCGCAGTTACTCGACGAGCTTTCGAGCATGCGCCCGGCGGCAACCGACGAGCTCGTGATCAAAACGTCCTTTGGCTACCACGCCCTGCGCCTGTCCGACATCGAATATGCCGAGGCGCGCAACAAGCACGTGGTCTTCCACCTGCGCGACGGACGCGATATCGAGGCACTCGAGTCGTTCCGCAGCGTCGAGGACCGCTTGGAGCAAAACGCGGTCTTCTTTAAATGCCACCGCAGCTACCAGGTCAACCTGCGCAATATCGATCACTTTGACCGCACGGACATCGTCATGCGCTCGGGCGCTTGCATCCCGCTTTCGCGCAGCTGCAAGCAGGGATTCCAAGACGCCTACTTTGCGGTGCGCTTTGAGGGTGGAAGACACTGATGGTCTCCTCGGTCGAAATGATCCTTTGGGCAATCCACCACGCCACGACGTTGCTCTTTGGCGTCTTTGCCTCGGCGGCGCTGTGCGGTATCGAGATCAACCGGCGTCATGCGCTTGAACTGGTGCTGGTCGGCGCCGTAACCGGATGCGCATTTGGCCTCGCCAATGCCGTCGGCGGAGAGCTTTTCGCCCGCCAGGTATATCCGCTCGTCGTGCATCTGCCGCTCATCATCTATTTGTGCGCGCGCTACCGCCTGAGCCCGCTGCTTGCCGTGCTCGGCATTACGAGTGCCTATCTGAGCTGCCAGTTCAGCAATTGGATGGGCATCGCCGCCTTTGCCGCAACCGATTCGCAGATCGCGTACTATCTGGCGCGCATCGCGACCACACTCGCCGTCTTTGCCGTCCTGTTGCATTGGGCCGGCGACATCGGTCCACGCTTGGCGATTAAAAGCACCACCGAGCTGGGCATCCTTTTAATCCTGCCGCTCGTCTATTACGTCTTTGACTATGCCACCAACGTCTACACCACGCTGTTCCACTCGGGCTCGGTGGTAACGGTTGAGTTTTTGGCATTTGCGCTCTGTGCCTTCTATCTTATGTTTCTTGCCGTTTACCTGCGCGAATACGAAGAAAAGGAAACCGCCGAGCGAGAGCGCTGGATGCTCGAAACCCGCGACAGCGCCGCCATCAAAGAGCTCGAGGCTTGGCGTCAATCTGGGCGCGAGCTGTCGATTCTTCGCCACGATATGCGCCACTTCCTACGCGGCCTGGCCGCTTTAATTGAGGAGGGCCACACCGACGAGGCGCTCAAACGCATCGATGAACTCTGCGAAGCCGGCGATCGCACCGCCGTACGCCGCTTCTGCGCCAACGAGACCGTTAACATCGCGCTTTCGTCATTTAACTCGGATATCAATAGAAACGGCATTACCGCCAACCTGCGCGCCGCCGTACCCGAAACCATCCACGTAGGTGACGCCGACCTGTTTAGCGTGCTCTCAAATGCCTTGGAAAACGCTATCACCGCCGCGAGCGCCGCGCCCCAGGGAAAGCGATTCGTCGACTTTGACCTGCGATTAGAGGACGGCCAGCTGCTGCTGTTAGTTTCCAACACGTTTGACCGCGCGCCGCGCATGGTCGACGGCATGCCCGTGACCCGGCATGCGGGCCACGGCTTTGGCACCAAGAGCATCAAACTTGCCGTGGAGCGCATGAACGGCAACTGTCAGTTCCGCATTAACGACGATCGGTTTGAGCTGCGCGCTGTGATGTAGAAGTGCGGCGCCGATCTCGCGGCGTGTCTTGCCCGCCAGGCAATCGCTCACCGGCGCCAATCCGCTACAGCGGAGCGGCCGCCGGGGTCAGCTGCTTGATGTATGCCCACATGCGCTGCTTGGCGGCTTTGTCAGTGAGCGCCGCCTCAAAACCGTCGAGCGCGAGCACGCGGCGACCCTGCACATGGGCGACCAAGCCGGGCTTGAGCATGGCGGTGTCGAAGTCATCGATCGCCACGAGCATATCGGCGTAGGTCTCGCGCATGGCGTCAGCCGCGTTGTTGTCGAGCAGTAGCACCGCCTCGGGGTCCAAAGCCTCAAGCGCCTCACGGAACAGCTCGCACGGCAGAGTCTCGCCCACCGCGACCGCTCCGTCACCCACGCCGGCGACGCTTGCCAGCACGCAAAAATCCTCGGGCGCGTAGCCGATGGCCCCAAGCGCCTTGCGCAACGCCGCGCCATCCGGGCCGGCGGCAAGCTCGCCACCCGAACGCTCGGCCTCATCCAAATCGCCTTTGACCAGCACGATCGGCGAGCACGCGTTGCCCACAATACGCACGCCACGGACCGCGAGCGATGCGAGCTCCTGCTCGGTCGCCTGGGCGATGGCTTCTTTTTTCTGGCTTTGTGACGTGGGCATGCGCTCTCCAATCGTTTGCGTGCCCACCATTATATAAAAGAGCCGCCCGCGAGTGGTTGCTTTGCGGGCGGCTGGGTATAAGCACGGTCGTACTGAGTTTTACGCGGCCGAGCCGCGTCGCATTATGGAGGTCACCATGGCTGACATTAATCAGATTACCCCCGAGAACTTCGATTCCATCGTTAACGACAGCCTGCCCGTGCTGGTCGATTTTTGGGCACCGTGGTGCGGGCCCTGTCGATCCCTCTCGCCCATCGTTGACGAGGTTGCCGATGAGCTGGCGGGCAAGCTTGCCGTTGCCAAATGCAACGTCGACGACAACCAGGACCTGGCCATGAAGTATGGCGTCATGAGCATCCCCACGCTGATTGTGTTTAAGAACGGCGAGGAGATTGACCGCTCGGTTGGCGCTCTGCCCAAGGCGAGGCTGCAGGCGCTGCTGGAGAAGCATCTGTAATACGCTTGTTACATGTTGCCGTCTGCCTGCCGTCCATGAGCGCTTTTACGCCGCTCGCCGGACTTCTGAATGCACCGAGTGCAACCACGGATAGTATGGTAGTCACAAACAGCCCCCAGTGAACGGGTGCGGGTCGCACAGACTCGTACCCGTTTTCTTATGCAGCTGCGCGCAGAGCGGGCGTAGTAAAATCTGAACCACTGAACTGCCCCATACAAAAGGAGATTTCCCATGCATGATGTTGGAATGAACATGAGCCAGCTTGCCATGAGCGTCAAGCAGGTCGACGACACCATCGAGCTCGCTCACGAGTGGAGCCATCAGCTGCTGCATGCGACCGAGAATTTTGACATGGAGCGCATCGGCGCCAAGCTCGAGGCCGCCATGGCCGCGCTCCACGAGGCGCATGACGCGCTCGAGGGCTACGAGGAAGCCATCGAGGCCGACCACAACTCCGTCGGCTCCGTGAAGCTGGTGTAAGGTGGCCGAACACGAGCACTGTTGCGAGTACGAGCACGAGCATCCGCACGGGGCGGACGGTGACGCGGGCTGCCACTGTAGTGGCTCCGGCTCCGAGCTGGTCCGTTTTTCGGTTACCGCACCCGACGACCTGCTGCGCCGTTTTGACGAGCAGATCGCGCGCCGCGGCGACGTGGCCAACCGCTCCGAGGCCGTGCGCGATTTGATTCGCGCCTCGATCGCCAAAGAGCAGATGCGCACGCCCGATGAGCACGTTATCGGGTCGCTCACCATGATCTACGACCATCACACCGGCGATCTGACGCGCCGCCTGGACGAGGTGCAGCACGACTACACCGACGAGATCGTATCGACGATGCACGTGCATTTGGATCACCACAACTGCTTGGAAATCCTGGCACTCAAGGGTCGCGGCGAGCGCGTCTACGAACTAGCCGACCGCCTGCTGGGCCTGCGCGGCGTTAAGCACGGCGAGCTCACGTGCGCCGCCACCAAGCAGAGCCTGGGGCTGTAGCGGGATTTCCCGCAGCGCACCTGCCAAATAGGGACAGGTTTGTTTTGGCAGGTTTAGAAGTTTTACCTACCAAAATAAACCTGTCCCTTTTTGGTCGGTTTTGATGAGGGGTGTCGCATGCGGCATGTGCATATTCATGTGACGGGCATTGTGCAGGGCGTTGGCATGCGACCGTTTGTGTATCGCGAGGCCATGGCACATGGCATTTGTGGATGGGTGCTCAATGCGGGCGACGGCGTGCATATCGAGGCGCACGCTTTGGCCGATGCGCTCGATGCTTTTGTTGCCGCGCTTTCTGAGCATGCGCCTGCGGCAGCTCGCGTTGAGCGAGTCGATATTGCGGATTTGGAGCCTGGCGGCTGGAGCGCTGCCGATGAGCAGGGCTTTCACATTGTGGCGTCGCAGGACCAGACCGCGCACACGACGCTCGTCTCGCCCGATATCGCCACCTGTGACGATTGCCTGCGCGAGTTGTTCGATCCCGCCGACCGACGCTATCACTACCCCTTTATCAACTGCACTAATTGCGGCCCACGCTTTACCATCATCCGATCGCTGCCTTATGACCGAGCGGCCACGTCGATGGATTGTTTTCCCATGTGTCCCAAGTGCGCTGCGGAGTATGTCGACCCACTCGACCGGCGTTTTCACGCGCAGCCCGATGCCTGCTTTGATTGCGGGCCGCATATTACGTGGCGCGAGGCTGTAAACGGCAATGCGTGCGGGAATTCGTCCGCGACACCGGCCGTCGGCACCACACGCGAGGCCAGCGACGCTATCATCGAGCGCTGCGTTGAGCTGCTGGCCAGCGGTGGCATCGTCGCCATCAAGGGCCTGGGCGGATTCCATCTAGCCTGTGACGCTGCCAACGAGCAGGCGGTGGCCGAGTTGCGCCGTCGCAAACGCCGCAGCAACAAACCACTTGCCGTCATGGTACGTAGTCTTGCTGATACCGAGCGCCTGTGTCATATCGACGATGCTGAACGCGATCTGCTCGCTGGCAGTATCCGCCCCATCGTGCTGCTGCGCCGGCGCACTGTTAGCGAGGACAACGACGGTTCCCCCGACATCCTCGCCCTCGCGCCATCTGTCGCGCACGACCTGCCCGAGCTCGGCGTCATGCTCCCCTATACGCCGCTTCAACATCTGTTGCTTGCCGCGGCAGAAGTCTGCGGTATGCACGCGCTCGTCATGACCAGCGGAAACCTGAGCGAAGAACCCATCGAGACCGACGACGACCTTGCCTGGGAACACCTCGTTGCCGCCGGCATCGCCGACGCGTTGCTCGGTAACGACCGCGCGATTCTCTCGCGCTATGACGATTCCGTGGTGCGCATGGTCGACGGCGCCGTTATGCCCGTGCGCCGCGCTCGGGGATATGCACCCCAGCCGCTGCCGTTGCCGGCGCTCGACGGCGCTCCGTCCTGCGTGCTCGCCTGCGGGCCACAACAAAAGGCCACGATTGCGCTCACACGTGAAGGGACGAACGGCGAGGCGCCCTGTTTTGTGTCGCAGCATATCGGCGATGTTGAAAACGGCGGGACCTTCGATGCCTGGAACGCCGCGCGCACGCGCTTGGAAGATCTCTTTGATTTGGCGCCCGCCGCCTTGGCCTGCGATGTACACCCCAGCTATCTATCGGGCCAGTGGGCGCGCGAGCAGGCGCGAAAATGCAATCTGCCGCTCGTCGAGGTGCAGCACCATCATGCGCATATCGCGAGCGTAATGGCCGAGGCCATCGCCGCGGGCCAGCTTACAACCGACGCGCGCGTCCTTGGCATCGCCTTTGACGGCACCGGCGCCGGCACCGATGGGACCATTTGGGGCGGCGAGTTTCTTGTTGCCAGCCTTGGCGGCTTTGAACGCGCCGCGCATTTGCGCACCTGGGCGCTTCCCGGTGGCGCGGCATCCGTACACGATGCCCGCCGCAACGCCTTTGCCCTGCTCAGCGAGCTCGGCCTGCTCGAGCACCCAGGAGCCGCGGGGCTCTTGAACAGTCTTGACGAGCAAACGCGCAGCATAACGGCAACGATGATTGAGCGCGGCATCAACAGTCCGCGCACCAGCAGCATGGGTCGTCTGTTTGATGCCGCAGCCGCGATTTTGGGCATTTGCGGCCAGGCGACCTACGAGGGCGAACCCGCCATCGAGCTCGAAGCCGCCGCCTGGCGTGCGCTGGACAGCGAAATCGCCCGTTTTCCCGACGACAACGCCGGCTATTCCACATCTGACCCATCGCGGCTGGACGGCCCCGATGTTCTGGACCAGAAAGCACTCTTTGAGGCACTTTTGGGAGGAATTGAAGCCGGAGCGTCCGCCGACAGGCTCGCACTCGACTTCCATGTCGCCGTCGCGCGCTCCTCGGCGCGCATCGCCAGCGAAATCTGTGTGCACGAGGGCATCGACACCGTCGCGCTCTCGGGCGGCGTGTTCATGAACCGACTTCTGCTTCAGCTCCTCACCCGCGAGCTCAAAAGCGCAGGCCTTACTGTCCTTGTCCCCCACACCGTGCCCGTCAATGACGGCTGCATCGCCTACGGTCAGGCGGCGGTCGCAAGCGCTCGTCTTGCGCAGATTGCATCACAGTAGCTCGCCCTCGCACCCCACCGCGCCCAGCCGTCTCACAGGCGTAACGCGTTTGCCCGCGAACCCCACGAGCGCTACCATCAACTGATGGATTATTGAGCGCCTATCCAGCGCAAAGCGTATAAAAGGGGAACATTATGTGCCTTGCCGTTCCCGGTAAAGTAGTCAAACGCGACGATGGCCTCAAGGCCGCCGTCGACATGATGGGCATCGAGCGCCCCGTGTCGCTACGACTCGTGCCGACGGCGCAGGTTGGCGACTATATTCTCGTACACGCCGGCTTTGGCATCCAGATCGTCGACGAGCAGGTAGCGCAAGAAACGCTCGAGCTCGTTAATGCCATGACCGAACTGGCCGAAGAAGACCAACTGGCCAGCAACCCGGCCGAGGCATACTAGTGGCGGCCGGACAGCCGGTTCGCTCCGGTATCGACTTTTCGGCATTTCGCGATTCCAAGCTGGCCCGCGAGCTCATCGAACGCATCCATGAACTCGTCGGCGACCGCACCATCAACCTTATGGAAGTCTGCGGCACGCACACCGTGAGCATCGGTCGCTATGGCTTTCGCTCCATTATGCCGGCCGGGCTCAAGCTGCTGAGCGGCCCGGGTTGCCCCGTCTGCGTTACCGCCAACCGCGACATCGACCACGCAATCGCACTCGCCAACATAGACGGCGCCATCATCACCACCTTTGGCGACATGATGCGCGTGCCCGGATCGTCCACCTCGCTCGCTGCGCAAAAAGCGGCAGGGCGTGACATTCGCATCGTCTACTCCCCGCTCGACGCGCTCGACATTGCCGAGCAAAACCCCGATCGCCCGGTCATTTTTATGGGCGTGGGCTTTGAGACTACGACGCCCACCATCGCTGCCGCCATTTTGGAGGCCGATGCACGCGGGCTCCAGAACTTCTCGGTCTATTGCGCCCACAAGACCACGCCGCCGGCGTTGCGTGCCATCGCCAACGATCCCGAGACCGCCATCGACGGCTTTATCCTGCCGGGCCACGTCGCCACCATCACGGGCTTGGCGCCCTTTAGCTTTTTGGTCGACGAATTCAGTATCCCGGGCGTGGTCACGGGATTTGAGCCGGTCGATATCCTGCAAGGCATCTGCATGCTGGTCCAGATGGTTGTCGAGGACAGGTCCGCGATCGATAACGCCTACCGCCGTGGCGTCAACACAGACGGCAACCCCGTGGCGCGCCAGCTGGTCGAGCAGGTGTTTGAGCCATGCGACACCACATGGCGCGGGCTGGGGCCGATTACCAACTCGGGCCTTTCCATCCGCCCCGAGTTCTCGCGCTTTGACGCCCGCACCCGCTTTGACGTGCCCGTCGAGGAGACGGTCGAGCCGCATGGGTGCCGCTGCGGCGACGTGCTGCGCGGGGCCATTACGCCGAGCGACTGCCCTCTGTTCGGCCACGCTTGTACACCCGAGCATCCCGTCGGCCCCTGCATGGTGAGCTCCGAGGGCAGCTGCGCAGCATATTTCCGCTACCGAGGCTAATAGGTTCCGCCGTTCTAACGAACGGCGGACCAGTCGACGCTGCGTCTCACTCATATAATTCCACCCACGATTGGAGTTTTCGATATGTCCCATAGCGTTACCGATAGCACCGTCCTGCTGGGTCACGGCTCCGGTGGCCAGATGATGAAACGCATCATCGATGAGGTCTTTTTGGATGCCTTTGGTTCGCCCGAGCTGCTCGAAGGCAACGATGCCGGCGTCGCCGCGCTGCCCGCGAGCGGGTGCATCGCCATGTCGACCGACAGCTTTGTAGTCTCGCCGCAGTTCTTCCCCGGTGGCAACATCGGCCGCCTCGCCGTGTGTGGAACCGTCAACGACGTCGCGACCTCGGGCGCCAACGTGCGCTACCTATCGTGCGGCTTTATCCTCGAAGAGGGCTATCCCATGGATAAGCTCCACCAGATTGTGCAGACGATGGCCGAGACGGCGCGCGAGGCGGGCGTGTCCATAATCACGGGCGATACCAAGGTGGTCGAGCGCGGCGGGGCCGACGGCGTCTACATCAATACCGCCGGCGTGGGCGAGGTTCCCGCGGGCGTGGCGCTCAGCGGCGCCAACTGCCGCCCCGGCGACGTCATTCTGGTGTCGGGCACACTGGGCGACCACGGCATCGCCATCATGAGCCAACGCGAGGGCCTGGCGTTTTCGAGCACAATCGAAAGCGACGCCGCGCCGCTCAACCACCTGATTGCCGATGTGCTTGCCGCAGCGCCCGACACACGTTGCTTTCGCGACCCCACGCGCGGTGGCCTGGCGTCCACACTCAACGAGTTTGCCCAGGCCAGCAATGTTGCCATGGAGGTCGACGAGGATGCCGTGCCCGTGCGTCCCGACGTGCAGGCCGCCTGCGAGATGCTCGGCTACGATGTGCTGCAGGTGGCAAACGAGGGCAAGATGGTTGCCGTCGTGCCGGCCGAGCAAGCCGATGCCGCGCTGAGCGCCATGCGCGCCGCCCGCTACGGCGAGAATGCCGCCATCATCGGTCGCGTGCTGCCACTTGCCGAGGGCGCCCATCCCGCCGTGCGCGTGCGCACCGGCTGGGGCTCGACCCGCATCCTCGACATGCTCGTAGGAGAGCAGCTGCCGAGAATTTGCTAACGACAAAGGCTCAGGGCTATTAAAGATATTCAGATTCCAAACATGCCCGGCACGCATGCCCAGTATTATGGGGTGCGTTTTACAACTCAAGCGGCAGGAGCACCCATGGCAGCAGCTTTTTCCCATGTGATCTTTGACCTGGACGGCACCATTCTCAACACGCTCGAGGATCTGGCGGCCGCCGGCAACCATACCTGCGAGATGCACGGCTGGCCCACGTTTGCCGTAGACGAGTACCGCTACAAGGTGGGAAACGGCATGCTCAAGCTGGTTGAGCGTTTTATGCCTGCCAAGTATGCGGGCGACGGTCGCATGTTTGAGCAGACACTTGCCGAGTTTAGGGCTTATTACGGCGAGCACAAGGAGGACCACACCGCCCCCTATGCCGGTACGATCGAGATGCTCGACCGCCTGCGCGCCGCGGGCGTGCAGCTTGCCGTGCTCACTAACAAGGACCACGTCTCGGCGGCTCCGCTTATCGAGAAGTATTTTGGTTCCGAGCGCTTTGCGCTGGTGCAGGGCCGCGTCGATGCGTTTCCCCCCAAGCCCGAGGCGCCCGTTACGCTGCATGTGATGAAAGAGCTAGGCGCCGATCCGTCGACCACGCTCTATGTGGGCGATTCCAATGTCGATATCCTGACCGGCCACAACGCCGGCCTTAAGAGTGCGGGCGTCAGCTGGGGTTTCCGCGGCCGCGCAGAGCTGGAAGCCGCCGGCGCCGACTACGTGGTGGACACCCAGGGCGAGCTCGCAGCGCTAATCCTGGGCGAGTAACGAGCGACACTGCTTAACGCAGCTGCGACAATGCTGTTGCGCGGAAAGTAGTCGTTGGGGACGTTCTTAAACGACTAGTCAGACAAGAACGCCCCAACGACTACCCCAACAATGGCAACGCCGCAGGTAGAGGACGGACAGCGAGCGGACACCAGAGCGAACAAATTGGCATGAAAAGAGGACGGCATAGACCTTCTGGTCATACCGTCCTCTTTGAATGACAAGTTGTCGCTCTGGTGCCCGCGCAACGTCGAGCAGTTGCGGCGTTTGGTAAAACGCCGCAACGAACTAGCTCAGCATTGCATCCATCATCTCGGAGTTGACGGAGTCGTCGGCAGACCACTCGCCGTCGTCGTTGCAGGTGTACTTGAAGATAACCGTGGTCTTCCTGGGCTCGGTGGCCTTGGTCACATCGACCATAACCTGACCGGCCATCTTGTACAGCTCGTCATCGGAAGGAACCGTGTCAAGCGCGGCGACCTTCTCCTGATACTGGGTGGAGAAGTCCTCGACGATCTTGTTCATAGACTTGCAGGTGATAGAGACCTCGGCGGTCGCGACACCCTTGTCCTCGTCGACCGTCACGTCGCCGATCTTGTAGTCAAAGCCCTCGAGATAGGTCTTGGCATACTCCTTGGGATCGATACCCAGCTGCTCGAACTCGTCGCCCGAAGCTTCCTCCAGACCAGAAAGGAAGTCGTCGCCACCGTTCTTGACCTCGTCAAACTGCGTCGTAAGATCCTCGGTGATGAGCTCCTCAACCGAAGGACCTCCACAGCCGGAAAGCACGACCACGCATGCAACCAAGACGGCCATGAGGGGCGCAAGCAGCAGCTTCTTTTTCATGTTGTTCCTCCCAATGAGCGGCACCGCGCTTCCCGGACGCGGCACACGTTGTAATAAGTAAGCCCATACTATCCACTTATGAACACCCTCGGCAACGCGAAGGCGCGGTCGGTTCGTTTTAGCGTCCGAACGGTTTGCAAACCCGCCAAACGTGCAATAAAACGCTTCCCCGCGGTGCAATAAAAAAGGTGGCCGGAAAACCCGACCACCCTTGCACATCCTTTGGATGCCACAGTTTACTTGCGGACGACCTTAACGATGGCGTCACCGGCGGCGACAGCGGAGTCGGCCTCAACGGCGAGTTCGACATCGGCAAACTCGGCGGTGTTGGACACGGCCACCACGACGCAGTCCTTGTAACCGGCAGCGGCGATCTTGGCGCGGTCGATCTTGAGTATGGGCTGGCCAGCCTTCACAACGTCGTCGGCCTTGACGAAGCCCTCGAAGCCGTCACCGTTCATGTTGACGGTATCGACACCAACGTGCACCAGAACCTCGATGCCGCTATCGGACTGCAGGCCCACGGCGTGACCCATGGTGACGGTCACCTTACCGTCGCAGGGAGCGTAGACCAGATCGTCCTCGGGCCACACGGCACAGCCCTTGCCCAGAACCTCGCCACCAAAGACGGGATCGGGCACGTCGGCCATCTTGATGACCTTGCCCTTGACGGGCGAGCACAGCACGTCGGCGCCAGCAGAAGCAGAGATGGAGGCCGGAGCAGCGGCAGCCGCGGGCTCAGCCTTCTTCTTGAACATGTCAAACAGACCCATACGTTTTCTCCTCTTGATTAAGCGCAACGTTGTGCGCATGCCTACGGTAATTATAGTGCCAAATGGTTCAAATGCTAAGGTGGGGACTCGAATCGCGAGCCCTTCCCGGTAGCGCTCGTGGGACGAGCATCTCCTTTGCATCGCGAGTCGATAAGCCGAGTATCGCCTGCGCACGGGACGGGCAGAAGCGAGCGCACCAAGCCCGATACTTCTTTTCGCTCTCGAGTCCTGCCGCCGCCCAGGCCCTGACACTTCCTGATACCGACTGAAACGTGCCAAAATTAACCCGTCCCTTTTTGGTAGGTTTGGCGAGTGTGGATTTTCGGACGCTTAACTAACGAGCGTGGATAATCTCCCACTTTGAGGCCGTCACCGAGCCAAAAACGGGAGATTATCCGCTCTCATTTTGGATAACCCCCCCCCTGTACCAAGCCGAGCTCCATGGTCAAGTAATAACGACTTCTCATCATTAGATTGTTTACATCAATTCTAATAACTATTTGATCCTTAAACTCGTTATTAGAATTGATATGATTAGCCTAATAACGAGTTTCCGGCACTAAAGATATGGAGGGCGCGATGCAAATCGAGGAGAACGGCCAGGGAACGCTCCGCAATAATCTATCGGGGAAATCGGCTTACTATTCGTTTTTTCCAACGCCCTTGCAATCATTGAGGCAGCTAAACCTCACCGAGGAAACCTATCGCACGCTTTCCGCATGCTCACGAAAGCTTGGAGAGCTTGAAGGCATGCTCTACTTTGTTCCCAACGCCGACATGTATCTGACAATGTACGTGCGCAAAGAAGCACTCCTTTCTTCGCAAATTGAGGGAACCCAGTGCACGTTTGACGACCTACTTAGTCCATCGCAAACACAACTCCATCATAAAGATGTCGCAGACGTCGTGAATTACGTCCGTGCTGTCGACCGCGGCGTAGAACTGCTCAAAAAGATGCCCTTGTGCACGAGACTTCTTAGGCAAGTTCATGCGGTCCTGCTGGACGGAGTGCGCGGAACGGAGAAAAATCCTGGCGAGCTGCGCTCCTCACAAAACTGGATTGGCCCCTCAGGTTGCACCATTGCAACCGCATCGTTTGTCCCTCCAAACATTGAAGATTTGAGCAACACGCTTCAGGACCTCGAACGCTTTATCAATGAGCCTCAAGTCGAAATGGATCCGATTGTGCGGGCGGCGCTCGTCCATTACCAATTTGAAACTGCCCATCCATTCCTAGACGGAAACGGTCGCCTGGGCAGGCTTCTCATTACACTTATGCTCATCAATGATGACGTTCTTCATTCTTGCTTGTTCTATCCATCGTTCCAGTTCAAGAAAAATCGAAGCGAGTACTACCGACAGCTCACATCCGTAAGGGAGAGAGGCACTTACGAGGAATGGATAGAGTTTTTCTGCAACAGTCTTCTCGAGAGTGCGAAGGACTCGGTAGGGTCTTTAAAAAACCTTGTTGACCTCCATAACCGTTCCACAGCAACCATTACCGAAAATCTCGGAAGGACTGCTGCAAACGGGCAAAGGCTGTTGGGCATTCTTGAAGAGCACCCCATCGTCGACACCGCATTCATCGCTGCCCAACTCGATATCGGCAGGAGTACCGCGAGCTCGCTCGTCAAATCATTTGAAGAATTGGGTATCCTCCGTCCGCTCGACGAGTCAAGACAGAGATACCGGCAGTACGGGTATGAAGAGTATCTTTCGATTCTCAGGGAAGACGCTGAGCCGATTAGATAGGCATCGCAGCCCAGCCAAATTAAAGCGAGCGCGGATAATCTCCCACTTTGAGCCCGCACACAGGCCAAAAACGGGAGATTATCCACGCTCATTCCTGAGTAGTCATTTATGAACGTCCCCGATGACTAGTCCGGCAACGCCGATGTTTCGGCAACGACAGCGAACGGGCCGCATTCGGAGCAAGACGACGCCGCAGGTAGAGAACGGACAGCGAGCGGGCCGCATTTGAGACAAGGTGACGTGAAACGAAAGGGCGCTGACCTTCTGGTCGCGCCCTTGAAGTTGAACGTCAGATTGTCCAAATGCGGCCCGCGCAGCGTCGAGCAGTTACGGCGTTTGGTAAAACGCCGTAACTAACGAACTCCGTACTGCTCGTAGTAGGCGTCGATGGCGGTCTTAAGCTCGTCATCGATGACAACCTTGCCGTCGATCTCGTGGTTGTAGAGGGTCTCGACGACCTCGGCCATGGAAACGATACTCGCGACGGGGAAACCGTACTTTGCCTCGATCTCCTTCTGCGCGGTGGTCACGCCACCCTTGCCGACCTCCATGCGGTTGAGGGACACGATCAGGCCCTTGATCTCGACATCGGCAGCAGCCTTGACCTTGGGATAGGTCTCGTCGATGGACTTGCCGCTGGTGGTAACGTCCTCGACCATGACCACGCGGTCGCCGTCCTTGGGCTCATAACCCAGCAGGTTGCCCTTATCGGCACCGTGGTCCTTGGCCTCCTTGCGGTCACAGCAGTACTTGACCTCCTTGCCGTACAGCTCGTGGTAGGCAATGGCGGTCACGACGGCCAGCGGAATACCCTTGTAGGCCGGCCCAAACAGCACATCAAAGTCATCGCCAAAGTTATCGTGGATGGCCTGGGCGTAATACTCGCCCAGCTTCTTGAGCTGATAGCCCGTCACGTAAGCGCCGGCGTTCATAAAGAACGGGGACTGGCGGCCGCTCTTGAGCGTAAAGCTGCCGAACTTAAGAACGTCGGACTCAACCATAAACTTGATGAACTCTTGCTTGTAAGCCTCCATGCGGGCTCCTCTCGTAATTGCGTACATGCTCTTCAGTTTAGCGCAGGCGAGGCGTCGATGTGGGCGTGCTTTGAGGCCACATCCCCCCGTTAGAGTAAGGGACTGGGCGGCGGCTCATACGCTAGTCCTTGGGTGTCCAGGACCAGAAGAAGTTGATCAGGGCCACACGCGAGGCGGTGCCGGTCTTTTTGTTAATCGAGGAAATGTGGCGGTAGAGCGTGGAGCGCGAAAGAAAGAGCGTCGTAGCGATGTCCTGAACGCTCTGGTCCGAAACGACCAAGACCTCAAGAATATCGCGCTCGCGCTCTGTAAGCCCAAAGGTGGCGACGAAAGCATCGAGGCGTTCATCGGACGTGAGCTCCGCTGCCTCCACGGGCTCGGGGTCGAAGCATGTGGGCGCAAGATCCCCACCAAGATCGTCGGTGGCAAGCGGCAGGCCATCCTGCATCACGGCATCATCGGCTCGTTGCCCCAACTGCCCCAGCAGCGTAATCGCAATGCCCACAAACATCACGAGCGCCGCACCGACCGCAGCCAGCACGTTTTGACTCGAGATGATCGCCACCGCCGGCGCCGTCACGAGCATCGAGCACACGTTGTTGACGACGCGACCCATGCACGGCCAAAAATATGACCAGCGCGCATAGAGCGAGACGGCGGCATATTTTGTGGTAAAGAACACCACGAAAAAGCCCGAGCCCAGATAAAAGACGATCGTGGCAGCAAGCTCGTTGCCGCCATTGCCATCGACGATGAGCACAAAGAACGAAAGCGTGGACAGTATGGCGGCACATGTCATGCCGATATTCATATACGAGCGGCCGTGCAGGTCAAATAGTACGCCAGCGACCAACGAGCTCACGACAAGCAGCAGGCGCGGCCAATCGCCCAAATCGACGGCTCCGACAGCATGCAAGGTCGTGAAGCCCGCGTTGAGAGCGGCGAATACGCTGGAAAGATACGCCGTCGCCACGGTCAGGCGAACTACGGCGCGACGGAATGCCGCCTTTGCCTCGGGATCGTCATGCCACTTGGCGCCATATTCCAGAGCATCTACCGAAAGCCCGGCAGCGCTGGGTTCAAAGTTGGGATCGGACTCGTCGCGCAGCTTGGCGCGTCGGGCACCGTGGAGCAACGCCACCTGCGCGATCGCACAGACGACCAGAACAGCCTGCTGAGGAATACCGACAGGCATCACCATGTGGTTGATCACCTGTACCAGAACGCCCATGGCATAGGAAAGTGCGGCGGCGCGCGCCAGGCAGGGCGTCTGCGCAAAACGCCGCGCAAGATTGGCATGGGCGGTCGATCCGCAATAGCCCAGGGCGCAGCACGCCACCAGGCCGCCGGCAATTACTACCTCAAACCGCACTGCCGTAATCATCAGCAGCAACGCCGATACCAACAGCACGCCTGTAATATCGCTCGTCGCATCGATCGTCTGGGGAAGGCGATAGTACAGAAATGGGCGCACGAAAAAGCCAATCACGCTCGCGCCGACAACGATGCTCTCGTAGATGACGACCTCACTCGATGGCACGAACTCGGCTATGCGCACATCAAAGAGATACTCGCACGCCAAAAACGTGAAGAAGAACAGCGCCAGGCATATAATCTCCCGAATGCCCCGACGCAGATATGCGGTTGTGTCTCCCATGCCCCTCATGGTTAACCCCCGGCCACTCAATTGTCTGGAAATCTATTTTAATAAAGAACCAGTCTCGATATCAAAGTCAGACTCGAAATGCTGCTAATTCGACCCCAGTCGTCCACATCACGCCGCGATTTTGAGCCGCATGGCCCGGAAGGGACACGCGCAACGCCACTTCCTTGATGGGCATCCCGATGCGAACGCGCCCGGCAAGCATTAACTGCTCGCCGGGCGCCTTGGTTAGGAGACCCTGAAGTTGAGTGTCTCAACTTCCTTAGGACAGGTCCTCACCGTTCGTTTCGATGGCATGCTTGTACCAGTCGAAGCTCTTCTTTTTGGAGCGCTTGAGGGTGCCGTTGCCCGCATCATCGCGGTCCACATAGATAAAGCCATAGCGCTTGGACATCTCGCCCGTGCCGGCCGAGACCAGGTCGATCGGACCCCAAGTAGTGTAGCCCAGCAGGTCAACGCCGTCCTCGGTCACCGCATCGCGCATCGCGGCGATATGCTGGCGCAGGTAGTCGATACGGTAGTCATCGTTGATGGAGCCGTCCTCCTCGACAACATCCTTGGCGCCCAAGCCATTCTCAACCACAAACAGCGGCTTCTGATAACGGTCGTACAGGTCGTTGAGGGTGATGCGGAAGCCCAGTGGATCGATGGCCCAGCCCCACTGGCTCTCCTGCAGGTAGGGGTTCTTGGCGCCGGCGAAGGCGTTGCCCTGGGTGCGCTCGACATCGGGATTATCGGCACCGGCAGAGCAACGGGTGCTGTAATAGCTAAAGCTGATGAAGTCGACGGTGTTGGCGGCCAGGATCTCGCGGTCCTCGTCCGTCATGCCCACATCGATGCCCAAACGTTCGAGCTTCTTGACGGCATAGGCCGGGTAGTAGCCGCGGCTCTGGACGTCAACGAAGAAATAGTTGTCCTGGTTGTCGAGCTGCGCCTGGCGCACATCGCCCGGACGGCAGCTGTAGGGGTAGTAGCTACCTGCGGCGAGCATGCAGCCGATCTTGACCTCGGGGTCGATCTCGTGGGCAATCTTGGTTGCCCAAGCGCTGGCGACGAGCTCGTTGTGAGCGGCCAGGTACTCGACGGCCTCCTTGTTCTCGCCCTCCTCAAAGACCAGACCGGCACCCATAAACGGCAGGTGCAGAATCATATTGATTTCGTTGAAGGTGAGCCAGTACTTCACCAGGCCCTTGTAGCGGGTAAAGATCGTGGTCGCAAGGTTCTTGTAGAAGTCGATGAGTTTGCGGTTGCGCCAGCCGCCGTACTCCTTGATGAGATAAATCGGGCAGTCGAAGTGTGTGATAGTCACGAGCGGCTCGATACCGTGCTTTTGGCACTCGCGGAAAACGTCCTCGTAGAAGGCAAGGCCAGCCTCGTTGGGCTCGGTCTCGTCGTCGTTGGGGAAGATGCGGGTCCACGCCAGGCTCATACGGAAGGTCTTAAAGCCCATCTCGGCAAAGAGGGCAATGTCCTCTTTGTAGTGGTGATAGAAATCGATGCCGGTCTGCGCGGGATAGTAATAGCCGTCCTCGAAGTCGAGCATCTTGCGCTGGCCGGAGACCACCGCGTAGCGCTCAGGGCCGTGCGGAGCCACATCCACGTTGGCCAGGCCGCGGCCGTCCACGTCGTAGGCGCCCTCGCACTGGTTAGCAGCCGTCGCGCCGCCCCACAGGAAGTCTTTACGAAAAGCCATGCATCGATCCTTTCATACGCTGCTTGTCGTGGTTTCAGTATCCCCGCAAATGGGACCTCGCCCAACGACAGCGACGCAGGCCGACACTTCTTTTCGCACACGGCGGCCCGGCAGCCGCCCCCGTCTGACACTTTCTGATACCGCCGCCCCAAACCACCACAAAGGGGACAGGCACTTTTGTGGCGGCTTGGGCCCGGTTTGTCTCGATCTGTAACAGGT
>UQVD01000003.1 GCA_900544385.1 uncultured Collinsella sp.
TCTACACACTGCATATCGTCGGCAGCGTCAGATGTGTATAAGAGACAGGTACTGGCGCCTCTCTGCCACGGTCCCGGCCGGGCTCGCGGCCTACGACACCTATGCGGTGCGGTTCGTCGACACCATGAGCGCGGGGCTCGACCCCTCCAGGGTGGCCGCGAGCATGCGCGTGTACGTGGCGGCGGGCGCGGACGGCGGCTTTGACGCCGTCTCGGCCGGTAAGGACGGCCGCGTCGGCACCGAGCCCGCGAAGGGCTGGACCGACATCACGGCCCAGTGCAGGGTCTCGGTCGACGATAAGATCTTCACCGTGCGCACCGGCGACATCATCGCCGCGCTCGGCGGGGCCGACGCCTTTACCGCTGGCGCCCGCGTGGTCGCCGTGTACAACGCACCGCTCAACAGCGCATGCAACCACGGCATCGCGAAGGGCAACCCCAACGAGGTCTACCTGCGCTACCCGCGCTCTCCCTTTGCCGACCAGTCCGGCGAGGCCGGCTTTACCCGCACGCCGAGCGATGACGCGTGCGCCTACACCTGGGATCTCGCGCTCACCAAGCGCGGCAGCGACGGCGACAAGCCGCTTGCCGGGGCGGTCCTGAGCATCGCCGACGACCGCGGCCGCACGCTGGCGGCCGACGGCACGTGGGATGCGGAGGGCAAGGCCACCGTCACCACGGGCGAGGACGGCCGCGTGACCGTCTCGGGCGTGGACTCGGGCAAGCTGGAGGTCCGCGAGCTCAAGGCGCCCAAGGGCTACACCGCCTTCGAGGGCACGCGCTCCGTGACGGTCAAGGCCGAGGGCCTGGACGTCGATCAGGTGGCCGCCGCCAAGCCCAAGCTCACCATCACGGCCGAGTCGCCCCTGCGCGCCGACAGCGCGGACGGGTCGACGGGCAGCCTGGAGGCGTCGCTCATCAACACGCCCACCGGCACACCCCCTAGCATTACCACCGGAGGCTTTATGCCCTCGACTGGCGATATGGCAATGTACGCCGCGGCCGCCGCAGCGGTCGCCGGAGCCGCGCTCATCGTGGTCGCGCTCCTGGTCAAGCGGGGAGGTGGCAGCCATAAAGAGTAGCTGGCAGCCCCACAGAGAGCGGGGCGAGACGTAGCGAAGTAGATGCTTAGACACAGACAGACAGATTTAGATCAAATGGAATTCGAGCAGAAAGCAGAGGAAAAGAAGATGAGCATGAGCAAGAACATCGCACGCCTGGCAGTAACCGCCGGCCTCACAGCAGCGCTGAGCTTCGGCGGAGTCATGGCCCCGGTGACCATGGCGTTTGCTGAGGGTACGCCGACGGTGGCTCCGGATGGCAATGTAAAGATTGACGAGAAGACCTATACGGATACAACCTTTAAGGGTATCCAGATTTTCAAGGCCAAGGTCACGCAGGATTTGGAAGGCGTTAACAACTGGAATGGCGCTAAGACGCTTTCCGACATTGAGTGGGCGTCAGATGCCGTTAGGGATGCTGTGATCGGGGCTGCCGATACTAACGACGTTACAAAGCCCTCCGGCAATGATGCTCAGAAGTGGGCTGACTGGCTTAAAGGTAAAACCGAAGGTGAGTACAAGTCAGGTACAGACAAGACTACTAAGCTCGATGCCGGAAAGACTCTCGACAAGATCGCCAAGGCACTCGAGGACGCCAATATCACTGAAGGGACGGATGAGTGCAAAACGAGCGCCGGTGGCACCTTCACTGGTCTGAATACCGGCTACTGGCTCTTCGTGACTAAAGACGTCAACGCTAGCGCTAATCCACCCAAACGCAACAAGGATACCTTCACTTCGCCGATTTTCGTCGTTGTTGGCGGTTCTGCTGAGACCATTGCTCCCAAGAAGCAGGTCCCCACTGTGACCAAGGCCGTTAAGGATGACAAAGAAGGCGGCTCTTTTGGCGATAATGTGTTCACGAATCCCAACATGGCTGCGGACTCCCGAATGGATCAGTTTATCGATTATCAGCTTACCGGTACCGTTGCGGGTAACATCAACACTTACAGCACCTCCTACAAATACATCTTCACGGATAAGCTTCCCGAATCCATGACGCCGAAGTTTAAGGACGGCAGCACGACGCCAGACGTCACGGTCAAAATTGGCAATATAAAGGTCAACTCCTCTAGCTACGAATTAGGCTACAACAACAACGTACTCACAGTTAGTTTCACTGATCTTAAGGCGTGCGAGAACGAGGAAGGCGGCCCTATCGCCCTGGATGGCAACTCTAAGGTGACCGTTGAGTACCAGGCCAAGCTCGACTCCACCAAGATCTTCGACGCTAATGATGCCATTAAGACTGATTTCGAGGGACTCGTCGGCAAGGCGCAGAAGAATGAGGTTCAGCTTACCTACTCGAATAACCCGCACGGTGCCGGTGAGGGCACTACGGTCATTCACCCTGCTTATGACTATACCTACGGCATCGATGTCACCAAGGTTGGTAGTGACGCTGTAGATGGCAAAAACCCGACTCTTTCGGGCGTTAAATTCACTCTGTAGGAGAAGAATGGCGAAACCATCGAAAACAAGTACATCGACGCTAAGGGCGTAAAACATAACGAAGGCGATGTGGTGCAGCTTACCACGGATGACGACGGCAAAATTAATGTTGTCGGTCTCGATGAGGGCACCTATGTCCTCAAGGAGGTTGAGCCTGCCCCTGGGTACAACAATTCCGCAGCAAGTGGTGTTACCTTCACTATCAGCCGTACGCTCAACCAGGCCGGTACGGATGTGACGCCCGACGCTACGAGTGCTATCGAGGCAGGTCAAGATGTTGTTCAGGCTGACTCTGCAAAGGCTGAGGTCGGTAAGCTCAGCTTCACCATTGTCGACCAGAAGGGCACCGGCCTTCCCCTCACCGGCCTTAACGGCGTGACCTTCACTTGGATCGCTGGTGGCGCGGTGCTGTGCATCGGTGTGGCGCACCTCATCCGCAGCCGTAAGCAGGCTGAGGAGTCCGAGCAGGAGTAACGCTCGCTCACCCATCCCTTTGGCAGGTGGGATGTGATGGCCATGAGACTTGCGGACATTTTTCTCGTCCATCCACGTTCTTGCTTTGCCATTCTTTTTTCGGGGCAGACTCCACACTGGAGTCTGCCCCGTTCTTTTGGGATAACGCAGCCAGCCTCCATTGTCCGATGGATCGAGCGTATGAATATCGAACAGATGTTTGCAATTATTGCGTTTACCAGCCGTGGGTGCATACGCTCGCAGTAAAATACCCTTGCGACGCATCCCGTGCGCGGGCGGCCGACGACTCGATCGGAGGTCACCATATGCTGAAATTCCTTAACGCGCTCGCCGCCCTCGCGGCGGTGGGCTCGTTCGTCATCGCGTTTCTTGACTCGTATGAGGTTCGGTTTAAGGTCCGTAGGCGCACGCGCGGTGCGGACGGTAGAAGGCATTTGCGCCGCAATAAGCGCAAATAAGAATGCCCGGGGGTCGGATCCCGGGCATTTAACAAAACCAGAAAACTAGGCCGCCCGCGCTCTCGTACACTTACGCGGGGTGCGTCGTTTTCTATTGACATTGTATCCCGAATCGCCCAACCGATTCGGGACATTTTGAAAACTCAAATGCGGGCCTACGCACGAAAGGAATCTCGTTAATTCCGAAAATTATGTATAATTCCAATTAAAAATGGAATCAAACGAAAACGATGGAAATGAACGAAGCGCTAATCTACTTACAAGAAGCACTAGGCCTCTCCGCCAAGACCAAAACTTGGCCTGGATCCGCACGCTTGCCATTGCATCTGCGGGCGATTGAGGTCCGCGCTGTTGACGCAAACGGTTTTTCGTTTTTGCTTGCAAGTTTGCCTACTGGCGTCGGGCTTCCCGAGGCTAAGAGAGTCTATAGCCAGCTAGCCTTGCGCGCGGAGACTCCTGTTGTCGTTTCGTTTCCTGATGCCGATGCACGTCAGCGCAAAGCATTGGTCGCACAAGGGATTCCCTTTGTCTGCCCTGGTAGACAGGCTTTTCTTCCATTTATGGGCACGGCCTGCACGGAGAGGGGCGGTGCCTGGTTTCGCAATCATGCGACCAAGATGTCACCCAACGCACAGGCTGCCGCAATCTGGGGAGCAGCCCAGGAGCCATATCGTCCCTATGACCTTTGTCGTGCGCTTGGGATTTCGGCAAGCCGTGCGAGTGAGGCCAT
Source organism: uncultured Collinsella sp. (assembly GCA_900544385.1). Classification (GTDB taxonomy): domain Bacteria; phylum Actinomycetota; class Coriobacteriia; order Coriobacteriales; family Coriobacteriaceae; genus Collinsella. The sequence continues at coordinate 4,175 of UQVD01000003.1, forward strand.
AACCGAGCTTGTTGACAGGGGACTCGCGAGGCGCGAGCGTCGCGAGCGACGTGTCGTCGTGTTCCCTGTTGCCGTTGATCTTTTGCTCAGTGAGCACATGGCAGAGCTCTCCTCGCCTGTCTCGAAGGTCTTTTTTGCAAGGAAGACGCCGCAGGTCGACTATCTTGTTGACGCCGGGGAGACGGCGCTCGCTGCGCGTTCGATGCTCGCTGCGCCGGGCATGGAACAAAAGGCCGTCTTAAGAAGTGCATGGCGTCAACTGAGCGACCTCGAAGTCGCAGACGGGGAGTTGCCGGATAACGAAACGGCGATGATCCAAGTGTGGCGCTATGCGCCCGTGTTTGCCGACTCCTCCCGCGTCGACGACATTTCGCTTGCGCTATCTTTGGCGGCAATCGACGATGAGCGAATTCAGCTCGAAGTCGATCACATGTTTGGAAAGGACTATCCATGGCAAGAAGCGCTGTAGAAGGCCTCCAAGAATTTCAGCAGCATATGCAAGAAGCTGCAGGATCGTATGCCCTTATCGGCGGCACGGCATGCGACATTTTGCTCGCGGAGGCGGGACTTCCGTTTAGGATGACTCACGATTTTGATGTTGTAATTGTCGCCGACGACCGGTTGCCTCAGACGGCAGAAGCTATATGGACTTTGGTGCGTGATGGCGGCTACCGCTGCGGCTGGGGCGAAGGCAAAGGCTCATGTTTTTATCGGTTTACAGAGCCTAAGAGGCCGGGCTACCCCCATATGATCGAACTCTTCGCGAAGTGCCCCGACTTTCTAAAGGGTCGTGAGGGGATTGATGTGGCGCCCATTCACGTTGATGAAAACATAAGCAGTCTGTCGGCAATTTTGTTGGACGATGCTTACTACAGCTTGTTCCTTCAGGGAATTCGGACCGTAGGCGGCGTTTCGGTCCTGGGTACGGAATACATTGTCCCGTTCAAAGCGAAGGCGTATCTCGACCTAAAAGCTAGAAGGGAAGCGGGGGAGAACGTTGATTCGAGGAAGGTAAAAAAGCATAAACGCGATGCACTGAGGCTTGCTCAGCTGCTTGGCGAGTCGGAAGGTGTCGACCTGCGCGGAGAACTGAAGGACGATATGCTTGCGTTTGTTAAAGATTGTGAGGTGGGCGACGTCAATCTGAAACAGATCGGGGTTGCGGGCGTAACGATGGCGCAGTTGCTCGAAACGATGAAAGCAATATATGGCTTGATTGGTTGAGTGGGGTTACGTGGCCCGGACGGTGCAGTCTAGCTGCGTTGTCCGGCGCGGAAGCTCGCTAATCAGCTATTATTTGTTTAGACAACTTGAGTTGTAGAGGAGTGACCGGCGATGGTGCAGGGCGCCAAACATATGAAGAGCAATAACGCCGCGGCCAACGGTGGCTCAAGCCCTCAGCCCAAACCCAAGCGCCGTCGCAAGCGGCTGCCGCGCTGGGCCGACCGGCTCATCACCATCGTCATCATCCTTATTGGCGTGGGCCTTATGACCTGGCCGTGGATCTTGGACCGGCTCGAGGCCTCGGGCGTGTTCAACCAGATCAGCACCGTGTCCAGCACCGTGGACGCGCTGTCTGCCGAGGAGCGCGAGCGCATCCTGCTCCAGGCGCGCTCCTTTAACGAGCAGCTGGCGGGCGAGGCCACCGAGCTCCCCGCCGACCAGATCGAACCCTACGCCCAGCAGCTCATCTTTGACCGCGACCCCATGATGAGCTGGGTCGAGATCCCCTCCATCGACGTGAGCATGCCCATCTACCACGGCACGAGCGAAGAAGTCCTCATGGCGGGCGTCGGCCATCTGGAGGGCACGAGCCTGCCGGTGGGCGGCACCTCGACGCATTGCGTGCTCACCGCACACTCGGGCATGCGCAACCTGAGCATGTTCGACGACATCCACTCGCTGGAGCCCGGCGACCTGGTGCTGCTGCACACCATGAACAAGACGCTCGCCTACAAGATGGTGGACTCCGAGGTCGTGCTGCCCGAGGAGATGGAGTCGCTGACCATCGAGCCCGGCGCCGACAAAGTAACGCTCGTCACCTGCACGCCCTACGGCGTAAACGACCATCGCCTGCTGGTGCATTGCGTGCGCACCAAGTACAACAAGAAGGACGTCGACAAGCAAAAGTCGCTGGCCGGCCGCCACTGGGGCAAGCGCGAGTTTGCCGTGCTTATCGTGGTCGTAGCCATTGTTCTGTTGCTGCTGGACATCGTTATCCACGCGGTCCGCAAGCGCCGCAAGGCCAAGGCCTCGGCATAAGACATCGTTCAGAACCACCACAATGGGGACAGGCACCTTTGTGGTGGTTGGGGCTTCCAAACCATCACAACATTCGATGAAAATCTCGATTTTGGCGAAAAACGTCGAATGTTGTGATGGTTTTCGTTGTGGGCGAGACGGTTTTCGCTATGGACGGGACGGTTTTCGCTATGGACGGTGCGGTTTCGCTGCGGAACCGCCAGCCTGCCGCCTGCCAGCCCGCCGTCCTCGTTACGTTTTCGCTGCATTTGGGTAAAGCGCCTGCTCCAAGCCGGCGTTGCCTTGTATACTAGAGCGGTTTAACTGCTATGCGGAAGGGAGCGCCTATGGCACTCAGCGAGAAAGACGTGCGCGGCATCGCCGAGTACGCAAAGATCGCACTGACCGATGACGAGCTCACCCAGTTGACGTCCTATCTGAACGACGCCGTCCAGATGCTCGAGCCCGTCTTGCAATATGACTTGCCCGACGTGGAGCCCACGTTCCATCCTATCGGAAGCCTGTCCAACGTGATGGGCGATGATCTGCGCGAGCCCGAGCGCGACCTGCCGCTCGAAGTTGCGCTCGAAAACGCCGGCAGCGCGCGCGACCGCTACTTCCGCGTGCCGTCCATTTTGGGAGAGGGGGAGAGCGAGTAATGGCGCAGAGCTTCGATTCCCTTACCGCTGCCCAGATCGCCGCGGGCGTTGCTGCCGGCGACTTTACCGCTACCGAGGTGGCCCAGGCCTCCCTTGTCGCCATCGAGGCGCGCGAGGGCGGGGTCCAGGCATTCCTGCAGGTGGCGCCCGAGCTTGCGCTCGAGGCCGCCGCGCGCGTGGATGCCGACCGTGCCGCAGGCAAGCCGCTGCCCCCGCTCGCGGGCGTGCCGCTGGCCATCAAGGACAACATGAACCTCGTGGGTACGCGCACCACCTGCGCTTCCCGTATGCTCGAGGACTACCAGAGCGTCTATACCGCTACCTGCGTCCAGCGCATGCTCGATGCCGGCTGCCTGCCCATGGGCAAGGCCAACATGGACGAGTTTGCCTTTGGCAGCTCCACTGAGAGCTCGGCGTTCCACCGCACCAACAACCCTTGGGATACCGAGCGCGTGCCCGGCGGCTCCTCGGGCGGCTCCGCTGCAGCCGTCGCCGCGGGCGAGGTCGCGCTGTCGCTGGGCTCGGACACCGGCGGCTCCATTCGCCAGCCGGCGTCGCTGTGCGGCGTGGTGGGCTTTAAGCCCACGTATGGCGCCGTGAGCCGTTACGGCGTGGTTGCCTTTGGCTCGTCGCTCGACCAGGTGGGCCCCTTTGGCCGCACGGTCGAGGATGTCGCGCTGGCCATGAACGCGCTTACCGGCGCGGGCCACGATCCGTACGACTGCACCAGCCAGGATTGCGCTGTCGACTTTACCGAGCATCTCAACGACAGCATCGAGGGTAAGCGCGTGGGCATCATCCCCGCGTTTATGGAGACCGAGGGCCTGACGCCCGAGGTCAAGGTCGCTGTTCAGCGCGCCGCCCAGGAGCTGCAGAACCAGGGCGCCGAGCTGGTCGAGGTCGACCTGCCGCACCTGGACGCCGCCATCGCCGCCTACTACGTCATCGGCCCGGCCGAGGCGTTCTCCAACCTGGCCCGCTTCGATGGCATTCGCTACGGCTATCAGGAGGAGGGCTGCGCCAACCTGTCCGACCAGAGTTCGCTTTCGCGCGCCCACGGCTTTGGTGCCGAGGCCAAGCGCCGTCAGATGCTCGGCGCCTACCTGCTGAGCTCGGGCGTGTACGACAAGTATTATTACGCCGCGCAGAAGGCCCGCACGCTCATCACGCAGGACTACGACGCTGCGTATGCCAAGGTGGACACCATCCTCATGCCCGCCTCGCCGCGCACGGCCTTTAAGTTTGGCGAGATCAGCGACCCCACGCAGATGTACCTCTCCGACCTGTACACCATCTCGCTCAACATTTGCGGCAACGGTGGCATCTCGGTGCCGCTGGGCTTGGGTGAGGATACTCAACTGCCCGTTTCTGCCCAGCTGGTGGGACCTGCCTTTAAGGACCGTCAGCTGCTCACGTTTGCCCGCGCCCTGGAGCGCGGCTTTGCCGATGCCGCCACGGGTGCGCCCGCGCTTTCCGTCGCGCCCGATTTTGCCGGGAAGGGAGGCGAGCTGTAATGAAGGAACTTTCCGAGGTCCTGCAGGATTGGGAGGCCGTGATCGGCCTGGAGATCCATACCGAGCTCACCGCACTCGATACCAAGATGTTCTGCAACTGCAAGCTCAGCCACGATGACGAGCCCAACGCCAACGTGTGCCCGGTGTGTCTGGGTCTGCCCGGCGCCCTGCCGGTGCCTAACAAGAAGGCAATCGAGAGCATCGTCAAGGCCGGTCTCGCCACCAATTGCGAGATCCAGCGCCACTCGATGTTCTACCGCAAGCACTACTTCTATCCCGATATGGCCAAGAACTTTCAGACCACGCAGGGCCCGGTCGCCTTTGCCATGTACGGTCACCTGGATTTGGACGTGACCGGTCGCGGTGCCGCCGAGCGCCCCGACTGCGCGTTTGGCGAGGCCGAGGCCCAGAGCCTGGCGAGCGCCTCGGCCAACGCCGAGGGTCTGTCCACGTCCATGACGTCGACCATGCGCGAGGGCAACCAGCGTGCCGGTCACCTGGCCAGCTACGATGCTTCTAACTTGCAGATGCCCGAGCGCCGCGAGGACGGTTCCTACACGGTACCCATTCGCATTCTGCGCATCCACATGGAGGAGGACGCCGCCAAGATGGTCCACGTGGGCGGCGCCGAGGGCCGCATTACCGCCGCGGCCGAGTCGCTCGTCGACTACAACCGCTGCGGCACGCCTTTGATTGAGCTCGTGACAGAGCCAGACTTGCGCACGCCCGAGGAGGCCCGCCTGTTTATGGAGAAGCTCCGTCGCATCTTTGTGACGCTGGGCATTTCCGACTGCTCCATGGAGAAGGGCTCCATGCGCTGCGACGGCAACGTGTCGCTGCGTCGCCGCGGCGAGACCAAGCTGGGTACCAAGACCGAGCTTAAGAACCTCAACTCGTTTAAGAGCCTGCATGACGGCCTTGCCTACGAGATCTGCCGCCAGGCCGAGGTGCTCGAGGAGGGCGGCATCATCTACCAGGAGCCCCGCCACTGGGAGCCCAGCCGCAAGCGCACCGTTGTCATGCGTGTGAAGGAGACGGCCGACGACTATCGTCTGTTCCCCGATCCCGACCTAGCGCCGTTCGATCTGAACGACGAGTTCATCGACCGCTGCCGTGGCGAGATTCCCGAGCTGCCCGACGCCAAGCGCGTCCGTTTTGAGGCCGACTTTGGTATTAAGACAGCCGACGCCGAGCAGATTGCCGGCGACCCGGAGTTTGCCGAGTTCTTTGAGGCCGCCGCTGCCGGTATGGCTGGCAAGGAGGCCCAGACGGTTGCAAACTTGCTGGTGAACGAGATGATCGCCTACCTTAAGGGCGCGGGCGTCTCGCTGGCCGAGTCCGGCATCGCGCCGGCTCAGGTGGCAGCCCTTGCCAAGCTGCTGGCGACCGATGCCATCAGCTCCAACCAGGCACACGAGGTCTTTGAGGCCATGGCCCAGACCGGCGACGACCCCAACAAGATCGTCGACGAGCGCGGCATGCGTCAGGTGAGCGATGCTGGCGCGCTGCAGCCGATCGTGGACGAGGTGCTGGCAAACTGTGCCGATCAGGCGCAGCAGTATCGTGACGGCAACCAGAAGGTCATCGGCTTTTTGGTGGGCCAGTGCATGAAGGCGAGCCGCGGCAAGGGCAACCCGAAGCTCTTCAACGAGTTGCTGAGAACGTCGCTCTCGTAAACGGGAACCCGGGAGCCCCGGCAGGGCGGGTGCTTCCTCAAAATTTCGAACAGTCCTGCGCAAGACGAAGGCCACATTAAGTGGCCTTCTTTGCGTGCGGAACTCATTTTGAGCAAGCACCCGCCCTGCCGGGGCTCCCGGGTTCTGGCAACGACTCGGCCGTTCGGGTCAGGTGGGGCTGAATGGAATAGAGTGAATGGGCGCGCCGTTGGCGCGTCCATTTTTGTGCGGGTGACAAAGGGACTGTCCCTTTGTCACATTGCAATAAATGTGATGAGAGTGTGGCGAAATGAGCTTAAAACTTCCGTAAATGTGATAAATGTCACGTTTTACCTAGGGTAAAATGTGGGAAATATCACGTTTACGGAAGTTTCTTTGCGGGAGGTTCGTCCATGCAGCGAGATATCATTGCCAAGCTTAACGCTTGGAAAGCGTCAGAATATCGTAAGCCGCTTATCCTTAAGGGGGCGCGCCAGGTTGGAAAGACGTGGGCGCTTAAGGAGTTCGGCCGAACCTCGTACATCAATTTTGTGTATCTGACGCTCGAGGAGCCGTCACCTGGGGTACAGAGCGAGTACGCTCAGTTTTTCGAAGGTACGCGCGATCCTCGACGGATCATCTCAAATCTTTCCCTGGCACTTGGACAGCCTATCGATCCCGGCAAAACGCTGCTTATTATTGATGAGATCCAGGATTGTCCTTCTGCAGTCGGCGCCCTTAAATACTTCTGTGACGAGGCCCCCGAGTATCACGTCGCATGCGCAGGGTCTTTGTTGGGCGTTCGCTTGTCCCGTGAGACCAGCGCTTTTCCGGTGGGAAAGGTCGAGTTCATGGAGATGCGCCCCATGAGCTTTTCCGAGTTTCTGAAAGCCGAGGGCGCTGCAAACTACGACGAATACCTTGGCGGCCTGGATCAGATCGAAACAGTGCCCGATTTCTTCCATGTCCGTCTCGTCGAGCATCTTCGTCGTTATTTTGCATGCGGCGGCATGCCAGAGGCTCTTGGCCGGTGGGTGGAGACGGGCGATATCGTTCAGGTCGATAAGGTGTTGTCTGATCTCTTGGATTCCTACGAGCGCGATTTTGCCAAGCATGGTGGCCGTGCGCAGTTCGCCAAGCTTTCGCAAATATGGAACTCGATTCCAGCTCAGTTGGCGCGCGAGAACAAAAAGTTCGTTTGGGGTGCGGTGCGCGAGGGGGCTCGTGCTCGAGAATACGAGGATGCTCTGGAATGGCTTGCCGATGCTGGGCTCATCACGGCGGTTCGCCTTAATGCTGCCGGTGGTGTGCCGCTCTCTGCGTACGATGACCTCAAGGCATTTAAAGTCTACTGTCTTGATGTCGGCTTGCTGCGCCGCATGGCAAGGCTGGATGCGTCCGCTTTTGCCATCTCGGATGCGCTATTTTCGGAGTTCAAAGGTTCGTTCGCCGAGAACTATGTGCTTCAGGCATTACTTTCACAGTTAGATGCTGCTCCGCGTTACTGGACAAACGAGAAGCCGAAGCACGAAGTCGATTTTTTGATTCAAGTCGGAAACGAAATCGTTCCCGTCGAGGTCAAATCGGGAGAGGTCGTTCACTCCAAGAGCCTTAAGTACTATGCCGACAAGCATGCGGAGACGACTCCATTGAGGGTCCGCTACTCACTTAAGAACCTAAAGCTCGACGACGGGGTGCTCAACATTCCGTTGTATTTGGCTGATCGATCTGTCCCTCTTATCAAAAAGGCGCTTGATTGTGCGCATCTTGACGTTTAGATCCTGGGTGAGCTGACGGGCGGTGGCTAATTAATCGCTCCGTTACGGCCAGGGAGCTTGGGCCTTAGCGATGCTTGCTTCGCCAAGCGGTGGGGGTGGTGCCGGTGTATTGTTTGAAGGCTTGGGCGAAGGCGGCTTGCTGAGGGTAGTCGAGCCGCTCTGCTACCTGCGCTATCGTGAGCGCGCTATCGGCCAAAAGGTCCTGTGCTCGCTCCATACGGCGTCTGCGAATGTAGGCGCCCAGGGATTCGCCAGTTTGGGCCTTAAAGGTGGCGCATAGTTTGGAGCGGCTTGTGTAGAGCCTCTCGGCCACCTCGTTGATACCCACACGTCTGCCTTTGTCGAGCGCGCACTCAATCATTGCCGTTGCTTCTACGGCAATGGTTATGCTGACGCGTGTATCTGTCGCCTGCCGCGCCTGCTTGTGGGCCGCGCACGAACAGGCGAGCTCCGCGACCATGGTCTCCACGATGCCCTGCATATAGACGTGTCCGCCTACGGTGCGGGCGCGGTCCTCGTTAATCCGGCGCAGCGTGTGGCAGATGACAGACGTCGCTTCCTCGTGCCACGGCTCGGCAAACGCCTCAAAGATCCCCGCGAACTCGGTGGGATAGCGATGCTCCAGTTCGTCAAAATATCCAGGCAAAAAGAGCACCGAGCGCGAGTGATAAAGCTCCCCCGCAAACAGCGGGCTTAATTCCTCGCCACAGCTATCTTGGATAAAGCTGCAAACGGCATTGTTTGGCCACGGTCCATGCAATGGTTTGAGGTTCGCGGGCGTTATGCCAGCCTCGGGCATGCATGTAAGTGTGGGCGCGCTGACTTCGCTCACGCAGGCGTATGGCTCGGGTGTGTATTCGGCCAGGTACATATCGTGCGTCGGGGTGATGAAATGCTCCATGACGATGCAGGCAGGGGAGAGAGGCATGATCCATGCGCGGCCGTGCGCCCGTTCGTTTGCCACCTCGCCGGTAAAGACGGCACCCTTGCCGGTAAGCTCCAGGCCAAACTGCTCAAATTGCGGTGCGTAGAGCTCGGTTATGTCGGTCGCTGCCCGCCGTATTTGCAAAAGCGTCCCTTTCCTTTGCAGAAACGTCCACGCCTGGCTTGATTGTGAGCCATGGCTAACACATCAATGATAAGTTCATTACGGTTAACTCTCAAGCCGTTAGAAAGGAATCTCATGGCAAAGGGATCAAAAAGGGAAGGTGGAGGCATCGGCGAGTTGCTCGCGTATGCCGGTGACCGTAAATTCCTAACGTATTTGGGCATGGCGCTCTCGGCGCTCTCGCAGCTGCTGAGCTTTGGCCCGTACGTGTGCATTTGGCTTGTCGCTCGCGACCTGATCGCCGTGGCACCTAACTGGAGCGAAGTCTGCGACATCGCGATGTATGGCTGGTGGGCCGTGGGGTTTGCGCTGGCAAGCATCGTAGTGTATTTCGCAGGCCTCATGTGCACGCACCTGTCTGCGTTTCGCTGCGCGTCCAATATCCGCAAGACTGCGAGCGAGCACCTGCTTAAACTGCCGCTTGGCTACTTTGACACGCACGCCACCGGTGAGCTGCGTCGTGTTGTAGACGGGTGTGCCGCCTCCACCGAGACTTTGCTCGCACACATGCTGCCCGATATCGCAGACGCCGTCGCCATGGTCGTGGGCTTGCTCGTGCTGCTTTTCGCCCTCGATTGGCGCTTGGGCGCGGCATGCCTCATCTCGGTGGCCATTTCGTTTGGCGCCATGGCCACCATGATGAGCGGCAAAGGCGCCGAGTTCATGAAGGCCTACATGGGAGCGCTGGTCAAGATGAACAAGACCGGCACCGAATACGTACGAGGCATCCCCGTGGTCAAGGTGTTTCAGCAGACGGTCTACTCCTTTAAGGCCTTCCACGATGCGATCGCCGAATATGCCGACATGGCGCAAAACTATGCGGGCACGTTCTGCCGAGGTCCGCAGGTGCTCAACCTTACCGCGCTCAATGGCCTTGTGACATTCCTGCTGCCCGTGGCGTTGCTGTTGGCGCCGGGCGAGACGGACTTCGCGCATTTTATGGCCAACTTCACGTTTTACGCGATATTTTCGGCCGTGGTGCCGACGGCCATGACCAAGCTCATGTTTGTGGGCGAGGCCTCTCAGATGAGTGCCGATTCGCTGGCTCGTATTCGAAGCGTCATGGATTCCAAGCAGCTCTCCGTGCCCGCCCAACCCAAGCACCCTGCCGGTGGCGACGTGCGATTTGAGGACGTGAGTTTTACCTACGAGGGTGCCGAAACACCTGCCGTTAGCCATGTGAGCTTTAGCGTTTCCGCGGGTAGCACTCTCGCCCTGGTGGGTCCCTCGGGTGGCGGCAAGTCAACCTGCGCAAGCCTGATCCCGCGTTTTTGGGACGTTTCCTCGGGTCGAGTGCTCGTAGGCGGTGTGGACGTTCGCGATATGGATCCGCACGAGCTTATGGGCCAGGTCGCCTTCGTGTTCCAGACCAACCAGCTGTTCCGGCAAACACTTGCCGATAACGTGCGCGCCTCCAAGCCTACGGCCACTGACGACGAAGTGCGTGCGGCCCTCACTGCAGCTCAGTGCGACGACATTGTGGCCAAGCTCCCACAGGGCATCAATACCATGCTCGGTGCCGGCGGAGCATATCTTTCGGGCGGCGAGGTCCAGCGCGTGGCACTCGCCCGCGCGATCCTTAAAGACGCGCCTATCGTGGTGCTCGATGAGGCCACGGCGTTTGCCGATCCCGAGAACGAGGCGCTCATCCAGCGCGCCTTTAGCAAGCTGGCGGCTGGTCGCACAGTCATTATGATTGCGCACCGACTCTCGACTGTGGTGGGCGCAGACCAAATCGTGGTGCTCAACCAGGGCAGCGTGCAGGAGTCGGGTACCCATGCCGAGTTGCTGTCCCAAGAGGGTCTGTATGCCAAGATGTGGGCCGAATACGAACAGGCCGCGAGCTGGAAAATCACTGCAGCGACCGCGGATGCCGCCGTCACGAAGGGAGGCGAGGCCTAAATGTTCGCCTCATTCCAAAAGAAGTATTTCCTATCCGATAAAGGCGTCGCCGGCGTAAAACGCGGCATTTTCTGGACCACGCTCACCAATCTCATTACCATGGCCGGCATGGGCTTTTTATTCCTGGTTATGGCCGGCTTTGTCGAGCATCTCGCCAGCGGGGCTGACCTGCCGGATGCCCTGCCGATCGTGGGTGGCCTCCTGGTCTTTTTCGTGTTGCTCTTTGCCTCTAACTGGCAGCAGTATTACTACACCTACTGCATCTTTTACGAGGAGTGCGGCAAGCAGCGTATGGAGATTGCTGAGCGCTTGCGCAAACTGCCGCTGTCGTTTTTTGGTCGTCGTGATCTGGCCGATTTAACCGAGACTATCATGGGCGACGTCCAGGCCATGGAGCACGCCTACAGCCACGTGCTGGGAGAGCTTTGGGGTGCCATCATCGCAAGCGCCATTGTGTTCGTGGCGTCGCTGTTCTTTTGCTGGCAGCTGGCGATCGCGGCGTTTTGGAGCGTTCCCGTGGCCTTTGCCGTGCTGTATCTAACACGCGGCCCCATGACCCCGGTGTTCGATCGCGTGCGCGCCGAGAAGGTCAAGGTTACCGAGGCGATTCAAGAGACGCTCGACTGCGTTCGCGAGATCCGCGCCACCAACCAGGAGGCCCATTATCTTGAGAGACTCAACGCCGTGATCGATGCCGAGGAGCGCGAGACCACCAAGGGCGAGCTCGCTAACGGGCTTTTGGTCAACTCCGCCTTTGTCATCCTGCGTCTGGGCATTGCCACCACGCTGGTTACGGGTGCCGCGGTGGTCGCCTCCGGGCAGGTCGACTTTTTGGTGATGTTTGCCTTCCTGCTTATGGTGAGCCGTATCTATGCGCCCTTTGACCAGGCGTTAATGTTAATGTCTGAGCTGTTTATCGCCGAGTCGTCTGCCAAGCGCATGCGTTCCATCATGGAAGAGCCTGTGGCGCGGGGCAGCGAGAAATTTGAGCCCGCGGGTCACGATGTGGTGTTCGATCACGTGGCATTTGGCTATGGTGCGGGCGAGGACGGCCGCGCCGGCGAGAAAGTCCTTACCGATGTGAGCTTTACCGCCAAGGAAGGCGAAGTTACGGCGCTGGTCGGTCCTTCGGGTTCCGGTAAGTCTACGGTGAGCCGCCTGGCCGCGCGCTTTTGGGATGCCACCGAAGGCACGGTCACCGTGGGTGGCGTGGATGTTGCGAGTGTGGATCCCGAGGTGCTGCTGCGCGACTACGCCATTGTGTTCCAAGACGTGCTGCTCTTTGACGACACGGTGATGGGAAACATCCGCCTCGGGCGTCGTGATGCCACCGATGAGGAAGTGCTTGCGGCTGCGCGTGCCGCCAACTGCGACGAGTTTGTGAGCCGCATGCCGCAGGGCTACGACACCATGATCGGTGAGAACGGCTCCAAACTCTCCGGCGGCGAGCGCCAGCGCATCTCTATCGCCCGTGCGCTGCTCAAAGACGCGCCTATCGTACTGTTGGACGAGGCGACGGCGAGCTTGGATGTGGAGAACGAGACCGTGGTGCAACAGGCACTCTCCCGTCTGCTTACAGGTAAGACGGTTATCGTTATTGCCCACCGTATGCGTACGGTGGAAAATGCCGACAAAATCGTTGTGCTCAAGGATGGCGTGGTTGCCGAGCAGGGCACTCCGGCGCAGCTCAAGGCGGCAGGTGGAGAATTCGCCCGCATGGTTGCGCTGCAAAAGGAAGCGGCTGCCTGGCAGCTGTAGGACTGTGGCAAAGGGACTGTCCCTAATGTGACAAAGGGACAGTCCCTTTGTCACATTGTGGGGAGGTGGAAATCGAAGGTGAATACTTTTCCGCGAAGTGAACGACCTTATTTGGACCCTCGGAGCATCGACACTTTTAGGAGCTGGTTTCCTGCGGTTTTGCCAAGTTTTTCCCGCGGTTTTGTTGGCGAAAAATGCGGATGTTTCAGGGGTCCGATTTGACTCGTTCACTTCGCGGAAAAGTATTCACCTTTGATTCGCAAGGGCGGGGGCGGATACCCGTGGGGGTGCGGATTTGCATCGTGGTGAGTGAACCGCCGAGTACCGGGCGGTCTGGACCGCATGTTTTCAAAAAGTTAGCCATTGTTGACCAAATAGTTATACTAAACTGTTCTCAAAAGCGTGCTCGAGCAAACTAATGAACTCGGGTGCTAAGGCACCATGCCGCGCTTGTGCGGCAAAAGGAGAAGCAACATGAAGAAGTCGACGTTTAACACCCTGCTTGTCGGTGGCGGTTTTCTGCTTGGTACGGCCGGCATCAAGCTGCTCACCAGCGCTCCGGTAAAGAATGCCTGCGTGCAGGGCATCGCGTGCGGTATGCGCGTCAAGAACTGCTACCAGGACATGGTCGAGCAGGCCAAGGCCAATGTCGATGACATGGTTGCCGAGGCTGCCTACATCACCCAGAGCGAGGCCGCTGCCGACGAGGCAGCCGAGTAACGCTCCCAGGCACAAACTATGAGATTCTCGATTATTAGCGAGATCCCCGGCAGGACCCGTCTTCAATTGGCGGGTCCTGTGCCAGAGAGCGATCTCGATGCACTTCTTAAGCTCAGCGGCGATATCGACGGCGTGCACAAGGTGCGCGTTTATGGTCGTATTGGCCAGATGGCGCTCGAATATGACGAGCAGTGTCGCGCGAGCGTGCTCGACGCCTTGGGTGCGCTCGATGCCCAGGCCATTGCCGACGCAAAGACGGGTTACGTGATGCAGCTTGAGCCGCGCAAGCACAAACTCGTTATGGACCTGGCCACACTCGTCGGCGCCCATTACGCACGTCGCTGGTTCTTGCCGACGCCTCTGCGTGCGGTGTTTGTCGTGGCCGGTTACATGGCATTTTTGCGCGCTGCCCTTCATGAGCTGGCGCAGCCGCGCCTGACCGTTCCCGTGCTTGACGCTTCGGCCATCGGCATTTCGTTCGTCAAACGTGATGTCGACACCGCGGGCCAGACGATGTTTCTGCTCAACGTGGGCGAGCTGCTCGAGGACTACACCCGCGCCATGAGCGAAAACGAGCTCATCAACTCGCTGCTCGATGTGCCCGACAAGGCGCAAAAGGTCGTCGGCGACACCGAGGTAAGCGTTGCTGCGACCGAGCTCGAGCCCGGCGATTTGGTCGCCGTGCGCACCGGCATGTCTATCTGCATCGACGGCGTGGTCGAGCAGGGGAGCGCCATGGTCAACCAAGCGACCCTGACCGGCGAGCCGCTGGCCGTCGAGCGCAGCGCAGGCGACGACGTGTTCGCCGGCACCGTCGTGGAAGACGGCAGCATCTTGGTGCGTGTGCGCGCCAATACGGCGCAAACCAAACTGCGCTCGATCGTCTCGCTCGTGCAGACGGCCGACTCGCTCAAGTCCGAGGGCCAGTCGCACATGGAAGACCTCGCCAACAAGATCGTCCCGTGGAACTTCCTGCTCGCGGGCCTTGTCGCGCTCACCACCCGTAGCCTCATCAAGACCTCAGCGGCACTGATGGTCGACTACTCGTGCGCACTCAAGCTCACGGGTTCCGTCGCCGTTATGACTGCCATGAGCGACGCCGCCAAGATGGGCGTGATGGTCAAGGGCGCCAAGTACTTTGAGTCGTTTGCCAAGGCCGACACCATTGTGTTTGATAAGACCGGCACGCTCACCGAGGCGCAGCCGCGTCTAGCTTGCGTGCTCACGACCGATGGCTGGAGCGAGGACGAGATCCTGCGCCTTTCCGCTTGCTTGGAGGAGCATTTCCCGCATCCGGTGGCGCGCGCCGTGGTCAATGCGGCACGCGAGCGCGGGCTCGAGCACCGCGAGCGCCATGCTGCCGTCGAGTACATCGTGGCACACGGCATCGCTTCGTCCATCGAAGGACGTCGCGCCATCATCGGTTCCGCGCACTTTGTATTCGACGATGAGGGCGCGCAGCTCGAGTCCGACATTAAGGAGCAAATCGACCGCCAGATGCAGGGCCTGTCGCCGCTGTATCTGGCGGTCGATGGTACCGTTGTGGGCGTGCTTGGTATCGAGGACCCGCTCAAGGCCGGGGTCCGTGAAGCCATCGCCGATCTGCATGCGCTGGGCGTTAAGCATGTCGTTATGCTCACTGGCGATTCGGAGCGCACGGCCGAGCGCATTGCGCGCGAGGCGGGTGTCGACGAGTTTAAGGCCGAACTGCTGCCCGAGGACAAGTACGCCTATGTGGAGCGCATTAAGAGCGAGGGGCGCCATGTTGCCATGGTGGGCGACGGCGTCAACGATTCGCCGGCGCTCGGTTTGGCCGACGTGGGCTTGGCGATGGGTGGCGGAAGCGACATCGCCAAGGAGGTCGCCGATATCATCCTGACCGATACGGATCTGGCCGCGATCGTGCGCCTGCGCCGCATGAGCCAGGGGCTTATCGACCGTCTGACGAGTTCGTATTCCAAGGTGATGCTCACCAACTCGGCGCTCCTGGCGCTGGGCATTACCGGCATGATCACTCCGCAGACGTCGTCACTGCTGCACAACGGCTCAACGATCGCCTACAGCCTGGGCAACGCAAAGGCGTACCTGCGTTAGCGTTTTCGAATTGAGTATATGGTCTGCATTCGGGCGGCACCGCAGCCGCCAGGGTGCAGGCCTTCTTTTGTTTGACGAGAGGTTAGCGCGGATATATGCTCGTGCTAGCAAAGCTAGCAAATGCTGAAGGTGAGGTTGAGATGGCTACCGTTGGCGGCATGGCGCAGGTGAACGTTCGCGTGGATCGCCAGGTCAAGAACCGTGCCGAGGAGGCGCTGCAGCTTTCGGGCAGGTCACTGCCCGAGCTCATCAAAAAGGTTGTGGTCAAGGTCGCACAGGGTGGCGGGCAGTGTGAGGAAGTGCTGTCTGCCGTTGATGGTCGGCAACAAACCGTCGCGCACGATACTCCGTTCGCCGCATCATGGGCGGCGGCGGATCAGCTTTACGCGGACCTGGGCATCGCTCCGTCGCCCGTATCCGACGATCGCGGTTGGGACACAATCTATTCCGAAGCCATGGATGAGCATTATCGCCAAAAGGGGATGATCCAGTGAGTGGGGCGCCTCTCAAGATCATGGTAGACGCCAACGTATGGGTTGATTCGTTTTGCGTCGACCATGCCGAGTCGCTTGCCGCGCGTGCGTTTATTGGTCAGGCGACGGAGACGGGGGCATTGCTGTTCTTTCCGGTGCATATCGCCAAGGACGTGCTGTACGTTGTCCAACACGAACTGAAGCGCAGCGTTCTTGCCAGCGGGGGAGCGCTCGACGAGGCGTCTGCCCGTGCAATTGGCGATGCGGCGTTGGCGTTTGTTCGGAACATGACCGAAAACGCCACGGCCGTGGGCGCTGATGCATCCGATCTGTGGCTAGCCGACAAATATCTGACGCTCCATCGCGATTACGAGGACAACTTGGTGCTCGCCGCGTGCAAGCGCGCACAGGTCGATTACTTGGTGACCAACGATCGCAAGCTGCTCGAACATGCCGATCTTGCAACAAAGACACCTCGTCAAATGATGCCGATTCTTGCATTGGCCGAACGCGGCGGCGCGGCTATCGGTTGACGCGAGCTGTTTGCGGGCCTCTTGGACGACGGTACGCCAAGGGGCCCGCGTCTGCTATTTACAAAAGCTCGGCCTTAATGGTGGGGCTTTCTGCGAGCTGCTCGGCTGCCTTTTCGTCGGAATCGTTTAGCGCTGCCAGGCTGCGGTAGACCCACTCGTTGACCTGGGTGTTCTTGACGCCTGCGGTCTGCATAAGGGCGCCTACCTCGCGGATTGCTGCGAGCAGATCGGCTTTGGGACCCGCGAGCTCGACCTCGACGCCGTGGTAGGCGGTCACGCCGCGGTTTTCGCTCACGTGGTCGATAAAGCCCTCGACGGTCTCAAGCTGCTGGGCGAGAGCTGCATCATCGTCAGCGTCCAGCGCGACGAGTGCGTTCGATACCGTGAGGGCGGGATGTCCGCAGGGGACAAAGCCTTCGATGACATCCATAGCTTCGGTAATGGTTGAGCCCAGGCCTGCGAGGGCATTGACGAGTTGCTGCTTGGTATCCATAACGGTCCTTTCGACGGTTCAATTTTGCTTGGCGAAAATATACGTGACGCGATCGGTAGCAAAAGTGCGAAGTGCGGCACACATTGGGGTCTTCACAGCTCGTGCATAGAACAGCTGTCCGCTTTCAGAACGTGGTAAGATAGCTATCCACGAGCGGGGTTCACCCCGCGTGTTCCTTGAAAAGTCGACGGGTGTTGGGCGCTCGTGTCCAATGCCATCCAGACTTTCCCGACATTCGGGGGCGACTGGTTTCGACACGATAGCTCTGAGAGAGGAAGCAAGCCGAGGTCTCCTCGCCTCGTTAAACAGGGGTACCGTCAAATTGAATTGACAACAACTCTTCTTTTGAGCCTATGGCTCTCGCTGCTTAGTTTATAGCGGCGCGTCAACCCGGTGATTTCCCCGACACCGGCGCGACGTCATTTTAGGGGAATGCTCCTGCGCACGTAATCGGTATGGCGCGGGTTAAGACCGAACCGGTTGGGGTGCCGCGAGCGTGTCGCTGCGCGCAAAGCGTCCGAGACAAAACCAGCGACTGAGCTTGGAGATGCCAATCAGGGGGCTTTCGTGGACCGGAGTTCGATTCTCCGCGCCTCCACCATAAGTAACAGGCAGGTAGATATTTATATCTACCTGCCTTTTTATTTCTAGTCCGTACCGCGGAGAATCGAACTCTATGCAGGGCGCGGGCGTAAAGAAAACGCGTAAGCGTTTTTAGCCCGCGGGCGAGGACGCCGGCAGGCGGCCGAAGCCGGTGCGGATTTGCGAAGCAAATACGCAGATTCTCCGCGCAAAGCTCCAGCCAGATATAGATGCGATGCCGATCGGGCGTCTTACCCCGGCCTCAACCCATCAACGGATCCCCCGCACCGCGGAGAATCGAACTCTGCGCAGGGCGCGGGCGTAAAGAAAACGCCTCAGTGACGCAGAGTGGGACGCGCTTTCCCGATGGCAGCCCAGGCGGAAAGCACGTCCCGGAATCCACGCTCAGACTGGGACGTAGTTTCCGGATGACGCCTCAAACGGAAAGCGCATCCCGGAATCTAAGCTCGGAATGGGACTCATTTTCCTGATGGCGGGCTCAGCGGAAAATGCGACCCGGAATTTGCTCTGAGAACGGGACGCGCTTTCCCGCCGACCGCCCCGCCCTCCTCAACTCCAAAACCTGCGCTCTCGCCATCCCAAAACTGGGTAGAAGAAAGCCAAAACGCAATCGCAGGAGGTCAAAATGACTGCAGAAGATAAGGCAAAGAACGCCGGCAAGGTCGCGCTCGTTTTGGAGGGCGGTAGTTTTCGCGGGCAGTTTACCGCAGGCGTGCTCGACGTTCTCATGGAGGCCGGCGTCGAGATTCCGGCTGTCTACGGTGTATCGGCCGGCGCCCTCAACGGCGTGAACTACAAGTCGCACCAGATTGGCCGTGCCAACCGCATCAACCTGGCTTTCTGCAACGACAGCCGCTTCATGGGTGCCGCATCGTTTGCGTCTACGGGCTCTATTGTGGGTTACGACTTTATCTTCAACGATGTCCAGGACCGCCTGGATCCCTTTGACAATGAGACGTTCGACGCGAGCCCCATCGAGATGTACGCCGTCGCGACGGACATGCTTTTTGGAACCGCCACGTACCTCCCGGTCAAAAGCGCCGTGCTCGATCTCGACGCCGTACGCGCCTCGACGTCGCTGCCGCTGGTGACGCCGCCGGTCGAGATTGACGGGCACAAATACGTCGACGGTGGCGTAGCCGATTCGATCCCCATCGAGCACGTGCTGGAGGAGGCGGGCTTCGACCGTGCGGTCGTCATCGTCACGCAGGACCGCTCGTACGAGAAAAAGCCTTACGAGTTTATGCCTGCCGCGCGCGCCCGCTATGCCGACTACCCCTATCTGCTCGAGGGAATCGAGACGCGCCACGACCGCTACAACATCCAGCGCATGCACCTGTGGAAGTATGAGCGCGAGGGCCGTGCGTTGGTCGTCGCTCCGCAAAAGCCGGTCGAGGTCGGTCATGTCGAGCATGATCCGGCAAAGCTTTTGGACCTGTATATTCAGGGCCGCCAGGAGGCAAAGCGCCTGCTTGCGGAAATCCAAGAGTTCGTTGAGCGCTAGCGACGGCGAACCCTCAAAAAAATGACAACAGCTAAAGAGCTGGAAAATCACGGCTCGTGGATGACATGTGCAGAAACTCTGGTCGGAGCCAAAATACCTGTTGACTCGTACGGCGAGCGGGGTAATATGGACGGGTTACTTGCAGAGCCCCGTGAATCTCTGTAACAACACGTACTGTACATGGAGGAGTCTAAGTGATTTCGAAATCGACTCACTACGCCAAGCAGGGCGAGGTCCAGCGCAACTGGGTTCTCGTCGACGCCGATGGTGCTGTCCTGGGCCGTCTTGCCACCCAGATCGCAATGATCCTGCGCGGTAAGAACAAGCCCCAGTTCACGCCCAACAGCGACTGCGGCGACTTCGTTGTCGTCATCAACGCCGATAAGGTCCAGCTTACCGGTAACAAGGCCGACACGAAGACCTATTATCGCCACAGCGGCTACAACGGCGGCCTCAAGGCTGAGAGCTTCCGCCAGGCTATGGAGAAGCACCCGGAGAAGGTCATCGAGCGCGCCGTTCGCGGCATGCTGCCCAAGACCACCCTCGGCCGTGCCCAGATGACCAAGCTTAAGGTCTACGCTGGTGCCGAGCATCCGCATGCTGCCCAGAACCCCACGAAGATTGAGCTGGAGGCTTAAAGATGGCTGAGAACACCGTTGTCTACCAGGGTACCGGCCGTCGTAAGAACGCCGTCGCCCGCGTCCGTCTCGTCCCCGGCACCGGCAAGGTGACCATCAACAAGCGTGACGCCGAGCAGTATTTCGGCCGTCATCAGCTCGTTGAGAACGCCCTTGCTCCCTTCAAGGTGACCGACACCGCCGGTCAGTTCGACGTTATCGCTCTGTGCGATGGCGGCGGCATCTCCGGTCAGTCCGGCGCTCTGCGCCTGGGCATCGCTCGCGCTCTTCTGAACGCTGGCGACTACCGTGCTGACCTCAAGAAGGCCGGTTTCCTTACGCGCGATGCTCGCGTGGTCGAGCGCAAGAAGTACGGCCTCAAGAAGGCCCGCCGCGCTCCCCAGTTCTCCAAGCGCTAAGGTTTTATCTCCTTTCGGGATACAATGTACAAGCGGGGCCTGCCGATTCCTCGGCGGGTCCCGCTTTTCTTTTTCGACTAGGGTGGGCGGTTGCATATCGCCTGCTAGGGAAGGAGCGATCCTATGCCCCAGAACATCTTCGGTACCGACGGCGTCCGTGGCGTCGCCAATGCCGACCTCTCGTGCGACCTCGCGTTTCGCCTGGGCCGCGCGGCGACCAAGTTCCTTGGTCCGGATATCTGCATCGGCCGCGATACGCGTCTTTCGGGCACCATGCTCGAGAGTGCTCTGACCGCCGGCATTATGGCCGAGGGCGGCCGCCCGCACTGCTGCGGCGTCATCCCTACGCCTGCCGTGGCGCTGCTCACCGTCCAAAACGAGCTTGATGGCGGCATTGTCATCTCCGCTTCGCACAATCCGCCGGAGTTCAACGGCATCAAGTTCTTTAGTCGCAAGGGTATGAAGCTTCCCGATGCTGTCGAGGAAGAGATCAGCGCCTGGGTCATGTCCGAGGAAGCCATGGCTGCCGACACGCTGCCGACCGGTGCCGACGTGGGCCACATCATCAAGATGAAGGACGCCCGCAAGGCATATGTCGACCATGCCATCGATACGCTTGATGGCCTGAGGCTCGACGGCCTGGTCGTTGCCGTCGACTGCGGTCACGGTGCCTCCTGCCAGACTACGCCCGCCGCGCTGCAGCGCTTGGGTGCCACGGTGCACGCCATCAACACCGATTATTGCGGCACCGACATTAATGTTGAGTGCGGCTCTACGCACCTCGAGCCCCTTCGCGAGCTCGTGCTGCGCACCCATGCTGATATCGGCCTGGCCCACGACGGCGACGCCGACCGCGTACTGTTCGTGGACAGCGAGGGCAATGAGATCGACGGTGACTACATCCTGGCTATCTGCGGTTCTGACCTCGCCGCTCGCGGCAAGCTCGCCAACTCCGAGATCGTCTCGACCGTCATGTGCAACCTGGGCTTCTCCATCGCTATGAAGGAGCAGGGCTTCGAGATGGTTCAGACCGCCGTGGGCGACCGCTACGTTCTGGAGCGCATGCTCGCGGACGGCGCCGTCATCGGCGGCGAACAGTCCGGCCACATCATCTTTCTGGAGCACAACACCACCGGTGACGGCCTGGTGACGGCTCTGCAGCTTCTGGCCGTGCTCAAGCGCACCGGTCGTACCCTCACCGATCTTGCCGGCATCATGAAGAAGTACCCGCAGGTACTCGTTAACGTGCATTCCGACAACAAGGCCGGTCTGGACGATTGCCAGCCCATCTGGGATGCCGTCGCTGCTGCCGAGAAGGAGCTTGACGGTCGCGGCCGCATTCTGGTGCGTCCGAGTGGCACCGAGCCGCTGGTCCGCGTGATGGCCGAGGCCGAGACGCACGAGCTGACCCAGCGCGTTGTCGACGACATCGTCGAGGTTGTCAAGCGCGAACTTCCCTAATGGTCAAAAACGGGTGCCAAGTGGTAAACTGTTAAGGTTATTTTGATTGATTGGTATGTCCGAGGGGGAGCATGTTCACTAAAGTCCTAAGGTCTTTGGGTATGCGTGGTCGAGTCCTTACGCTGGATGCTCCCATCTCGGGCGACGTCATTCCACTTTCCGAGGTAAACGACCAGACGTTTGCTACCGGCCTTTTGGGCCAGGGCGTGGCGATTCAGCCCACCGGAACGCGTGTGATTGCACCGGCTGATGCCAAGGTCGAGGCCATTTTTCCCACGGGACACGCCGTTGCGCTTAACACGGTCGATGGCCTGGACGTGCTCATCCACGTTGGTTTGGACACTGTTCAGCTCGAGGGCAAGCACTTTACCGTACATGCGCAAGTGGGTGACATCGTCCATAAGGGCGATGTACTCATTGAGTTCGATCGCGAGGCAATTGCTGCCGAGGGCTACGATGTGACGGTTCCCATCTTGGTGTGCAACTCCGTTGAGTTCTCGAGCATCAACGGCTCCGTTGGCGTGCATGTCGAAGAGATGGACCAGCTTATCGTTGCTCGCGAGCGCTAGCAAGTGCACGTGGCCATTAGCCTACAATTCAAACACGTTTACGGAGGGCGCCCTTGAAAGAGGACGCCCTCCGTGGCAAGATGGGATTTGTCCGAAGCTAAAAGGCTTTGGGTCACCGTGGACGGGCAGGGGCCTCGACGCGGCTAGACACGAGACACATACATTACGCGACCTCGCCCTGGTGGCCGCACACGTTGGTTGCGGCCGACGCGGGCCGCGGGCAAGTGCTTGTAAGGGAGCCTTGCCTCTCTTGTACGAGAAAGGACGCGTAATGAAGATCATTAAAGCTAAAGACTACGAGGATATGAGCCGCAAGGCCGCTAATATCATCTCGGCCCAGGTTATCCTCAAGCCCGACTGTGTGCTGGGCCTTGCCACCGGCTCCACCCCGATCGGTGCCTACAAGCAGCTCGCTGCTTGGTACAAGAAGGGCGACGTCGACTTTGCCGAGGTCAGCACCTACAACCTGGACGAGTATCGCGGCCTTTCGCACGACGATCCCCAGAGCTATCACTACTTCATGCGTGAGAACTTCTTCGATCACATCAACATCGACCTTAACAACACGCATGTGCCCGATGGCTCCAACCCCGACGCCGCCGCTGCCTGCTCTGAGTACGACAAGATCGTCGCCGAGGCCGGTTACCCGGATCTGCAGCTGCTCGGTATTGGCAACAACGGCCACATCGGCTTCAACGAGCCCGATGACCACTTCTCCAAGGGCACGCACTGCGTCGACCTCACCGAGAGCACCATTCAGGCCAACAGCCGCCTGTTCGACAGCATCGACGATGTTCCCCGTCAGGCCTACACCATGGGTACCCAGACCATCATGTATGCCCGTATGATCCTGGTTGTCGCCAACGGCGAGGCCAAGGCTCAGGCCGTGCATGACATGTGCTATGGTCCGGTTACGCCCGAGTGCCCGGCTTCGATCCTGCAGCTGCACACCAACTGCGTTGTCGTTGCCGATGAGGCCGCCCTTTCGCTCTGCGAGTAGCGCGAATCCTGCAGCTCGACATAGCCTTGCCTAAGGCCTCCGCTTTGCGGGGGCCTTTTTGCTATCCCTTTTTACCCACTTGACCAAAATCTTGCCGCAAGCTTGACGAATGCCGGATGCCCAACAGCTTGATTCATTCCATACCAGATTCTATGCAAAAATGCCACTAGAAGGTCGTAGACGGTAGCGGGTGCTAGGCGAGTTGAATGACATGGCTGAACCTTGTTCATCTGCGTTACACTGCCGCTTAGATGGGACAAGCTGACAAGCTCATTTACCTGCTTAAAGACCGATTAGTCGGGGGATTAATAACAATCGGCCCTCGCTGTACAAAAACTTGCCGCTTGCGTACCAAAAGACAACCTAAAACACAAGGTCGCTCTATTCATAGCGCGGCTTGTATGGTCTTGCGGCTACAGTGTCCATACGGTCGAGTTGAGGAGCGGGCATGGTAAACGATTTGAGCGGTATAGACGACCTCGAGCTGATGCCGCTGGGCGGAGGCTATATGGTGCGACGCGAACGCTTGATGAATGAGCTTATCGCCAAGGGCCGAAAGGCCGGCATCGTGGTTCTTTATGCGCCCGACGGGTTTGGGAAGACCTCGGTGCTGCTGCAGTACACCCATGAGGTTAAATGCGACCCGACGCGAGGCCCCGTGCGGATTATCGAGGCCGATCGCGCCATTGGGCGCGAGGTGTTTATGCAGCTCGAGGTGGTTACCGAAGAACTCAAAGACAAACCGCACTCCCTTATCGCGATTGATAATGTGCCAAACCTCGATCAGCACGATACCGAAGACCTCATCGACAGGATTCGCGGCCTGCGCGCTATGGGGGTTGGGGTCTTTATCTCCTGCCGTCCTTCAAATCGTCAGCTGATTCATGGGCTGGGCGATTCGGTTAAGATCAATGCGCAGATGCTCAAGGTGCATGCCTATGAGTATTCGGCGTGGGCATCGGCGTTTTCGATCAGCACATCGCTCGACTTCTATCAGCTCACGCAGGGCGTGCCCGAGCTCGTTTCGGCATTGCAGACGGGTCTGTATGGCCAAGGCGACGTAGCCGGCCTGCTCGAAAACGAGATTGTCAACGTATATGGCGCGGCACTTGCCGATCTGGCTTCGCTCGACAATAATGCGCTGTTTTGCGTGGCATGTCTCATGGTTTTGATGGGCGAGGGCAATATCGCAGAACTCGAGGCTTGCGGGATGAGGCTGTCGATGGTCGACCAGTCCTATTTTGTACGCGACTACCCGATCTTTGGCTTGGATCCCGCCGAGCGGAGTTTTACGTGTCTGAGCACGGAGGATAACGGACGCTTGCGCTTGCGTAAGTTGGTGGCCGAGGTTCGCCCCGAACTTGTTCCGAGGGCGGCCCGGATTTTGCTTAAGGCGGGCCGATGCGATGCGGCGATGGGCCTGGCGGACGCCTTTTTGGACCGTGAAGCGGTCCTTGAACTTGCTGGGCAGTATGGGGTCGATCTGGCTCTGACGGGGCACGGGGCCGATATCTGCCGAGCGGCGCTGGGCACGATCGATGCCGACGATCCGGCTCCAGAGCCAACGCCTGCCGAAGCGCTTGGCGTATATCTGGCAGCGGTCAGCGTGTCCAATACAAAGCTCGCTCGCTATATGGCATCGGTCATCGAGCGCGGGGGCGAACGGGCGGCCTGCGAAATAGACCCTGTTTCATGGAGGGTGGCCCAGACGCTGACGGCTGTTTGCTATGGGGACAACGGGCTTGGGCTTCCTACGAACCTGGCCGTGCCAGAAATCGAGACATCCCATACCGCACTCGATATGTTGTCTGCGCATATCGAGGTCAAGCGGTGCCTGACCGAGCGGGGAGATGACGGCGGCGTTCTACAGCAGCTCAAAACGAGCAAGGCCTACGACTGCGAGCTCGACATCGCGAGGATTGTTATACGGGCCGATAGCATGCTGGTGGAGCTCTTTGACGGGTCGTTTGCGGGAACCGACGAGCGCGACGACGAGATGACGGTGGTGCGGGAGGCGCTCGACGTACGTGGGCTTAAGGCGATGGCTATCTGGGTGCGCATGGTGTTGGCGGCACGGCGGCTCCTTTCCGGCTTGCCGGTAACCGACGACGCGGCGTTCAACGAGCTCGATCGTTTTGCCGTGCGCATGCGCGACAACCAGATTCAGCTGTTTGGCCTGTTGCTAGAAGGCTGGCAGTCGCTGGCAGAGGGGCGGCCGGTTAATGCAAAGTTCCGTGCGGTCCAAGTGCTCAAACTTGCCGAGGAGTCGATTGGGTACATGCGCGATAACGCATTGCTGCTGGAGCGCGCGGCATATCTGCGTAACACCTCGATGGTTTCGGTACGCGAGGAAGCGGAGCTACTCGATATAAGCCAGACGCAGGTTGGTGGCGCAGAAGCCTGGATGGTGGCGCTGCATTTGGCCTGTGCGGGCCGAGACAGCGATCTTGCGGCCTGGATGTCCATGAATCGTGCGGGGATTCTAGAGCCATCGTATCGGCTCTTTGCGCGCCTTGCCATGCATTGTCTGGGCGAGCCGGCGGCCAGGATACGCAAGAAGCTTCCCGTGCGCGAGCTGTCGCGGTACTCGCTGCGCGACGATTTGGAAGGGGAGGGCGAGCGCCTATTCCAGGCCGGCGAGGTTGAAGCCGTTGATACCATCGACCATATCGAGATTCGCATGTTTGGTGCGTTTCGCGCCGAGCGCGACGGGTTTCCCATCACGGACAAAATGTGGCGCCGCAAGAAGGCGGCGACGCTTGCCGAGCGGCTTGCGCTGGGCATGGATGCGCTCGTCGATCGTGAGACGCTGGCCATGGAGCTGTGGCCCCATGCCGAGTTCAATAGCGCCCGCAACAACCTGTACTCGACGATATCGCGCTTGCGGTCGGCTTTGGGACCGACGCCGGATGGCAAGTCGTGCGTGCTCATCCAAAATGAATGCATTGGGCTCAACGGCGACTACGTCAAGACCGATGTACGGCTGTTTGACCAGATAAGCCGCGAGGTTTTGGGAAATCGCACGGGTGCGCGCGGGCCCCATTTAGTTGAGCTGTGCCTTAAGATTGAGCAGCTTTATGCCGGACCGCTGTATGTTCCCAATGGCTGTAATCCCACCTACTTTTTGCGCATGCGGCGCATTATG
This sequence comes from uncultured Collinsella sp., assembly GCA_900544385.1. Taxonomy (GTDB): domain Bacteria; phylum Actinomycetota; class Coriobacteriia; order Coriobacteriales; family Coriobacteriaceae; genus Collinsella. The sequence continues at coordinate 30,421 of UQVD01000003.1, forward strand.
CAGTCAAAGTACATCGATTGCATGATTAAGGGAGCAAATGCCGCTCTAGAAGAAAACGATCTGCAGTCGGCGATTTGGCTGGCGGAGTCGGGGCTTCGACAGGAAACGGCGCGTGAGGATATGGTGCGCTGCGCCATGCGCGTCTACAGTGCGGCGGGGCGGCGGCGCGATATCGTCGAGCTGTACAGCGGGCATATGCACCACCTGAGGGAGCAGGTCAATGGCGTGCCCGAGCCCGAGACGCGGCGTCTATACGAGCGCTTGGTGGAGGGGCGGCTCAATCGCGTGCTGGTCGAGCGATAAAAAACGGGCGCCCGAAGTACTTGGGCGCCCGTAAGCTTGCTATGTGTTGGATCGCCGGATCATTGGCTCTTAGACGAGCTTGATCTTCTCGATGTCCTTGCGCGAGGACTCGCGATACAGTGAGAACTTGCGGCCGATGACCTGGACGACCTCGGCGTGGCAACGCTCGGCGAGCTCCTCGGCGGCCTCGCGGGCGGAAAGGCTGGAGCCATCGAGCACGGAGCACTTAACGAGCTCGTGCTTCTCCAGGTAGGCGACCGTCTGCTCGACGGTGCCCTCGTTGACGTCGGACTTGCCGATGATGATGGCGGGGTTGAGGTGATGGGCCATGCTGCGAAGCTGCTTGACCTGTGCTCCTGTCAGTGCCATGGGTTCTCGCTTTCTATGTATGGGGCGCCCCGCGACGGGGCCTTAATCTACGTGAGCTGTCCCACGATAGCGCAGGAACGGCGTGGTGTGGAGCGCGTTTGCCCAGTTCAAAAAGAATGCGGATGCCGAGTGAGTGGGCGGTGCGGGCTGCGAACAGGCTATGAGCTGGGCGCAGAGACCGGCTCCCATGCAATAAACGCCCAACGAACCTTGCGGACATGATCGAGCATATAGCGCCCCTGCGGCACGCCCTTGGAGCCCGGCTCACCGGCATGGGGATTCTCGATCATGTGCTGGGCGATGTAGTCGCGCAGACGGTCGACCTTATCCTCGTTGCCATGCTCAAGCATACGGGAGAAGTCTGCCACACCTGCCTCAAGGCTATCGAAGGTATCGCGACGAGGCGATTCAAAGTACGTAACCTGCGGCAACGCACCCATCTGAATGAGGATGTTGAAGGCGTACACAAAGCCATTACTGCAGGTAACCGAGGCGCCGATGGCGTTCATCAAGTGCAGATCATAGCGCGGGCTGGAGTTGGCGACCATCGTGACAGCACAACGCCGACGAGCCGTACGATCAAGCTTGGCAAGCGCGCCTTTTAGATTGGTCGTCGTAACTGACCGACTGGCAAAGGCAACATCCACCGCTTTCGCGACGGGTCCAACCAAATCCCAATCATCATCCCAAGCAAGCTCAAGGGGCGTTATGCGCCCCTCGAGCCCGTAATACTCAATGCCGGCATCAAGGGTGCCCAACATAGCGGGGGAGAAGTCGGCTGCAATCACGGGATGCCCAGCCTGAGCAAGCGGAATAGCAATCGACCCAGCCCCACACCCCATATCAAGCACCGACTCGCCGGGCGCAAGCGCCAACAGCTTTATAAAATCCCGAGCATAAGGGGCAGTCTCCAACGGCCGAAAATGCCGAGCCCGCTTATCCCATTCAAAAGAATCATCAGCCCGATGCCGAGCGGCCTGCATCTGCATCCACTCCTGGTTCCAATCTGTGGAAAGCAGCTCAGAACGATTCTCCCCATCAACCACGGGCCAACCTCCTAGCAACAAAATAGCGGCCCCTCCCAAAAGAAGAGCCGCAACAAGCATATATCAGAAAGAACCGATCCAACGCCAAACCGCCATACCAGCCAAGTGGTGCAGGAGCGAAGCAACTGCAACCGGGATAGAAACCAACTGAGGTCCCGTTATGCGGGAGCCCCGGGGGAGGGCAAATATATAAGGTCGATCGCGAGTTCCGCACGAGCCGGAGAGCACTTAATGTGCTCTCCGTGCGAGTCAGAACTGTCCGAGCAGGCGACCTTATATATTTGCCCTCCCCCGGGGCTCCTCGCCAGTCCCCTCAGCTAGTTCTTCAGCGAGTTCAGCGGCGCCGGGAAGCGTCCACCACGGTGGGCAAGCACGGTGCCGGCGTTGGGGTTCACCGGCATGATGGGCGCACGGCCAAACAGGCCGCCGTACTCGACGCAGTCGCCCACGCCCTTGCCGATGGCGGGAATCACGCGGACGGCCGTGGTCTTGTTGTTGATGACGCCGATGGCCATCTCGTCGGCGATGATGCCGGCGATGGTCTCGACCGGGGTGTCGCCGGGGATGGCGATCATGTCCAGGCCAACGGAGCACACGCAGGTCATGGCCTCGAGCTTCTCGAGCGAAAGCGCACCAGCTTCGACGGCGGCGATCATGCCGGCGTCCTCGGACACGGGGATGAAAGCGCCGGAGAGACCGCCCACGCTGGAGCTGGCCATGACGCCGCCCTTCTTGACGGCATCGTTGAGCATGGCGAGCGCGCAGGTCGTGCCGGGGCCACCGCAGGTGCCCACGCCGATGATCTCGAGGATGCGGGCAACGGAGTCGCCGATGGCAGGCGTGGGAGCCAGCGACAGGTCGACAATGCCTTTCTCGACACCCAGACGGCGGGCTGCCTCACGGCTCATGAGCTCGCCGGCGCGGGTGATCTTAAAGGCGGTCTGCTTGATTTTCTCGGCAACCTCCATCATCGAGGCGGAGTCGGGGAGCGTCTCCAAGGCAGCAGCCATAACGCCGGGGCCCGAGACGCCAACGTTGATGACGGCGTCGGCCTCGCCACCGCCGTGGACGGCGCCCGCCATAAACGGGGAGTCCTCGACCATGTTGGCAAAGCAGACAAACTTGGAGGCGCCAACGGAATCCTGGTCGGCCGTGAGTTTGGCGGCATCGATGATGGTCTGGGCGGCCATGAGCACGGCATCCATGTTGATACCGGCGCGCAGGCTGGCGACGTTTACGCTGGAGCAGACGCGGCTCGTGGTGGCGAGCGCCTGGGGGATGGACTGGATGACGCGGCGGTCGGCGTCACCGATGCCCTTCTGGACGAGTGCGGAGAAGCCGCCCAGGTAATCGATACCGAGCGTCTCGGCCGCGCGGTCGAGGGCATGCGCGATGGGGGTGAGGTCCTCATCCTTGCAGCACGCGGCGATCTGGGCCACCGGGGTGACGGAAACGCGCTTGTTGACGATGGGGATACCGTACTCGCGCTCGAGGTTCTCGGCGGTCTCGACCAGATGCTCAGCCGTGTGCGTCACGTGGTCGTAGATCTTCGTGCACATGCGGTCGAGGTTCTCGTCACCGCAACCCATGAGCGAAACACCCATGGTGATGGTCCTGATGTCGAGGTTCTGCTCCTCGACCATGCCGCGGGTTTCCGCGATTTCTGCGGGCGTGATCGCCATCCTTGCGCTCCTATCTGCCAAAACGAGCATAGTCTTATCTATTCTAACGTGCCGCACGTGCCAAGTGGCGCGTGCGGCACGTTTTGGTGCTCGGTTGTTTCCGTTGTGTTACTGCCCAAAGACCTCTTCGGCGATACGAGCGCTCTCGGCGGCGTCCTTGGCGTAGTAGTCAGCGCCGATCTGCTTGGCGTATTCGGGGGTGAGCACGGCGCCGCCTACGATGATCTTGACGCCCGGCACCTCGGCATGAAGCAACTTGATGGTCTCCTCCATGGCGACGACCGTGGTAGTCATAAGCGCCGAGAGGCCGACGAGTTTGATGTCGCGCTCCTTGACGGTCTTGAGTACCTCCTGCGGATCGACGTCGCGGCCCAGGTCAAAGACGGTGTAGCCGTAGTTGTCGAGCAGCATTTTGACGATGTTCTTGCCAATATCGTGGATGTCGCCCTTGACGGTGGCCACGCAGATCTTGCCCTTGTCGGCAATCTCGCCGGCGGGCATCAGGCGCTTGATGGTGTCGAAGCCCACGCGTGCGGCCTCGGCCGAGGCCATGAGCTGCGGCAGGAAGAACTTGCCCTGGTCAAAGAGGACGCCAACCTCGTCGAGGGCGGGGATAAAGTGATTGTTGATGAGGTCCATGGCGTCGTGGTCTGCCAGTAGACGCTCGGTCTCGGCAGCGATCTCGCCTTTGCGACCCGAGACGACCATGCGACGAATCGGGTCGTCGTTGCCGTCGGCGCCGGCGGTGCCCGCGGCAGGCGCGGCATCACTCGATGCGGCCTGAGCTGCTGCCGGGTTTGCGGCGATCTTGTACGGATCGGTCCAGTCGGCGTAGCGCTCGATGTATCCGGTCGAGCCCTCGTCCTCAACGCTCAGGACGCGATAGCTGTAGACGGTATCCATAAAGCGCTTGGAGCCCGGGTTCATGATGGGGGCGTCCAGACCCGCGCCAAAAGCGGCGGCCAAAAAGACCGAGCCCAGCAGCGGGCGGGCAGGCAGGCCAAAGCTGATGTTCGACACGCCGAGCGCGCACTTGACGCCCAGACGCTCCTTGCACAGGGACATGGCGCGCAGGATCTGCTCGGCCTGGCGTTGATTGGTCGAGGCGGTCATGACCAGGCAGTCGATGAGGATGCGGTCCGGGCCGATGCCGTAACGGGCAGCCTCGGCCACGATGTGCTCGGCGATGGCGAAGCGAGCCTCGGCGGTATCGGGGATGCCGCCTTCGTCGAGCGTAAGGCCGACAACGTTGGTGCCGTAGTGGGCGACCAGCGGAAAGATCTCATCCATGATCTGCTGCTTGCCATTGACCGAGTTGATGATGGGCTTGCCGGCGTAGCGGCGCACGGCGGCCTCGACGGCTGCGGGGTCGGTGGAGTCGATCTGCAGCGGCAGCAACGTGGAGCCCTGGAGCTGCTCGGTGGCCTGTTGGATGATCTTGACCTCGTCGATCTCGGGCAGGCCCACGTTAACGTCCAGGATGTCGGCGCCCTGTTCCTGCTGGCTGATACCCTGGCTCACGACGTAGTCCAGGTCGCCGTCGCGCAGGGCCTGCTGCAGGCGCTTTTTGCCGGTGGGGTTGATGCGCTCGCCGATGACGGCGATCTTGTGGCCGTCGCAGGGAAGGTCCACGACCGTTTGGGCGCTCGTGACCGACATGCTGGGCTTGCGGCGGCGCGGGCTGGGCGTGTGGTTATCGATAAGCGTGCGTAGCGCTGCCATGTGCGCCGGCGTGGTGCCGCAGCAGCCTCCCACGACGCTCACGCCGTCGGCGATCATGCCGGCGACGGCCTCGGCGTATTCGGGGGCCTGGATATCAAAGACGGTGTTGCCGTCGTCGTCCACATGGGGGAGTCCTGCGTTGGCCTGCACCATGATGGGTTTGTCGGTGACGGTGAGCATGCGTGCGGCAAGACCGCGGAGCTCGGCCGGTCCCTGGCTGCAGTTGATGCCTAAAACGTCGGCGCCGATGGCGTCGAGCGTGATGGCGGCCACCTCGGGACTCGTGCCCAGAAACGTGCGGCCGTCTTCCTCGAAGGTCATGGTGGCAAAGACGGGCAGGTCGGAGTTCTCGCGGCAGGCGAGGACGGCCGCCTTGATCTCGGCAAGGTCGGTCATGGTCTCGATAATAAAGAGGTCCACACCCGCGGCGACGCCGGCGCGCACTTCCTCGGCAAAGAGGTCGTAGGCCTCGTCGAAGCTCAGAGTACCCAGGGGGCGAAGCAGCGCGCCGATGGGGCCGATATCGCCGGCGACGTAGCGGGCGCCGGCCTCGCGGGCACAGGCGACGGCCGCGGCAAAGACGTCTGCCACGGTGGCGGCACCGTCGAGCTTGTGGGCGTTGGCGCCAAAGGTGTTGGCGGTAATCACGTCGCAGCCGGCCTCGACATATTGACGTTGGATATCAGTGATAACCTGGGGTTCCTCAAAGTTGAGCAGCTCGGGCAGGGCGCCCGCCTTCATACCAGCGGCCTGCAACATGGTGCCCATACCGCCGTCGAACAGCAAGTGCCCCGTGCCCTCGATGGCGGCGCGCAGGCGATCGTCCTTAATGCGCAGATCGTCGATCGTGCGCGTCTTGTACGTGGCACCGTTGCGACGTGCGGCGTCAACAGGCGCCGCCAGCGCGGCACCGTCCAGATCATGAGTGATAAGTATGTTTGAGCTATTCGCCATGTGCATCCATTTCGTCTAGAGCCCACTGAGGAATTTCTATTTGAAGAGATTTGTCGGGCTCGATATCTTCGATTCGCTTGTTGTAGTGGGCAAGAAGCCGTGCGACATTTAATCGAATTAGGCCTCGCTTGTAGAACGATAACTCTTCAATATTGATGCCGATAAACGATTCGAGCGCGATAACCTGTACGCGATTGCCGAGTCCCTCACTTTCGAACAGTCCGTAAGCGAAGGAAACTTTATCGTGGGGGACAACGACGATGGGCCGAATGCCATTTCGAATGTTATCTCGGCATCGATCGGTCAATTTGGCCATTGGCGATACAGTCACATGAAATGCAGCATCATTGATTTGGAAATCGCCAGAACGGTCTGTCTGCTGGTCGGCGGCGTTTGAGTTGTCCTTTCCGATTTCTATGGTTGGAAATAACATCTCTAGTTTTGCACCTACCAGGTGCTGTGCGACGGTACCCGTTGGCTTATCGGACCGTAGGCTTGCTTCGGCTAGGATATCATCGACAATGACAGAAATTGGTTTTTGAAGATCGATTTCGACTTTGATTCTCTGCCGGTTAAAGAAATCGACCTGGATTCGCTCGACGAAGAAATTGGCGATTGCATTCGCAGCTTCAAGACGAGTGTCTTCGCAAGTGTCACTGGGTAGGGCAGAGTTGATAATTGTGGCAAGCTCAAGCGCCATCGGGAGTGTGCCGCGTGAGGTTCTGCCGCCCTCTGATGCGAAGGCACGCGTTTCCCCATGTCTGGCTAAAACTGTTTTGATGCATGCTCCACTTAGGCCTCGTACTTGGCTCCCCTTGTCCGATTGCACATAATCGTCGGTGAGCGGAAAACGGTTTTGCAACAGCTCGCTTATGCCTATGCCAACCGCCATGACGTTACGGTTGACGTTGCCTCGCTTGCTGCGCTTGGATTCGTACCAGAGTTCAATGGCATCCAAGATGTCTTTATCGGGCTCGCTCAAGGAGCAATTGGTCATTTCCATTATTGTCCACTCCGTTCCTTGAAGACATAAGCGCGGGTTTGACTGCATTTTTTATAAGCCAAGTGACAACTGGCACGGCAACTGCATCGCCGAATGCGTAGCGAATCTGAGCATCCGAGAAGCCGCTAAACTGACATGAGTCAGCACCTTGGAGACGGGCATATTCAGTTCCAGTCATCCAGCGAACTTCTATCTTTCCGTTTTCGCATATAACGACTGCCTGTCTTGATGAGCCGCCGCGAGCCGTTCTTAGACATCCGGCAATTTCTTCTTCACGGATTTCCCAGCGCACAACGCCCGATCGCGTGCGACGGTAAGCAGTGCGAACAATTCTTTCTTTGGCATTTAAGAAGCGCTGAAGGCGCTCTGCTTGATGCGGTGCAAGTGAGTCGATAAATGCTTGTACTTGGTTTTTGTTCCACCAACGCTTGTCGTTCTCGGGAATATTTTCAACAACCGTTGCAAGGCCCGTCATGCGAAGTGGACTTGGCTCGTTTAGGTGAGAGACGTGCGTAATGAGTGAAGGGTCGGAGTGAATCCAGGAGACCTTTTCAGGTCGAAGCGAGGAATCGAGTCGGCTGTTGGGAAGAGGGTTTTTTAATCCGACGACAAACATGCGGGGGCGTGACTGGGGAAGCCAGTGCCGTGCATCGATAAAATAAGCGTCGCATGAATAGCCTAAACGATTAAATTCCTGGCAAACGAGTCTAAAGTCATCACTGTTATTAGACGTGGCAAGGCCGATGACATTTTCGAGAACAAGTGCCCTCGGGGCACGATCGCTCATTCCTTCGATGGCCTTAATAAAGCCAAAGAACGCGCTAGACTCTTTGCCAGAGATAAGTCCCTCCCTGTTTCCCGCGAGAGATAAGTTTGTGCAAGGGCTTGACGCCCATGCGATGTCGGCTTGAGGTATTAGGTCGGGGTCGAGTGTGTGGACATCCTGCTCGACTAGATGTTCATCGCCCCAACACTGGCTGTACATGGCGCATTTAGTATGGTCTATGTCATTTGCCCAGATTGTTTTGATTCCGGCTTTTGCCATGCCGGCACGAGCCAAGCCAATGCCTGAAAAAAACTCAAGCGCGGTTAGTTGTGGCGAGAACTGCAGAATGTTGTGCATGTACTGGCTTTCAGATAGTTGTTATTTGGCATCTTATGGTACTTGTTTGTGAGGACATTCGCTTACATACGGATGAGATTCCCTCGATACCGTGCCATCATTGACATTTTATTCAGAATGCGAATAGCAGGTGGTATGGGTGGCGCGGAAGCGGCAGTGTTCGCGCATGCGGCAGATATTGCAGGTGGGGCGGCTCTGGGCGTCGTGGACCTCGCCGTCAAACAGACCGATCACCGCGGTCACGCTTTTGGTGGGCATGAGTAGGCTGGTGGGGGTGACGGTCAGGCCGATGAGCCGCGTGGCGTTGAGCGCATTGACGATCGAGCGCTGGGCCGAGAGCGGGCAGTCGCCATAGCCGGGACTAAAGCGCCAGTTGCCGGCGAGCCCATGAACGGCGGCGTCCGTCTTGACCTGCTGGTCCATTTGCTCAACGGCGGCTTCCACGTAAGCGGAGCACGCGGCGTCGAGCACGGCGCCCTCCAGGGGATGTTGGGCTCCCGTGGTGCGCAGGCGACGCTCGGCGTCCATGCCGAGGGTGCATGCCATGAGCGCGGCAAAGCGGGCATCTTTGAGATGTCGATAGATATCGCGACCTCGCAGCTCAACGTTGGTGCCAACCAGACGGATGCTGGGCTCGCCCTGCTCGTCAACGCCCGTGGCATCGACGGCAAACACGCGTCGCACGCCACGGGGCTCAATGTCCAGTTCCAGACGTTCAACGACAAGCTCAATACGTCGTGATAGTTCGGGCTCAATCTGCTGGCCGCCGTAACCCAGATACCGCAGCATCTCGGCACGGTCGACACGGGGATGGTGCGCGGCATCGATACGGTAGAGCGCCGGCGACGCAAGGTCGGCCGGCACTTCGACAGCGGTTGTATCGATGTGCGGTTTTTCCATTACCCCAGGCGCTCCATAATGGTCGCGGCGATCGCAGGACGGTTCATAGTGTACAGGTGCAGGCCGTCGGCGCCGTACTCCTTGAGGTCGCAAAGCTGGCGGGCTGCATAATCTACACCAGCTGCCTGCAGGCTCTCGGGGTCATTCTCGTACTTGGCGAGAATCTTGATGACGGGGGAGGGCAGCGACGCGCCGCACATAAAGACCATGCGGCTGATCTGTGACTTGCCCATAAACGGCATGATGCCCGCGGTAATGGGCACGGTGATGCCGGCCTTGTCGGCAAGCTCGCGAAAACGGTAGAAGCACTCGTTATCAAAGAAGAGCTGCGTCACAAAGAAGCTCGCGCCAGCGTCCTGTTTTTGCTTGAGGTGCTCGACCGAGAGGTTGAGATCCTCACAGGCAATGTGGCCCTCGGGGTAGGCTGCGGCGCCCACGCAAAAGCCGGCGTCGACGAGCTCGGGGATGAGGTCGCGGGCGTAGGCGTAGTCCGAGGCGGGCTTGTCGTCCTCGGTCGCGCCGGCAGGGAGATCGCCACGCAGGGCCAGGATGTTTTCCACGCCGGCGGTGCGATACTCGTCGATCTTGGCGGCGATATCGGCGTGGGTGCGGCCCACGCAGGTAAGGTGTGCCACCGAGGGCGTGTCGAATTCGCTCGTAATCATATGCGCGATGGGGGCGGTGGTGGCACCGTTGCCCGAGCCGCCGGCCGAGCAGGTGACCGAGACAAAGCTCGGCGAAAGCTTGCACAGATTGCCTGCCACTTCGCGAGCCGTGTCGAGGGTGAGCTCGCCCTTGGGCGGGAACATCTCAAACGAAATGGGCGCGGTGCCCTGGGATGCTGCCTGCTTAAAAACCTCGTCGACGCGCATATCGTGCTCCTCTAGATACGTAATAGTGTGATGTGTTGTAAGGATTCTACAGCACCACTGTGCCACGGTGGAGTTTCACTCGCTATTTGAGGATACCAATCAAAGATGCCTTGCTATCGGCTTTCTCTATAACAGAGCGGCTAATCTAGGCACGGGCTATAAAGACTGGTATTTCGCATCAAATACCAGTCTTTATAGCCCGTGGCAAATGAGCTACCCGTAAACCATGGGGAGAGGTCTGCAATTTATGCAGTTGATTGGCTGTTGAGGGTGGCAACGCCGCCTCGATAGGGTAACCTCATTGATTGGTTTCGCGACAGCAACATAACGGTAATGTCGCGGAAACACGGCGAGTCTAAGCTATGACTCGTTCGTTAGTAATCAACACCGCTTCTCACGCGGTGCCGATACGAAGGGAGTTCCGTATGGCCGAACTTACTGACCGCTTCGGGACCATGGTGTTCTCTGAGGAAGTCATGAAGGACTACCTCCCCAAGGACATTTGGAAGCGCCTTGCTGCAACCCTCGAGGGCGGTGAGCCGCTCGACCTGGATGTGGCCAACGCCGTTGCCCATGCCATGAAGGTCTGGGCCATCTCCAAGGGCGCGACGCACTACGCGCACTGGTTCCAGCCGCTTTCGGGCATTACTTCCGAGAAGCACGACAGCTTCCTGGAGCCCAACCACGACGGCACCGCCATTACCAAGTTTACGGGCAAGAACCTCATCCAGGGCGAGCCCGATGCCTCGAGCTTCCCCAACGGCGGCCTGCGTGCTACCTTCGAGGCCCGTGGCTACACCGCTTGGGACCCCACTAGCCCCGCCTTTATCAAGGACGATGTCCTGTGCATCCCCACGGCTTTCTGCTCCTACACGGGCGAGGCCCTGGACAAGAAGACCCCGCTGCTGCGTTCCATGACCGCGCTCTCGCGTGAGTCTAAGCGCGTTTTGGCGCTGTTCGGTAAGACCCCCAAGAAGGTCGTTCCTTCCGTGGGCGACGAGCAGGAGTACTTCCTGATCAAGAAGGACGCTTACCGCAAGCGCAAGGACCTGGTCATCACCGGCCGCACCCTCTTTGGTGCCGCTCCCTGCAAGGGCCAGGAGCTCGAGGAGCACTACTTTGGCGCTATCCGCCCCACCGTCTCGGCCTACATGAAGGACCTGGACGATGAGCTGTGGGCTCTCGGCATTCCCGCCAAGACCAAGCACAACGAGGTTGCTCCCTGCCAGCATGAGCTCGCACCGGTCTATGGCGAGGTCAACGAGGCCATCGACCAGAATCTGGTCATGATGGAGAAGATGAAGCTCATCGCCTCCCGCCACGACTTGGTCTGCCTGCTGCACGAGAAGCCCTTCGAGGGCATCAACGGTTCGGGCAAGCACAACAACTGGTCGCTTGGTACCGAGTCCGAGAATCTGCTCGATCCGGGCGACACCCCGCTCGACAACCTGCAGTTCATCGTCTTCCTCACCGCGGTGATCGAGGCCGTCGATAACTATCAGGAGCTCCTGCGTGCCTCCGTTGCCTCGGCCGGTAACGACCATCGTCTGGGCGCCAATGAGGCTCCTCCGGCGATTATGTCCATCTTCCTGGGCGACCAGCTTACCGAGGTCGTCGAGAAGATCATCGATGGCAAGGCTTCCGTCCATGCCACGCGCGGCGTGCTCGACCTGGGCGCCGATACCCTGCCCAAGCTGATGCAGGACAACACCGACCGCAACCGCACCTCCCCGTTTGCCTTCACCGGCAACAAGTTCGAGTTCCGCGCCTGCGGCTCCGAGCAGAACGTCTCCGACTCCAACCTGGTGCTCGATGCCGCCGTGGCCAAGTCGCTCAAGTCCTTCGCCGACGCGCTTGAGGGTACGCCCGAGGATAAGTTCCAGGACGCTGCGCTCGAGTATTGCAAGAAGGTCCTGACCGACCACCAGCGCATCCTCTTCTCCGGCGATGGCTACTCCGATGAGTGGCCCGTTGAGGCCGAGAAGCGCGGCCTTGCCAACAACAAGACCACGGCCGACGCCCTGCCCGCGTTTGTTTCCGATAAGGCCATTGCGCTCTTTGAGGAGACGGGTGTCCTGACCAAGGCCGAGGCTCAGTGCCGCTACGACTGCAAGCTCGAGAAGTACAACAAGCTCATGAACATCGAGGCTACCACGATGGTTCGCGAGGCGCGTCGTACCTATCGCCCGGTCATTACCGCCTATGCCACCAAGGTCGCTAAGGGTCTTGAGACTATTCGTGCCGCCGGTGCCGAGGCCGCCATGCAGTGCGAGCAGAACACGCTCAACAAGCTCTGCAACGGTATCACCACCATCAACGACTCCATCAAGGCGCTCGACGCCGTGCATCAGAAGGCCGAAGCCCTCGATGGTCAGGAGCAGGCCAACGTGTATGCACACGAGGTCGTTCCCGCTATGGATACGCTGCGCGCCGCCGTGGACGCCATGGAGGAGATCGTTGCCGCCGACTACTGGCCGGTCCCGACCTACGACGACATCCTGTTCTACGTGTAGAACGTAACTGACATATCGTCACGGTATTGAGCCGGGGTCCGCATCGCGCGGGCCCCGGCTTTTTGTTTGAGAAGGACGCTTTGAAGCCCGTTTTGCCGCCGATTTGCCTAGGTATAAAGGGCTATGTGCAAAAAACGTCAAATATGAGTACTGTCACAAGTCCTGTAGCATTATCTTTTTGCAAAATATGCAGTGTTACACAACATATGTCCAAGTACTTAGCTGATAAACGCTTGCAATTCTTCCGCCGTAGGACCCCTGGCGTCTAAATCGCCTTCTGATGGCATGAAATCGCTGTTACTAAAATGGTAACAGTACTCATATTTGCTATTTTTTGCCCGCTGGCTTTGCGATGATGCCGGGGTCCGCACCCTGCCGGGTTCGAATCCCGGCATATCGGTAGCAAAAAGCCCGCTACCGAATTGATAACGGGCTGCTCAGATTCTGTGGTGCCCCCAGCGGGATGTCCGTGTGCGGCTGACGCCGCCCGCTTTCGCCGCGTCGCTTCGCTCCTTGCGTGCTGCGCTGGAAAACGCTTCGCGTTTCCTCAGCTCCGCACCCTGTCGGGTTCGAATCCCGGCACATGGATAGCAAAAAGCCCGCTACCGCGAGGGTAACGGGCTCTTCAATTCAAATGGTGCCCCCAGCGGGATTCGAACCCGCGATATCCACCTTGAAAGGGTGGCGTCCTTGGCCGCTAGACGATGGGGACAGCGGGAAAGAGTATAGCAGACTTTTTTAGCCGTTCACATATCGTTGGCAAACTGAAAAACCACCACAAAGGTGCCTTGATTATCAACTTCATCCGAACACCTCCCACATTCATCCGTACATGTACGGATGAATGTGGGAACCCGATACCCTGAGGGCCGGGCCGGCCGGCCCCGGGAGATCGGAGGACGGCATGTCCGGAAAGAAGAAGAGTGGCTCCGCAAAGGCGGTCCCGAGGGCCTACGGAAGGCTCACGAGGCACGAGCGGGACACGGTCCAGAGGATGCTGGAGCGCAGGGCGTCGTGCAGGGAGATCGCGAGGGAGCTGGGCAGGTCGCCCTCGACGGTGAGCGCCGAGGTGGCGTCGCACAGGTTCGTGACGGCGCCGAAGGCCAGGCGCGGCGAGCGCGTGGACGCCTCCGCCGACCTGTCGGCGGCCTGCCCGCGCCTGGCGGCGTGGCCGCGATGCTGCAACGGTTGCGGCCGGTACCGCGCGATCGGCTGCAAGCGCCGCCCCCACGTCTTCTACGAGGCCCGCGCCGCGCAGCTGTGCGCGGACTCGGTGCTCGTCTCGTCCAGGCGCGGGATCGACGCCGACGAGCCCGCCGCGACGGCGAGGCTTGAGGCCATCAGGGACTGCCTGCGCCGGGGGCTGTCGCCCGAGCAGATGGCGGCGCGCAACGGCGGGCCGGTGGACCTGTCGCCCTCGACCATCTACCGCTGGGTCTCGGCGGGCTACGACGGCATGACCAACATGGAGCTCAGGCGCAAGGTCGGCTACAGGCCGAGGAAGCGCGCCGCGGGCCGGGCGGCGACCCGCCACTCCGCCCGCAGGTCGCATGCCGCGTTCCTCGCCCTCGGGGAGGACGCGTGCGCCGCGGCCTGGGAGATGGACACGGTCGAGGGCGCGCGGGAGGACTCGGCCTGCCTGCTCACGCTGCTGCACCGCCCCAGCAGGCTCCAGCTCGCGCTGCCGCTGGAGGAGAAGACCGCCGGGTGCGTCGCGGACGCCCTGGAGGGCGTCCGGGCCGTCCTCGGCGCCGACGGGACGCGCCGCGTGTTCCGCGCCGTCCTCACCGACAACGGCGCCGAGTTCTCCGACGAGGCGGCGGTCGCGGCGCTGCTCGGCGAGGGGCCGGGCGAGACGAGGCTGTTCTACTGCGACCCCAGGCGCAGCGACCAGAAGGGCGCCTTGGATTGGCTACACTGATGTGGACAGTTCCGGGAGGGGCGCGAGAGACGGGAGGG
>UQVD01000004.1 GCA_900544385.1 uncultured Collinsella sp.
GCCGCATGCCCATCGAGAAGCGCCCGGCGCGCTTCTTCCCGGTGTCCGCGAGGTCCACGGCGGCGAGCACCTCATCTACGCGGCTCTCGGGAAGGCCCAGCAGCGTGGTGCGCACGCGCAGGTTCTCGCGCGCGGTGAGGTTGGGGTAGAGCGGCGCCTCCTCGATGAGGCTGCCGATTGCGTAGAGGTCCTCGCGGCGCCAGGCGTGCCCGGCAAAGAGGATCTCCCCGGCCGTCGGCCGCAGCATCCCGCAGATCATCTTGAGCGTTGTCGACTTGCCGGCGCCGTTGGGGCCGAGCAGCCCGTACACCTCGCCCTCGCGGATATGAAGGCTCACGTCGGCCACGGCATCCTGCGCCTGGTCGCCGCGGCCGAAGCGCTTGGTGAGCCCGCGCGTCTCGAGCATGTAACCCATGGGTTCGTCCTTTCTCTTCCGGGCGCGCGGGCCGAGTCGCCGTGCCCGCGCGCCTTACCTTTCGGGTTCACCATCCATGGTGGGGCGCGTTTCTAACGAAGCTGTAACGGCCGTTGGGCTCTTTTGGCGCCAGCCCTTCTCGACCCGTACGCCACTCATGGTATGTTTATCGCGATAACAAGGACGGAGGTGCCCGTGGCACGCAATAAGTACCCGGAGGAGACGGTCGAGAAGATTCTTGACGTTGCCGAGCGGCTCCTCGTGGAGCGCGGCTACGAGCACACCACGATGATCTGAAGAGCAATACGCTAAATCGAAAAAGGTAATCGAAGCCGCGCCTGTGGACTTATCGAGGGTCGAGATTCCCGCCCCATCCATCGGCACCCAGCAGAAGGTCGTCGACATCCTCGACCGCTTCGGCACCCTAACCAAATCGCTCACCGACGGTAGGATAAACCCCCATGAATATATGAATTGACCTGCTGACTCCAATGAAGATTGGAGGGTAACTGCCAGGGGTGACGGCCCAGCGAGTGTTATTTTGCGAGCTATGCGCATTGAAAGCGACCTTTCGTGGTATAAACTACTTGCCGGAAGCCGCGGCTTTCAGAGTACGGCTTACGTGTACGTTTAACCTCCGTGGGCGACGGGGTGCCGCAAGGCGTAGAATATCGCCCACCTGTAGGGGCCTGCAGCGATGCGGGCCCCGCTTCGTATGAGGGGGCGTAACCGATGAAGATCGTATCCATCTCCCAGGACTTCTTCGACCTCGTCGATGGCGACCGTGAGCTCATGCTTAAGCACAATCGCCCCTGCATCGTGGTGGTGAGGCTGCGTTTCCGCGGAAAGCGCAGGGACTTCGCCGTGCCGCTGCGTTCCAACATCGCCCCTAACGTGCCCAAAGACCAGTACTTTGCGTTGCCACCCCGCCCCACGACGCGCCCCGGCTGCCGCCACGGCATCCACTACATCAAGATGTTCCCCATAACCAAGGCCTACCAGCGCCGCTTCAGGACCGAGGGCTCGGCCTACTACGAGACGCTCCAGCGCATCATCGATGGCAACACCAAACGCATTGTCTCCGAATGCCAGGCGTACCTTGACCTCTATGAGCGCGAGGGAAGGTCCTGCTTTGCCGTCGACATCGATCGCATCGTGGGCCTGCTGGAAGGCGAGAAGTAGGGCACCTCGGCTCAGTCTCGAGCCATGCGGAGTCGCTCCGCATTTTTGAACGCCGCGTGTGCGTCCTAAATACTTGAGAAACAAGCTGTGAAGTGCGGTGGCGCGCCCGTGCCCGTGCATAGCCGTCACCATCAGCGTCTACGCGGTGTCGGCTTCAAGTGGAACTGGCGCCGCTGCTGTATATGGTTTGCCTTGCTGCAAATGGCAATCAATGCCCACGATGCTTCTGCTTGCGCTTCAGCTTTCGCTGCTCGAAGCGCGCATCAGCCTCTTCCGCGCGGCGTCGGCTTCTTGCATGAGCTGACTCCTGTTTCATCGCTTCTCTCTGTGCTGCGAGCGCCTGCTGCGCCTTGGTGCTCATCGCGGGCCGCTTAAGGGCTTTCGCCGCCTCACGGGCGCGCCGCTTGGGGTTCTTCGCGGGCTTGTTTGTTTCAATGGCCTTGTCGCCGAAGAACGAGAGCTTCTCCCATTCGCTTGTAACGAATCGCAGGATCTCCTCATCGGACGGCTCCGCGCCGAAGACGATGCGGGCGACGCCGTACTTTCCGCCCTCGACGTGCTCCGCCAGCCCGACCCAGAATTGACCGTCGTGATATACGGTCAGGGTGGACGACACACTGATCTGCGTGGCTGGTTCCTCCTTTATGTAGATGACCATGCAGAGAAGGGACAACCAAGGAGGCAGGTTACTGATGCGGACTCCCGCACGCCCACGACTACCCGACGGGGACTGTGTTTTCATCTCTGATGCCCGCATTGTAGCACGCGCGGATGCGCCCTTCATCGCTGCCGACATGACGTGGCTGGGATTCGTTCCTCGACACATCCTTTTGTATATTGCCTTCCCGGTTTCGAAACTTTAAATCAATTCGAGTTTCGAAACCGGGAAGGAGAGCGTATGTGAGAGGCGATATGAGCATCAACTTGATGCTTGAGGGGGAGCTCGCGTCGCTTCTGCCCATCGGGGACGTGTTCCCGAAGGTCCTCATCTCCCGCATAGGGCATGAGACCTGTACCCGGGAAGGCGTACTCGTGCTGGACCTCGCGCGGTGCTGCTCGGTGAGCAGGGGTTCTGAACACTGCGTAGGGATATAGCGCGACAGGGGGGTGCAGCACCGTTTGCGCCTTGTCTAGAGAACACGAACA
This sequence comes from uncultured Collinsella sp., assembly GCA_900544385.1. Classification (GTDB taxonomy): domain Bacteria; phylum Actinomycetota; class Coriobacteriia; order Coriobacteriales; family Coriobacteriaceae; genus Collinsella. The sequence continues at coordinate 2,744 of UQVD01000004.1, forward strand.
AGAGATGTGGCCTGCAGACGACTGAATAGCTCCATCCGTTTTGGTTACAACAAAATGTGTGCCGCGCGCCTGCGGCATGAGGGAGGGAGATTTCTATGAATATCGTTGTATTGAGTGGTAGCCCGCGCAGGGGCGCCAATACCGACACCATGGTCGAGGCGTTTGCCGAGACCGCGCGTGAGGGCGGCAATACGGTCGAGGTCGTCCGTGTTGCCAGCAAGAAAATCGGTGGTTGCCTGGGGTGTCAGTATTGCTTCGCCCACGAGGGCACTTGCGTGCAGAAGGATGACATGGTCGACGTGATCGAGTCGCTGAAAGGCGCCGATATGGTTGTCTTCGCTTCGCCTATCTACTGGTTTGATATCACTGCGCAGGAGAAGGCCGCCATCGACCGCCTGTACGCCTTCGGTGCTACAGGCTTCCCGTTCACCAAGACGGCCCTTTTGCTCGATAGCCACAGCGAGGGCGTCTATGATGCGGCGATTGCTATGTACAGGGCCACATGCGCGTACTGCAAGTGGGAGGACCAGGGCATTGTCACCATCAGCGGCATGACCGAGCGCGACAGCATGGCATCGTCGCCCAAGTTGGAAGGGGTGCGAGAGCTCGCCCGCAAGCTCGCCTAAGGACAAGAGGGGCGCATGGCAATCAGCACTAGCGGAAATGCTTGCTGCCCTTACCAGGAGGAATGCTGATTGCCATGCAACGATGCTCCCGCGGACAATTCCGGTGTGCTAAAACGCCTTCTCGTTCAAGAATTCTCTGAACGCGGGGATGTCGAAGCCGACGAGGCCACGCCCACGTTCCCCGATAACGCCGTCCTCGAGGAGGCGGCGTTTGTATTGGCTTGCGTAGTTGCTGGCGACGCCCATGCGTTTGGCTATCTCCGAGATCCTGCTGGGGCCAGAATCGGGCAGCATCGCGAGCAAAAACTCAATGTCTTTATCGGAAAGCTCTCGATAGGTCGTTTCGAGAGAAGCCCGATGCCATGCTTCTCGAGTTGCCTGAAGATGCCATTCATGCACGTGCGCCAGTTGCCCTGGGCTTCTTGAACATATGTCCAATCGATGCCCACTGGACCAATTTGAACGCCGTTCATGCGCGCGTGAGGCTGTGAAAGGTAGCTATCTGCCGCTTCTTTGGTTCGCTCGATAATATCTTCGAGCATGCCTGGCATGGCGGAGCCATTTGCTGTACTCCATGGTGGCTCCTTTGCAAGTTTTGCTAATTTTTGCAACTTTTGCTAACTTTTGCGAGTTTTGCTAACGGCTTAGGACGGTGCGGGAAGCCCCCGTATCGTCGACATTTCCGAGGATGACCTCCGCAACGAGCGGGGCCCGGGGCGCGATATTGCTGCGCTCCGGGCCCCGCTGCTTTGTAAAACCATGGCGGTTCTGCCGTCGTCCTAATCAAACAAACTCGGCATGTCGTTTTCTTTCATGAGGGCACCGGCTGAGGGGAGGCTCTGCGCGGTGAACTTCTCGGCCGAGACGCCGGCGCCAAGGATCTCTTCGGTTGTGCCGACGGTGGTGACCGAGCGGCCCTTCTTGGCGGTAAAGGCCTGGACGCCCTGCGTGTTGGTAGTCGTCTTGGTCTTGAGCAACGACGTGTTGAAGTTCATCAAACGATAGTCGCTCGAGACCAGTGCGATGTCGCGGTCTTCCTTGAGCACCTGGGCATACAGCAGCTTGCTGCCGCCGTAGATAGCGTTCTTGAGGCGCTTGCGGTTGGTCTTGGTGACGTATCCAGAAAGTGCGACACGCACCACGCGGCCGTTCTCAAAGACAAACAGCACGTCGGCCTTATAGTCCTCGGGGTCGATGACCCAGATGACGCTCTCGTCGGGTTCCATCTCAAGATCGGTCGGCAGGTACGAGCCCAGCTGGGCCGACTTGGTGTCCTCAAACGCCGCAACCTTGCATTTGTACACCTGGCTCTTGTTGGTAAAGACCAGCAGCTCGTGGGTGTTGGAGGACGGGAACTCGATAAAGGGTTTGTCGCCGTCCTTGTACTTGAGCGTGGTCGCCTTCTTGAGCACGCGGTCCGTCATCTTCTTAAGGTAGCCATCGCGCGAGAGCATGATGGTCACCGGGTACTCCTCGACCTCGGGCTCCAAGCTTACCTCGATAACCTCATGGGGCTCGATCCTGCCCGTGCGACGCGGCATCACATATTTCTTGTTGACCGCGGCCAGCTCGTCGCTGATGACCTTCTTGATGTTCTCCTCGCTGGAGAGGATCTCCTCAAGCTCGGCAATCTCGCTCTCAAGCTTGGCGATGTCCTTGGTGCGGTTGAGGATGTACTCTTCGTTAATGTTGCGGAGCTTGAGCTCGGCAACAAACTCGGCCTGGGTCTCGTCGATGTCGAAACCCTTCATAAGGTTGGGCACGACCTCGGCTTCAAGCTTGGTGCCACGGATGATGGCGATGGCCTTGTCGATGTCGAGCAAGATTGCCTCGAGGCCGTGCAGCAGGTGCAGGCGCTCGGACTTTTTGCCCAGGTCAAAGTTAATGCGGCGACGCGTGGACTCAATACGCCATTTGACCCACTCGTGCAGAATCTGGCGCACGCCCATAACACGGGGATAGCCGTCGACGAGCACGTTGAAGTTGCACGAGAACGAATCCTGCAGCGTGGTCGAGCGATAGAGCTTGGCCATGAGCTTGTCGGGGTCGACGCCGCGCTTAAGGTCGATGGCGATGCGCAGGCCCGAAAGATCGGTCTCGTCGCGGATGTCGGCAATCTCCTTGACCTTGCCCTCCTTGGAGAGCTTGACGATGCGCTCGATGATGACATCGGTCTTGGTGGTGTAGGGGATCTCGTAGACCTCGATGATGCGCTCTTCGGGAATCCAGCGCCAGCGGGAACGGATCTGGAAGCTGCCAAGACCGGTCTCGATGATCTTCTCCATCTCCTCGCGGCGGTAGATGATCTCGCCGCCGGTCGAGAAGTCGGGCATGGGCATATACTCGAGCAGGTCGCAGTCGGGATCCTGCAGGTAATGCATGGTGGCGGTGCAGACCTCGTTGAGGTTGAAACCGCAGATGTCGGACGCCATGGCGACGCCGATGCCCTTGTTGGCCGAGACGAGGATATTGGGGAACGTGGTGGGCAGCAGGCGCGGCTCCTTCATGGCGCCGTCGTAGCTGTCAACGAAGTCGACCGGGTCCTTGTCGATGTCCTTGAAGATCTCGGCGCTGATGGGGGAGAGCTTGGCCTCGGTATAACGCGAGGCGGCGTAGCTCAGGTCGCCCGAATAGTACTTGCCAAAGTTGCCCTTCGACTCAACGAAGGGGGCGAGCAGTGCCTCATTGCCGGTGGCCAGACGTACCATCGTTTCGTAGATCGCGGCATCGCCGTGCGGGTTGAGCTTCATGGTCTGGCCCACGATGTTGGCGCTCTTCTGGCGCTCGCCCTTGAGCAGGCCCATCTTGTACATGGTGTAGAGCAGCTTGCGGTGCGAGGGCTTAAAGCCGTCGATCTCGGGGAACGCACGCGAGACGTTGACACTCATGGCGTAGGGCATGTAGTTGACCTCGAGCGTCTGCGTGATCGGCTGGTCGGTGACTTCGGAGTGCAGGCCGATGACGTTCTCGGCGTTGACCTGCTTTTTCTTCGGCTGGTTCTTCGTCTTCTTCTTTGCCACGATATCCTCTTGAACTTCTTAAGGGCCGTCGTTATCGATTTGCTGCTACTGCAGGTCCAACTGGTCCAGGTATTCCTTGCCGTGCTCCGAGATATGGCGCTTGCGGCCCGCCTCGTCGTTGCCCAGCAACAGGTTGAACATGGTTTCCATCTTGGTGACGTCCTCGGGCTCCACCTTGATCAGACGACGCGTCTCGGGGTTCATGGTGGTGAGCCACATCATGTCCGGATCGTTCTCACCAAGACCCTTGGAGCGGTTGATGGAGCACTTCTGGTCGCCGATCTCCTTAAGGATGCCGTTCTTTTCGAGCTCGGTGTAGGCAAAGTAGGTCTTTTCTTTGCAATTGATCTCGTAGAGCGGCGACTCGGCGATATACACGTAACCCTCGTCGATGAGCGTGGGCACCAGGCGATAGAGCATGGTGAGCACAAGCGTGCGGATGTGGTAACCGTCGACGTCGGCGTCCGTACAGATGATGACCTTGTTCCAGTTGAGGTTGTCCAGGTCAAAGGCACCAAGGTTTTTGATGCGCTTGTCCTTGATCTCCACACCGCAGCCCAGCACGCGCATAAGGTCCATGATGATGTCGGACTTAAAGATGCGCGGGTAGTCCTCTTTCAGGCAGTTGAGGATCTTACCGCGGACGGGCATAACGCCCTGGAACTCGGCATCGCGCGAGGTGCGAATGGCGCCTGCTGCCGAGTCGCCCTCTACGATGTAGATCTCGCGACGGTTCTTGTCCTTGGAGCGGCAGTCGATGAACTTCTGCACGCGGTTGGCCATGTCGGTCTTCTGCTGCAGGTTGGTCTTGATGCTCTGACGCGTCTTCTCGGCGTTCTCGCGCGAGCGCTTGTTGATGAGCACCTGCTCCATGATCTTGTTGGCGGCGTCTTTGTTCTCGATCAGGTAGGTCGAGAGGCGTTCCTTAAAGAAGGCCGTCATAGCCTGCTGGATAAAGCGGTTGTTGATGGCCTTCTTGGTCTGGTTTTCGTAGGACGTTTGGGTGGAGAAGCAGTTGGTCACCAGCACCAGGCAGTCCTGGACGTCCTGCCATTTGATGCCACTCTCGTTTTTGTTGTACTTGCCCTGTTGCTTAATGTAGGCATCGATGGCGCTGGTCAGAGCACTACGGGCGGCCTTTTCGGGTGAACCGCCGTTCTCGAGCCACGATGAGTTGTGGTAGTACTCCTGCATCATGAAAGTGCGCGAGAAGCACATGCACGCGGTAATTTTTACGTTGTAATCGGGCAGGTCCTCGCGATCGCGACCGCGACGATCGGCCTCGATAAAGAAGGGCTCGGTGAGGTAGTCGGTACCGACCTTCTCGAGCACGTAGTCCTCGATGCCCTTTGGATAGCAAAAATCCTCTTCGGTAAACTCGCCGTCGTCGCCCTCAATACGCAGGCGGAAGGTCACGTTGGCGTTGACCACGGCTTGGCGGCGCATGGTCTCGCGATACCAATCGTGGGGGATGCTGATGGAGGTAAAGACCTCAAGATCGGGGCGCCATTTGATGGTGGTGCCGGTACGGTCCTCGTCGCTGGGCTCAATCTCGAGTGCCTTCTTTTTGGCACCGACAACCTTGCCCTTCTTAAAGTGCAGGGAGTACTTGTTGCCGTCGCGCCAAACCGTGACGTCCATGTATTCGGAGGCGTACTGGGTCGCGCAGGAGCCCAGGCCGTTGGTGCCGAGCGAGAAGTCGTAGTCGCCGCCCTGGTTATTGTTGTATTTGCCGCCGGCGTAGAGCTCGCAAAAGACGAGTTCCCAGTTAAAGCGCTTCTCGGAGGGGTTCCAGTCGAGCGGGCAGCCGCGGCCGTTGTCCTCTACCTGAATGGAACCATCGCGAAAGGCGGTAAGGGTGATGAGCTTGCCGTAGCCCTGGCGCGCCTCGTCAACGGCGTTGGACAGGATCTCGAAGGCGGCATGCGCGCAGCCGTCGAGTCCGTCCGAGCCAAAGATGACGGCGGGGCGCAGGCGTACGCGCTCCTCGTCCTTGAGCTGGCGGATACTGTCGTTACCATAGTTTGCGGTGTTTTTTGCCATACTCGCTCTCTCGGTGCTCCTTTGCTGCGTTTAAGTCATATAGATAGTCAAGGTAGCATAGCCCAGCCCATAGGCGATTCCAACCAACACGAAATCCATCGAACAATCGTTCGATTAGATAATGAATGCTTGGAATGCGGGAGGGACCTGTCCTGTCCTATCCAAACATCTGCGGCAGGTCGATGAAGACGGTTCGATCGCTTTCGCCAGCTTCGAAGCCCGAACGGGAGAAGAATCCATAGCGATGGCACTTGAGTCCCGTTGCCTCGACTTGGGCGATTTCCTCGTCGACCATTTTTTGCGTGATGGGGGATTTGCGGAACTTTGCTTCGTAGAATGCGTAGCCCTCGGGGTCTTGCGTTACCACATCGAATTCGCCGCTCGTTTTGTTTGCGGGGTCGTCGTACCAGTACTTGCCTATGGCGTCGAAAGCCGGTTCGATCTTGCCGGTCCTGTTCTGCCGCACGAGGTATTGACGGCAGATCTCCTCGAACATATGAGGAACGTAGTTTTCCTCGAAGTCTTGGAAGACGTGACGATCATAGAAGACTTCCGAGTCGAGCAGCTGACGCGCTGAGGCATTGCGGAAAACATAGCGATAGTAAAAGAGCGAAAGCGGATCCACTACAAAGTAGCCAGACTTGCGCTTGTTCGTAGGGTCGTTGATGGGTGCACGCTTTTGGACGATTTCGAGTGACATGAGCTTGTCGAGCACGTCTGCCATGGCCGGACCGCTCGAGACGTGCGACTGTGCCAGCACGTCCCCCCAACGGGAGTAGCCTTGTGCGAGAGCCCCGAAAACTTCGTTGGCGTTGGTCATCTTCGAGATCTCGGCGTTGAGATAGGACGGCACCTCGCTTTCTAAGCGGGCGCCAGGTTCCGTGACGAGCTCGATGATGTTGTCGCGTACGCTTTGGGATTGATCGATGAGGCGATTGTAAAAGGGGATACCGCCAAAAACGCTATAGAGCCGCACCTTGTCCTCGGGCGAGAACGCGGGATAGAACTTCGCAGCGTCAAAGTAATCCATGGGCTTAAGCTCAAGCGCGAGATCAATTCGCCCGTAGAGGGGGCTTTCATGCTCGATGAGGGATTTCATAATCTCAACGTAGGAGCCGCACAGGACAATGTTTAAACGTGAGTCTTCCCTGTGGGCGTCGATTGAGGTCTGAAGAATGCTGTCTAGGCCTTTAACCGCATCTCTCAAGTAGGGGTATTCGTCGAGAACGAGGGTAATGTTCTTGTCTTTAGCTTGGGCAAACAGAAATTCGATGAGCTCGCGGATGCCTGTGAAGGCGAGCGGAGGAAAGCTCAGCGCTTCAGCAACAAGGACGGACAGACTCTCGAGGTTGTCTGCCTCGGAGGTTTGGCGGCACTCGTAATAGACCGTTGCGACGTCCGACAAATCGGTTAGCGCCTGCTTGATGAGCTCACTTTTTCCGACGCGACGCCTGCCGTAAATGAGAACATTGCGCTGCTCGGGTGCTTTGAGCGTTTTCTTAATACGGGCGAGCTCACGCTCCCTGCCAATAAATTCCACTTACTCGGTTCCTTCCGACTCGGTTTTGTCCGAGTTAATTGTATCGCATGGATCAGTTTATGCTCGAGTTTACTCGGACAAAACCGAGTCGGTTCTGCCCGAGTAAATTTGAATAGTGGATCGAAATTGCTATGTCTGCATGGCGATGTCGGACATGGTTTTCATAATGACAGATATAGTTGACACTGCCTGGTAGATGCAATATATTTCTGTCATGTTGCAACGGATATCTGTCCATTACTACGAAAGGAACTCCGTGCCGGGCAAAAAAAACCTCCGCATGAAGGCAGCGCGCGCGGCGGCTGGCCTTTCGCAAGCTGACTTGGCCGAGGTCGTGGGCGTTACGCGCCAGACCATCGGCCTGATCGAGGCGGGCGGCTACAACCCCACGCTCAATTTGTGCGTGGCAATCTGTAAAGCGCTACGCGTTACGTTGAACGACTTGTTTTGGGAAGACGAGAGCGACGTCGACCCTGACGCTCTTTAGGAGTTCGCTATGAAATTTGAAGATTTAAAACTCGTGCAAAAGTGGCGTGAATATGCCGGCCCAAAGGATGAGCGCCTGGAGGCCGAGAGCGCGAAAATCTACAAGATTGGTTTCGTGCTGCTTTCATTTGGCATGTTGATGATATTTTTCTACCAGTTTATAGCTCGACAGGTTGCGTGGGTTCACAGCGACGCCAGTGAAATGCCGCATGGCTTTGCAACGCCGTTCGAGGCAGCCATGTATTTGTGGCTCGTTCTCGTGATGTTGATTTGCGCAGGACTGCAAACGCGGAAGGGCTATGTCGATACCAATCGTTTTGGGCAAACTGAGCATCTTCCTGTTGGATATTTCCTACTTCTCAGCGGTCTTAGCGGCGCCGGTTTCGCGCTTGTTATTGCCGCAATGCGCTGTATCGCTGAGGCGCAGATCGTACCGCTCGAAAGCGTCTTTTGGTTGGCGAACCTGGCCACGGGCGTGTTCTGCGGTGCGACGATTTTCGCGGCCACGTTTGCTGGCCTGTGCGCAACGTTTTTCACGGCGAAAAGACGCCGTGCCAAGCTCGAGGCAGAACTCGACTCCACTGACGACATCTAATGCGTAATGGGCTGGCTCTGGGTATCCAGAACCAGCCCATTTGATGTTCGATGAGCCGAGTCGGCGTCTCTCACAAAAGTAACTAGGAGCTAGCGAGGCCTATCCGAATTGGCCTCATTGGCGGTGTCGATCTCGAGCGCCGTGCGGCGGGCACTGTAGGCGACGAGGCCGGCGCCTGCCGCGGCGAGTGCTGCAGCGGCTGCCGTGAGGGGAGCGTTGGCATCGCCCGTGCCCGCAAGCGCGCCCGCTTTTCCGGAGCGCTTGTTATTGCCGTGGTCCTTGCCACTGCCGGAGCTGCCTCCCGTGCCGGAACCGCCGCCACTCGAGCCGCCATCGTCGTCTGCTGTCATCGGGGCGTCGTGAAGTTCTGTCGTATCCGCGCTGTCGCATACGCCGACCTGAACTTCTGAGCGTTCGCATGCCGCGTCGGGCACATGAAGCTCGTGCAGTACGGCACCCAGCGCCGAGTTTGCGCCCGGTCGAATTTCCTCGAGCGTTACGGGATCGAGCGCCACCAGATTACGCGCCTTCGCATACAGCGTTACGCGTTTGCCCACTTCGTCGCTCCAACTCTCGGGGATAGCGAAGCTCATGCGGAACTGTGCCGTGCAACCCGGTGCCAGCACGGCGTTGCCACTGTCGGCTACCAGCGGGTGCGTTGCAAAAGGTGTGCCCAGCGTTTCGAGCGCGTACTTCACGTGTGCCATGTCGTTGACCGAAGCGTCCTCGGCAAGCTCTGGATCGTAGATCGAAGCCATGCGTGCGTTCACTCCGAATCCGATGGATGCGCTGGAGAACGGCTGGCTGGAACCCTCTCGGTACAGATCGATCGTGCCGGCGGTCAGTAAGGTGTTGCCGTCGTTTCGCACCGTGACCATGAAGGATTCGCCTGCTGACCCGGGCACCACCGCGCCCGAGGTAGCGACCGCGCCCGTCGGAGTGGCACACGCCACCAAGGGTACTTCGATGCCGTGCAGCTCCGCCTCGCTCTTCTCCGCGCTCACAATGTGCGTGGCGAGCGCGGAGAGCATGCCTCCCGACGTCAAAAATGTCGTTATCTGATCGATGGGATGGTCCAGCTCGCACATCACGAACGGCTCCGTAAACAGATCGCCTGCCAAGGTGCTGGCGAAGATGCGGAAGTGCTTGCCCATCACTGCTACCGGGTTGCCTTCTTCGTCGTAGGTTTGCCCCACCTTGCCATCGGTGTTCTCTACATAGAGCACGCACCTGCCGTTGTTGCTTACGCTAAACGATGCCGGGCCACAGCCTGCGGCACCCACGGGCTGCGTTGCAAATGCCGATGCGCCTCGCGTCCAAGTAATATGCTGCAGTTGCTCGTTGACGGTAGCCAAAAAGCCCGTGTGCTGCGGCCACGGCACCGCGTGGGGTACTGTGGCATCTGGCGACATAACGCCCCAGCCCGCAATGGACTGGCCGATCACGGCGTACGATGCACAGCCACAACCGCCTGCGGTCTCGTATGCAACGGGCACCACCATTTTGCCGTTGATATTCTCGGGCGCGCCGAGCTCGATGCTCGACGGTGCCTGCGGAAAGCGGAGGACCTGACGGAACGTGAGACTGTCGCCCGAAACGTCCGACCACAGGGTAAAGCACTCCAGCGCAACCTCGGCCTCGCTGCCGAGCGTCTTTTCTGCGGTGGTTCCGCGGCGGTGGAGGTAGGCGCCCGACAGGCGCCCGTCGACAAGTGTCTTGCCCACCGTGATGCGTGGGCACTGCAGGCAATGGTAGCCATCCTCCTGAAGGCGGCCGCGCGAGATGCTGCGCCACGACGTGTGCGATATCACGCGAACTCCGTCGTTGCTTATGCGCAGGCGCACAACGGACAGTATGCCGGATGTGCTCGCCGTATCGAAAAGGGTGTTGTCGCCGGCGGGGCGCTCGCCCGAGACCAGCAGCACGTAGGCGTCCTGGTTTCCTCTTCCGTCCGTATATTCCACTACGTCGAAGTCGTAATCGTATATGCCGTCGCGCTCCACGTCGCCCTCGCCAAACCCAAGGGGAAAGTCCACAGGCGTGGGAGCGGACCACGTCCCGTTTGCCTTTGTGTGTACCACCAGGCGCGAGCGACCATTGTCGCCGTAGCGCACCGAGGCGATACGGAACAGGCATTCTACGCCGGCAATCATTGCCAGCTTCATGTGGGCTTCGCTGAGCACGCCAGCAAACAGCACGTTGTCGCTCGAGGGCTTGATGCCGCCACGCTCGTCCTCCGACACGCCGGCAGAATCGGCGTTCGGGTCGGCAACGGTGTTCGTTGCCTGACCGATGTAGGTGTACTCATACATCGGCGCGGCGTTTTCGTCGTTCTCTATCAGTGCATGGACGAAGTGCTCGATCTGTCCCGTGTCGTCGCTTTCTGCATCCGCCTCGAGCTCAATGCGCGTGACCGCTTGATCCCAATCGCGCACGACAGGCGCGACGTTTACGGCAGTGGCCTTAACCTCGGCGCGTGCGAGCAACTCGGCGTTGGTGACGATGGTGGCCGATGCGATAAATTGCGGCACGCCGCCCGCCTCGATGTTGCCGGCCGAGCCGAAGCAGGCATCCAGCGTATAAGGCGTATCTCCACCCAATGCGAGCTCAGAGCGCTGGGGCACATACTGGTTGCCATTGTTCACCGACATATTCCACGAATCGAGGAGTGTGGGCCACGACCCCGACCAAGCCTTGGTGGTCCACTTGAACATTACGAACTGGAGTATCACATCGACATCGACGTCTGCACCTACGCGCAGTCGCGGAAGCTGGTGTCCATCTGCCTTCTCGTACCCAATGAACAGCGTGAGGGATGCGGCGCCGCGCACGGCAGACGAAGCGACGCCTGCAACGCCGGCGCCAAAGGTGACGGCAAGCCCGATCTGGATGGTGAACGAGCCCGACGTGTTTGAATAGTCGAGCGAAATGTTTTTAAAAAACGCGGCGCCGCTGCCGTGCGTGTGGGCACCCACGGCGAGCGCCAGTTTTGCCAGCACCCAGGGGTTGACGTTTAGGAAAAATGGCACCGGTCCTAGGGTAAATTGCTCGGTCCAATTGAGGTCGGTTCTTATCTGGAAGAGGGCCTTAATATTGCCGTATGCGGGGTCGTTGTTGTTACCCCAGGTTTTGCCCACCCAATCGTAGGCGAGCGAGCCGTACAGCTGTGTGGCGATATCCATCGTGAACAGCGGCGTGCAATGGTGGCGAAGGAGCTTGGTGTTTCTTGGATCGGTGCCCGAACCGGCACTCATCCTCTTGTACTGATTCCACTTCCCCTCCATCTCGTCGAGGTAGCGGTTTGCCTGTTTGGCGCCCGACTCACGCGGTGACTTCTTCCAGTACTCCGGATCCGGATTGCCCGAATCGTTCATATAGCTGGCTGGTTTGTATCCTCCGCCAAACAGTACGTACCCGGCAAACGAGAAATCGAACAAAATGGGGAACGAGGGCATCCAGCACGTGAACTTATTGCCGCCGATGCCGGGAAACGCCGCCGGAAAATCAAACGGAGTGATCTCTTGGTCCATGGTAGTGGGGACGATAGTGGTCGAGCCTGATTCCGCCTTTGCGGCCGGCGCGGTGACAACGGCCATGGGGGAGGAGAGCGTGTAGGTTTTGCCCTGATAGTCGAGGACAAAGCGCAGCTTGCACCCTTCTTCCAGAAGGCCCGATGCCGCATCGAGGAACTTGTCTTCGAGTGTGAACGTTGCCAGATTATCCGCGCCCGATGCGCTGGCCTTGACTTGGCCAATCTGCGTGACGGTTTCGGGTGAGTTGCCCGCGGCAGGTATTACCTTGTTGATGTACAGCGTTGCCTGCCCGCCTTGCGGCAGATGGGCCTGCACGGTAAAAGCGTGCGTGTCGGGCTGATCGTTTGCTGCTTCGTCCGCTGGCATTGCCATAAACGTGGCGTCGGCGTACTGGATGTCCCATTCGTCGAATGTGAGCTGGCGAAAGTACGGCTCGCCATCGGAGAGCGGACGTGTGGGTGCGGTAATGGCGGTGCCGCCTTGGACACGCGCGAGGGGAATCTCGACATCGCGGTAGCCCGCCATGCTAATGGAGATGCCGCCGTTAAAGTCGTACGCGTCGAGAAGCGTTGCCTCGTCCACGTAGCCTTCCGAAAGAGGGGCGATCTCAAAGATGGCCGTGCCTTCTTCATCGGTAGTGGCGGTGAGCTGCTTGCCTGCGGCATAGCGCGATGTGAGCGTGACCTGGGCACCCGTGATGGGCGTATTCTTGTTGGCGACGTCGACCACGACCACACCAAACATGGTGCGCGAGAGAACGAGCACCCTGAAAGGGTCTTTTTCGTCGGCATAGGCTTCGGTGGGCGCGAACGGCAATATGAAGGCGTTTGCGCTTCCCGGCACGCGCGGCAACATAATGCTCGCCAGCGAGGACGCTCCGGCAACAAGTAACGAACGGCGATCAAGCATCTTTGGCTCCCATCCCGCAGGTATCGGTGGAAATAATCCAATTTTGCGAGAAGGCATCCTGTCACGGTAGTGCCGTCCGAGGGCCAAAATGTCCAATTTGAGCGAGTGAAGCGCCGGGGCTCCGGGGCGCACGTGCCGCGCTAGGCAGTCTGGCCGCTAACGCAGCATATGAGCGACCAGTTCGGTGCGCGTGCCGATGCCAAGCTTTGCATACACACTGGATAGGCGGTTTTTGACAGTGCCCGGCGATACTCCCATATGACGAGCGATTTCGGCGTTGGTCCATCCGCGGCAGGCGAGCATGGCCATGGTGAACTCTGTGGTCGTCAGGTCGTCAGCCACGTCCTCGCCCGAATCGGGGTTGTGGATGCGCCGCCAGCCGTAGCTGAATCGGTACGTGATCTCGATGATGCGCGCGAAGTCGTCAGGGTATTGCGTTTTTAGGCACGCCTCGATGAGCCCCTGTAAAAGGCCGTGATGCTCGCCAATGAGCTCGATAAGGCCGTCGGGACGCGCAATGTTCCAAGCGGTTCCGAAGTGCGTTTTTGCGGCGTCGATGTCCTTGAGGCTCATGCATGCCATGGAAGCTGCCAGGTGAAGGAACAGTTCCGAGATCGGATAGCTCCCCTGTTTCATGATCAGGGCGTTTTCCGCCATGCCCAGACTGCGGCCATATTCGCCGCGCAGGTACAGGGCATGCGCCATCACGTAGCTGGCGAACAGGCGCAGGCCTTCGGGCAGATGCGCCGCAAGCGGATAAAACTCTTCGGCGGAATACGGGGAAGGCAAGTGCAGCAGGACGCTCGCGGCCGAGGCGAACAGGATATGTGTGGCGTGGACGGCGGGCGACTCCTCGTCAGCCGGCGTATCGAGAATGCCAGCAAGACAACGGCGGGCGTCGGCGATACGGTTGAGCGACAGGCTGGCGTATCCGCAGATAAAGCATGCGGAATAGCGCAGCGCGGGATCGGTGGCGTCAAGATAGGGGCGCGCCGTCTTGGCAGCGAGGGCGGCCTGTCCGCGAAAGTACAGCGCTTCTGCCGTGGCAATGGCGCGCGAATTGGGGTCGGAAATGCCTGCAACCGCAGCGTCAATCTGCCCCGGCACAAAGGCGGTGCACATCAACGGCATGGGAACGCATGGGTAGCCATCGCAGTCCATCTTCCATCTCCCAACAGCTGGCAACAATAGCAGCAATTGTACTCCTGTTGCTCGGGACCCCTTTCGTTTTACTGTTCGGTTAACGCTGCGGATCGTTTTGGAAGGCTTACGAGCATGGTGGTCCCGTTTTCGGAACTTGTTTCGACCTCTACTGTGCCACCGTGAAGAGCTGCAATCTCCCAAACGAGCGCTAGTCCGAGTCCTGCGCCGCCGTATGCCCTGCTGCGGGATTTATCCAGGCGAAAGAACGGTTGGAAGATGCTCTCACGGTACTGCTTGGGTATTCCCGGGCCCTGGTCCTCGACTCGCAGGAACACGTGGCTGTCGTTGTCGCAGATGGAGACGTTGACAGTCGAGCCGGGGTGGCTGTAACGGATGGCGTTTTCGGCCAGGTTAAACACCAGCCGATAGAGGAGCGCATCGTTCCCGATTACTAAAGCGTCTCCAGCACAATTGAGGGCTATGCCCTTATTTTCGGCAAGTGGCGCAAGGTCGGTGAGGACCTCTTCGGACAAGGGACCAAGTTCAACATCGTCCTCGCAAGGAACGCTGTGGAGCTCACTCATCTCGAGCAATACCTTGGTCATCCGCGACATGCGCTCGGTTTGTTCTTGTAGCAGGCCGAGCAGCTCGGCTGTTTCGGGTTGCAAACCGGAGTGCTCGGAGATGAATAGTTCAATCTGTGCTTGCATAAGTGCGAGCGGGGTGCGCAGCTCGTGTGCGGCGTTGCCGGTAAACTGACGCTGTGCAGAGAACCCTTCGCCAAGACGGGCGATCATGTCGTTGAAAGAGGCGCTGCATCGTTGTAACTCGGTGGGCACATCTTCGCTGAGTCTGATTTCGCTTAGGTTGTCAGGCTGCACACGCTCGACCTGGGCTGCAAAAGCCCGTAGCGGTTTGAGTGCACGGCCGCTCACAAAGTATGCCAGCACGCCGCCAAGGAGTGTGACTCCGGCCGTGATGCACCAGGTTGTCGTGCCAAAAGACTCCTGTGCGTCGTTTACGACGATCGTGACCTTGTCATCGGGGGTCGCTTTCGTTGGGTCAAACGCCTGAGGTGCATCTACGCCGGCTGCGCTAAGGGCCGAGATGTCGCTGCCGATAGCATCCATGTAGCGCATGCCCGTATAGCCGACCAGACAGTTCGTCAGCACGCATGCCGCACACGTCAGCAGTGCCGTCATAATCGTTATGCGCCATTGCAGCGAAAGCCTTTTCATTCGCTATCCTCCATAACGTAGCCCTCTCCAATCCGATTGCGAATCGGGTCGTATCCCAAAGCGCTGCGTAGCTTTTTGCGGAGTGACGAGATGTGAACGCGGGTTGCGTTGCTAAAGCTGTTCACGCTGCTATCCCAAACGTGCTCGATAAGCTCCTCTTGGCTTACCGGTCGCCCCTGATTAAGCATCAGGTATTCCAAGATTCCCGTTTCCTTGCGTGTAAGAGATAGAGCCTCACTGTCCACGGAAGCGATGCGCGCCTTGGTGTCAAAGCTGAGCTTTCCGCAGGCTAATACTATGTCGCTTTGTGCGAAGCGCCTGAGAGTAAGGCTGCGGATCCTTGCCGCAAGTTCGTCCAAATGAAACGGCTTGGTAAGGTAATCGTTGGCGCCGGCATCGAGTCCGGCGACTTTATCGGATACTTCGCCACGCGCGGACAGAATCAGTACCTTAGTCTCGCAATCGGTTTTCCTAAGTTCCCTGAGCACGGTCATGCCATCGATACGGGGAAGGTTGAGGTCGAGTACCACGAGGTCAAAGACTTCGACGCTCAGCAGATCGAGCGCCTCCTGTCCGTCGTGGCAGCAGTCGACGCTGTACGCCAAGTTTCGCAAGCTGCGCGCGATTGCATCGCACAGTGCTCGCTCGTCTTCGACGATCAAAATACGCATAACAGTCTCCTTGCACATTCCAAATCGCGCTTAACACGGATTTTATAGTCGATATGGTCCAATGGTCGCGTAACGAAAGGAGTGGTTGGGTTGTTCAAAGCGGTAAAACCCGTGGTACAGGTCGCTTTGTTGATCGTCGGAATTGCCATGGTGTGCTTTGGTGTTATGCGTGGCGAGGCGGATGCCGTGCTGGCCAAAGCGATTAGGCTGTGCTTGGAGTGTATCGGAATTGGATAAAAGAGAAAACACTGCGTCGCATGTTTTGGCCCGATTTCGCGGATTCATTCAGGCGGCGGCGACGCTGGTCACCAATATTCACCTGCCAAACTTTGCCAAAGGAAGCATCTATCAGGGCGCGGGAAAAACAGTCTGCGTACCTGGACTTAATTGCTATTCGTGCCCCGCGGCATCGGGTGCGTGCCCCATCGGGTCGTTCCAGTCGGTGGTAGGTTCATCCAAGTTCAACTTTTCTTACTATGTCACCGGTACGCTCATTTTGCTCGGCGTGCTGCTGGGTCGCTTTGTATGCGGGTTTTTGTGCCCGTTTGGCTGGCTGCAGGAGCTGCTTCATAAGATTCCCGGCAAAAAGTTCTCCACGAAAAAGCTCAAGCCGCTCACATACATCAAGTACGTCGTGCTGCTGTTTGCCGTGGTGCTGCTGCCCGTCTTGGTGGTTAACGACGTGGGGATGGGCGATCCGTTCTTTTGTAAGTACATCTGTCCGCAGGGCGTGCTCGAGGGCGCCATTCCGCTGGCCATTGCCAATACCGGCATTCGATCTGCGTTGGGACATCTCTTTACTTGGAAACTTGCCGTTCTCATTGCCGTGGTAGTGCTGAGCGTTTTGTTCTGCCGCCCCTTCTGCAAATGGATTTGTCCACTCGGCGCATTCTATGCGCTCATGAATAAGGTGTCCTTGTTGGGGATTCAGGTCGACGCGTGCAAATGCATCTCGTGCGGCAAGTGTTCAAGGGTTTGTCAGATGGACGTTGATGTGGTCCGCGCGCCCAATCATGCCGAATGTATCCGGTGCGGAAAGTGCATTGGGGCCTGCCCCGTCGATGCCATCAGCTATCGCTATGGCCTGGATGTGTCGGCGGAAAAGCTTCCCTTGACTGCCGATAAAAAGTAAACAAGCTTCGACAAAACGGAGGAATGACTATGAAGCTTTCTAAGATTGCGGCCCTGTTTATGGTGCCGGTATTGGCCTTGTGCCTTGTGGCATGTTCGGCGCCCGGTGGCAATGCGAGCGAATCTGCGAGCTCCGATCCTAAGATCGCAGAACTCACTGCGCAGAAGCCGGCCAATGCCGACGAGGCCGCCGAGCTGTATGCGAAGCTTATGCAGAAGGAGAACGAGATCTTTTCGAGTGATAACGCGCTGTGGGAAAAGGTATTCAACGCGGCAAATAAAGACTCGGCAATGATTGAGGATGGCAGCAATTACGGCGATTTCCTGCTCAAGACCATCGACGGCGCTAAGGATGAGTTCACGGCGGATGAGCTTAAGACGCTCAAGGCCGGTGCACAGCAGATCAAGGAGATCGAGGACAAGCTCGAGAGCTTGGAGAAGGAGTTCCCCGGCTGTGGAAGCACGCCGAGCGCAGGCGAGAGCGTCGACGCTTCGACCGCTGGCATGACGGCTGGTGCCAATGCTTCGAGCGAGGCGACGAAGTTCCCCAGCTTTACGGGCAAAGACCTGGATGGCAACGACGTGAACAGCGACGAGCTGTTCTCTAAGAACAAGGTCACCGTCATGAACTTCTGGTTCACCACTTGCAAGCCGTGCGTGGGCGAGCTGGGCGATCTTGAGAAGCTGAATCAGGAGCTTGCCGAGAAGGGCGGCCAGGTCGTGGGCGTCAATTCCTTTACGCTCGATGGCAACAAGGGCGAGATTGCAGATGCCAAGGACGTGCTGAGCAAGAAGGGCGTGACATATAAGAACATCTGGTTCAAGTCGGATAGCGAGGCCGGTAAGTTCACGTCAAATTTGTTCTCGTTCCCGACAACGTATGTCATCGATCAGAATGGCAACATCGTAGGGGATCCAATCGTGGGAGCCATCAGCTCCGCCGAGCAGCGCGCAGCACTCGACAAGCTTATCGACCAGGCGATTGCGAATAGCGAGCAGTAAAAAACGCGTAAAGCATGGCGAGGATCGTGCGCCACTGTGCGAAGTAGTCCGCTACCTTTCAAGATGAGCTCCACCATATAGAGGTCCCGCTCGGGACCTCTTTTTTGGCACTGCCCCGTTCGTTTTTTGGCGCGGTTCGTTACATTCCTCACTGGCGCCGGCAAAAAATGGGGATAGAGTAGGACAAGCGCGTCGAATACGAACGGCGGAGGAGAGCGGGCAGAGTGCCCGCGCGGGAGAGGTTGCCGTCCATGCTGGAGCTCAAAGGTATTTGCAAAAGGTACGTTACGCAGTCGTTTACGCAGGTGGCGCTCGACAACGTAAGCCTGTCTTTTCGCGATAACGAGTTCGTGGCCATTCTGGGTCCCTCGGGTTCGGGTAAAACCACGATGCTCAACGTTATCGGTGGGCTCGATCATTTCGATTCTGGCGACCTGCTGATCGATGACATCTCGACCAAGGACTTTCACGATCGCGATTGGGATGCCTACCGCAATAACCGCATCGGCTTTGTGTTCCAGAGCTATAACCTCATTCCGCACCAGACCATCTTGGAAAACGTGGAGCTGGCGCTTACGCTCACGGGCGTGGGACATGCCGAGCGCCGCCAGCGTGCGCGCGAGGCACTCGAGGCAGTTGGTCTGGGCGAGCACGTGAACAAGCGTCCGAGCCAGCTTTCGGGTGGACAGATGCAGCGCGTGGCCATCGCCCGCGCCCTGATCAACGATCCCGAGATTGTGCTGGCAGACGAGCCGACCGGCGCCTTGGATTCTACAACGTCCGTGCAGGTCATGGACTTGCTCAAGGATGTTGCACGCGACCGCCTGGTCATCATGGTCACGCACAATCCCGAGCTGGCGTACCAATACGCCACGCGCATCGTCAACCTGGCGGATGGTAAGATCACCGACGATTCCGATCCTTTCGATGTCGCTGACGCCACGCGCCGCGAGGCCAAGCCTACGCGCAAAACCTCGATGAGCTTTGTGACGGCGCTGGGGCTTTCTGCCCGAAACCTCATGACCAAGAAGGGCCGTACGGCCATGACGGCCTTTGCGGGCTCGATTGGCATCATTGGTATCGCGGCGATTCTGGCGCTGTCCAACGGCGTAAACGGCTACATCAAAAAGGTCGAGGAGGATACGCTCTCGAGCTACCCGCTCACCATTTCCAAGCAGGATTACGACCTGTCGTCCATGATGGGCGGGCAGGGGGCTGCGGATGATGACTCGCCTGAAAACGTGGATTCGTCCGACGACGGTACCGGCGGCAAGGCTAAGGGAACCGATAAGATTCCTGTGGTCACGGCCGTAAAGGATATGTTTGCGAGCGTTAAGTCCAACGACATGACGAGCTTTAAGGCATGGCTCGATGCCGGTGGCGACGGCATCGATAAAGAGGTCAACGCCATTCAGTACGGCTACGGTGTATCGCCGGTTGTCTATCGTGTCGGCAAGGGCGATGAGAAGCCTGTCCGGCTGGTACCCAACGCCATGACCGAGGCCATGAGCGGAGGCGCGAGCTCGGCGGCAACGGTGAGCATGGAATCCATGGGAACCTCGGTCTTTAACGAGATGATTGACGACCAGAGCCTGCTCGACAGCCAATACGACGTCGTGGCGGGGCATTGGCCTACGTCTGCTAACGAAGCCGTGATGGTGCTTTCGAGCCGCGGTACGGTGGGCGACTATACGCTCTACAGCATCGGTGCGCTGGATATCGATGAGCTCAACGACCTGGTTAACAGCGCTATGACGGCTGACGGTGGGGTCGAAACGCCCGAGACCGGTGCCGACTTTACCTACGACGATGCGCTGTCCACGACGTTTAAGGTGCTGTCGCCGGCCGATGCCTATCGCAAAAACGAAGAGACCGGCATGTGGACTGACATGTCTGGCGACGCCGACTTTATGGCCACCAAGGTTGCCGATGGCATTGATGTGCGTATCGTTGGTGTGGTGCGACCTAACGAGACAGCCAATGCGAGTGCGTTGTCCCCGGGCATTGCCTACACGCATGCGCTGACTCGCCAGCTTATGGAGTGCGCCGCCGATTCGCAGATTGTGCAGGAGCAACTCGCCCACCCCGAGACGGATGTCTTTACGGGCAAGTCTTTCGATGAACTGCAGGGCGAGGCCAAGCAAGGCGTGGATCTGGGCAGCATGTTCAGTGTGGACGAGGCGGCACTTAAGAGCGCGTTCTCGTTCGATACCTCCGCGCTCTCGGGTGTTGCCGGCGGTATGGACCTGTCGGGCCTTGACTTGTCCGGGCTGGACATTGACCTTTCGGGCGTAGGGAAGGATATCGATTTCAGCGACATCATCGCCAAAGCGCCAGCCCCAGATTTCTCGGGCGTCTTTGACGGTCTGGAGCTCACGCCCGAGCAAATGCAGCAGGTGGGAACGCTTGCCAACCAACTGTTTGAGGGTTTTTTACAGTCTGATCAGTTTAAGGCGCTGTCGCCCGAAGATCTTAAGGACGCATCAAAGCTCGCTGCCGCATTCTCGGCGTATCTTGAGAGTGATACGGCAGCCCAGCAAATCCTGGCCCAACTCAAAGCGCTCGGCGGCGATGCCCTGGCCGAGCGCTTGCAGCAGGCGATGACCGACTATGTGCAAAAGCAGCTGGCTCCGTATCTGCAGCAGGCTATGGATCAGGTGATGAAGTCGATCAGCGATCAGATTGCGGCGACGGTGTCAGCTCAGCTCAAGGCGGGCGCGGAAGGGCTCATGGGCCAGATGGCGACGCGGATGTCGTCGAGTTTTGCTAGCCTGGCGAGCGCCATGCGCGTGGATGCGAGTGCCTTTGCTCATGCCATTCACTTCAACATGGACGCCGAGGACCTGAGCTCGCTCATGATGAGCTATGCCAAGGCGTCGAAGCTCACCTACGATAACAATCTGACCACACTGGGCTATGCGGACGAGGCCGACCCCATCTCGGTCAAGATTTTCCCGCGCGACTTTGAGGCCAAGGAGCGCGTACTCGATCACATCGATGCGTACAACAAGCAGGTCAAAGCCGCCGGCCACGATGAGCAGGCGATCTCGTACACCGACTACATGGGTATCATCATGGGCTCGGTGACCGACATCGTGAACACCATCAGCTTGGTGCTCATCGCATTCGTGAGTATCAGCCTGGTGGTGAGCTCCATCATGATCGGCATCATCACCTACATCAGCGTGCTGGAACGCAAAAAGGAGATTGGCATCCTGCGTGCGATCGGCGCGTCGAAGCGTAACGTGGCCAACGTATTCAATGCCGAGACCTTTATCGAAGGCCTCATCGCCGGCGTCTTTGCCATTATCGTCGTGGTACTCGTGAGTTTTCCGGTTAATACCTGGGCGCTTGCTGCCAAACAGGTACCCAATCTGATGAGCCTGCCCGTGCGGGATGCGCTGGTGCTCATCGCGATTTCGGTGCTGCTGACGGTCGTTGCCGGCCTGCTGCCTGCCCGCAGCGCATCCAAGAAGGACCCCGTCGAAGCCCTGCGCTCCGAATAATGTGACAAAGGGGCAGTCCCGTTGTCACATTGAGTGGCCTGTAAATCGAGGTCTAATGCTCGTTCACTTCCCAGGAAAGTATTCACCTTCGTTGTATGGGGTGCGGTTGGAGGGTGGTCATCGTCCAGTAGTCACCTCTATCTTGTGAATCGCCTGAAGCACAAGGCATAATTCATGTGGCAAAGGGACGGCCCCTTTGCCGTATTGATCTGAGAGTAGATGTTGATGATTCTATCGTTGGCCCCTATGGAGGGAATTACCGGGCATGTGTTCCGTCGCGTGCATGCGGAGTGCTTCGGTGCGCTCGATTGCTATTACACGCCGTTTTTGCCGCCGCCGCGGGTGGGAAACCGCTTTGGCGGCAAGGCGTTTAAGGAGATCGATCCTGCCAATAACCAGGGGCTCAACGTGGTGCCTCAGCTGATGTCCAAGAACGCGGACGAGTTTGTGTGGGCGGCACAGGTGCTCGCCGACATGGGCTATCGCGAGGTCAATCTCAACTTGGGTTGCCCCTCGGGGACGGTTGTCGCCAAGGGCAAGGGCTCGGGTTTCTTGCGTAATCTCGACGAACTTGAGGTGTTCTTGAGTGACGTGTGTGAGCGCTCTCCGCTGCCGGTATCGGTCAAGACCAGGTTGGGGTTGGAGAGCGACGACGAATACGAGCGCGTACTCGATCTATATTGCCGCATGCCGCTGGCAGAGCTGATCGTGCATCCGCGCGTGCAGAAGGACCGTTATGCGGGCTCGCCGCGCAAAGAGTTTTATGGCGAGACGCTGGAGCGTGCGCCGTTCCCGGTTGCCTATAACGGCGATATTTTTGATCTTGAGGATATGGATGCGCTGGTGGAGGCCTATCCCGGCACGCGCCATGTGATGTTGGGGCGTGGCCTGCTCGCGAACCCCGCTCTGGCTCGCATGGTCAAGGGCGGCCCTGCTGCCACGGCTGCTGAGCTGCAGCGCTTCCACAACACGCTGTTTGCGGCCTATGCAGAAGAGATTGGCGGTAACACGGTCTTTCGTATGAAGGAGTGGTGGTTCTACGCCAAGTGCGCTTTCGCCGACCCCGCTACCGTTCACAAGCTCGTACGCAAGACTAAAAAGGTCGACGAATATCGCGCCGCCGTCGAGCGCGTCTTTCGCGAGCAGCCACTTGCACTCATAGCTCGCTTCCACGGCTAGTTGGTCGTTGGGGACGTTCTTTAACGACTAGTCATTTAAGAACGTCCCCAATGGCTGTGTTGCACTAGAGCAGGTTCTCCTGTACCCATGCGATGATGTCGCTCGATTCGTAGAGTGGTTTGCCGTCGATGAACAGGCAGGGAACCTGGCGTTTTCCGCCGACGGCGATAAGTGTCTGTTCGGCATCGGAATCGGTCGAGATGTTGCACTCAGGGATGGTCACGCCGTTATCGGCCAGAAAGCGCTTGACCTTTATGCAATACGGGCAGCCGGTCATAACGTACAGCGCGAGCTCGTGATCAGTAGCCATAGGTCTCCAATCGGTTGAGGTTTCGATTGAAATACCCAAAGCCGCCGCGGTCTATGCGCGGGCCAGTGACAACTCGATGGCCTGGATCAGAAACGCCGTGGCTCCGGTGCCGCAGGGCTTGTCGTAGTAGTCGATAAAGCGCCGGTCGGCAAGATAGCCGTGGGCGAGGCCCAGGTACGCTTCGTTCTGGGGTTCGCGTCCCCAGTTGAGACCAATCCAACGACGATGCATCGCGACAAGCTTGCGAGCCTCGCTTCCATCCGGTTCGCCGTCGCCCATGGCAATCGAGAGCTGGCCCAGAATAGCGCGTTCAAGTTCCTTCATGTCGTTCCATGTCTGTGGATCCATGTCCAGTAACGTTTCGTTTGCTGCATCGATAGCCTCGTCGCCGTAGCGCTTCCGGGCTTCGGCGCCGTAGCGCTCCTCGTTTTCCTGCACGGTGCGCCAGCGCTCCAGTTGCGGCAGGACGGCGCCCATGAGCGAGACGGCTTCGTCGAGCGACATGCCGGTGTTTTGTGCCAGGCGCGGGGCACAATCCTCGATCATCGCCTCCATGGTGGTGTCGTAGGTGTACTTGCCGCGGTCGTAGCACCACTTGCAGTAATGGTCGGTCGTGGCGCCCGTGGCATCGGTGCCGCAGTCGTTGGGCGTGAGTATCATGCCGCAGCTCTGGCAATAGTGCTCGGGCATTTCAAGCAGATGAGACAGAGGCTCGCCGGTTACGGCGGCAATGAGCTTCATCATGTCGATGCCCGGGGTGACCTCGTCGCGCTCCCAACGGCTGACGGCTTGGCGTGTGACAAAGAGTTTGGCGGCGAGCTGCTCTTGGGTAAGGTGATGGGCGCGACGGACAGCGATGAGCTTTTCTGCAAAGGCCATAGCGGCTCCTTTCTGCTGGTTGATGGCTTAAGCATACGCGGCGGCAGGCGCCCTTCCAAGCAACCGTTGGTTGCACGACAGGAGTCCACGGCGAAGAATTGCGCGCAAGGCCCCACGCCTCCATGCCGTACAATGACCGGCATGGAACCTATTGCACACATACATACCGACCTACCGCAGAAGTTCGGCATTCCGCGCAACAGCTTTTTGGCGCCTCATCTGCAGGGACGCATCGTTTTTGAGCCGGAATTTGCCTCCAATGCAGCGGTTGAGGGTCTGGACTCCTTCTCTCACCTGTGGCTGCTGTGGCGCTTCGAAAACGGAACGCCCGGCGGTACGGCTAAGGACATAGCCGCCGATGCCAAAACGCAGGACAGATCCGGTACCAACGCAAAATGGTCGAAGACCGTGCGTCCGCCGCGCCTGGGTGGAGCCGAGCGTGTGGGCGTCTTTGCCACGCGCAGCCCGTTTCGCCCTAATCCCATTGGGCTTACCTGCGTCAAGCTCGACCGCGTGGAGCTTACCGACGATGGTCCCATCATCCATGTGCTGGGGGCCGACCTGCGCGACGGCACGCCCATCTACGATATCAAGCCCTACATTCCGTTTGCCGACTGTCACCCGGATGCGACCGGCGGCTGGATTGAAGACGCGCCGTGGCAAGAGCTCGACGTCGAGTTCCCGCAAGCGCTGCAGGATATGGTCCTTCCCGCAAAGCTCCCCGGCTTGGTCGAGGTCCTTCGCCAAGATCCACGCCGCGCGGGCAGCAAGCACGAGCCAAACCGCGTTTACCACTTGGCCTACGCCGGACTCGACATATCTTTTACGGTCGATGAAACCCAGCTAACCGTAGTCGCCGTCAACGACGCGCAAGACTAACCAGCCATTCGTCCGCACCCGTCAAATTAAGCGCCAAACCCCATGCCAAAATCGCCCGTGCTGGTGGACAATAACGCCTACCAAAACAATCACTTTGCACGGGAGCTCAGCATGAAATACGACTTTAGCTCGCTTATAGACCGCCACGGCATGGACTCCATCGCCGTTGACTCCTGGGGCGAGATCCCCGGTATGGCTCCGAACGCACCCGACGAGGGCTTCGACCGCATTCCCATGTGGGTGGCCGACATGAATTTTGCCACGGTGCCCACGGTCCAGGAGCACATCATTCAGCGCGCCCAGCATCCCATGTTTGGCTACTTTAACCCGCGCGCCGAGTACTTCGACCGCATCATCGAATGGCAGAGCCGCCGCAATGGCGTCGAGGGCCTGCGCCCTGAACATATCGGCTACGAAAACGGCGTGCTGGGCGGTGTCGTGTCGACGCTGCGTGCGTATGTTCAGCCGGGCGATGCGGTGCTGGTCCACAGCCCTACCTACATCGGCTTTACCAAGTCCATTGAGGCCGCGGGCTATCACATTGTCCACAGCCCGCTTAAGCTCGACGATCAGGGCGTGTGGCGTATGGACTTTGAGGACATGGAGCACAAGCTCGCCCAAAACCACATCCATGCTGCGGTGTTCTGCTCGCCGCACAATCCCTGCGGCCGTGTATGGGAGCGCGACGAGATCGAGCGCGCCATGGACATCTATCGCCAGCACGATTGCGTGGTGATCTCGGACGAGATTTGGTCCGATATCATCCTGCCGGGGCACAAGCACATCCCGACGCAGTCGGTGAGCGAGGATGCCCGCATGCGCACGGTTGCCCTCTACGCGCCCAGCAAGACGTTCAACCTGGCGGGTCTGGTCGGCAGCTACCACATTGTCTACAACGGGACGCTACGTGACCGCGTGTGCGCCGTGTCCAACAAGACCCACTACAACGAGATGAACGTCCTCTCCATGCATGCGCTTATCGGTGCCTACCAGCCGCAAGGCTACGAGTGGGTGGACGAGCTCAACCAGGTGCTTGCCGACAATATCGAGTACTTCTGCGATTACGTGGACGAGCATTTTGAGGGCGTGTCCTATTCGCGTCCGCAGGGCACGTACATGGTGTTTCTGGACTGCACCGAGTGGTGCCGCGAGCATGGCCGCGATATTCAGTGGTTGCTCGACGAGGGGGCACGCGTGGGCGTGGGGTATCAGGACGGCCGTCCGTTCCACGGACCCTGCCACATTCGCGTGAATCTGGCGCTGCCGCTTTCGCGCGTAAGGGAAGCGTGCGACCGCCTGGACCGCTACGTTTTTAATGCACGGTAAGTGAGCACTGCATGCGGGGCCTTCTGCCAAGTCGGCTGGAAGGCCCCGCATGGTAAAACGTCTGCAACCATTGGGCACTCGTGTGGTTTTGTTTGCTATTATTTTTTACCATTTCAGTCTGTAAACAGGATCGTATGGAGCTCGATGAAAAGATCCCGTCGCTCGGTTGCCATTTCGTTGTTTGTTGCGCTTGCAGTGGCGAGCGTCTTTGTCGTAGCGATAGCTGGCTGCTCCGGGTCGAATGACGGAGCCTCGACGTCTGCATTAGAAGGTCTGGACGCCTCGCAAGTCAAAGACGACGACCTTAAGACGCTCAACGTCGGAAGCGACCTCTATCCACCGTTTGTGTATACCGACGAGTACGGCGATATCGTTGGCCTGGATGTCGAGATATTGACCGAGGCTTTGGCTCGCATTGGTTACAAGCCAAAATACTAGCTGATTGACTGGGAAAAGAAGAAGGAGCTGCTGGCGAGCGGCGAACTCGATTGTGTCATGGGCAGCTTTAGTATGACGGGTCGCGAAAACGAATATCGTTGGGCCGGCCCGTACCTTGCGAGCCGCCAGGTGGTCGCGGTCGATCCCCAGAGCGATATCTACACGCTTGCCGATCTTGAGGATAAGATCGTGGCGGTTCAGTCCACCACCAAGCCCGAGGACATTTTGCTCAATCGCATAAATGAAAACGTTCCGCAGATCAAGGAACTCTACAGCTTTTCGGACGGTTCATACCTGAACCCGGCGCTCGTCGAGGGCCTGGTCGACGCTATCGCCGCGCATGAGTCCTCGTTCCTCACCTACGAAAAAGACTATGGTGTGACATATCGCATTTTGGATGAGCCGCTGCTAGAGGTCGGTTTGGGCACCGCTTTCGATATCAACGATACGCGTGGCATCGACGTCAAGCTCACTCATGCCTACCAAGAAATGCTTGCCGATGGCACCATGGAACGCCTGGTGTCAAAGTACTTCGATGACCCTTCGCCATTTTTGAATATGGAGGGCCTGTCATGATCGATGCGCCCGACCACGCTGCTCAGGAGCGGGGCAATCGTTCGGCAGGGGCATGGCTCCTTGTCGCTCTGCTGGGGATAGCGCTCTCGGTTGTTGCCGGCATGATGAGCTACGGTTACACGACGGCCCAAGCCGAGCAGCGCTTTGCCGACGTTGTCGATTACGTGGCGACGCAGAGCCTTTCCTACGATGCATTCAACAGCGCCTATACGACCAAAAACCTGATTCGCGTTATGGAGATCGCCGGAGAGGCTGCCCGCGATATGGAGCGCGACGGTTCAGTGGATAACGCCATGCTGGAGCAATACGCCGACCAGTTCAACCTGAGCGCGCTGATCGTGACGGACGCATCGGGCAATTTGGTGTCCGAGTCCTCGACGGGCGATGTGGACTACGGGTCGCTCGCTACGTATCTCAAAGAATCACCCGTGCTGGAGGTGGCAACTCATCCGCTTAAGTCCTATACCGCCCGCATCACGCTTGCGGATGATTCGGTCGCAGACATTGGCTGCGTGACTCGGCAGGATGGCGAGGGCATCGTTATCGCGGTAAGGCATCAGAGTGCGAAAGCGGTTGCAAGCAATACACTCAAACTGCAGAGCTTGCTTGATGGCTATGAAACCATCGATAGCGGCAATATCGTGATCGAAAGCGACGGCAAGGTCGTTGCGACCAATGCCGTTGAACCCACCGTATTGGGCGTGTTCGATCTGCCTGCGACGGATGTCTTTATTGTCGACGGTATTAAGGATCGATGCCTGGCTGGTAAGGTCAGATTGGTTAACGCCGACGGCGAGTGGTATTTGGGCACATTTGGAAAAGCGCACAAATTCTATGTGTACACCTATGCCTCGGCGCAGCGCTACTTTGAGGTCGCCGCGGCTGTTGCCGCCGGCGTGCTGGTGCTCTACGGCGGTGTTATAGCCGTTGTTGTGACGGTGCGCCGCCGCGCTGATCGTCGACGTTTGACGGACTTGCTGCAGCAGGAGCGCGACTATGGCGACAAGCTGGCAAAGGCGGCGCGTGAGGCCTCGTCTGCCAACTCGGCAAAGACGGAGTTTCTGCGTCGCATGAGCCACGATCTGCGCACGCCCATCAACGGCATTCGCGGCATGGTCGAGGTTGGCGATGCCAATGCGGACGATCTGCAAAAGCAGACTGAGTGCCGCTCAAAAATCTGGACGGCATCGGGACTGCTGCTCGACCTTGCCAACGAGGCGCTCGATATGAGTCGCCTGGAGAGCGGGCAGGTCGACCTGAACCTCGTGCCCATAAATTTGGTGGCCCTCAACTGTGAAGTGCGCGATATTCTGGAGCGCCAGGCCGAGGAGCGTCTGGTGACAATTATCTCCGACCAGCAGACGCTTAATCATCCCTATGCGCGGGTGAGCGTGACGCACCTCAAGCGTTTGTTGCTCAATATTGCCGGCAATGCCGTCAAGTACAACCGCCAGGGCGGCTATGTCCGCCTGGTGTGCCGCGAGGTGGAGCCAGCGGATGGCGTCCCCGTCTATGAATACACGATCGCCGACAACGGTATTGGCATGAGCGAGGAGTTCCAAAAGCACCTCTACGAGCCGTTTTGCCGCGAGGAGCAGCAGGTGGAAGGCGCTTCGTCGGGAACTGGCCTGGGCGCGCCTATCGCAAAACAGCTGGTCGAGCTTATGGGCGGAACCATGAGCTTTACGAGCGTCTTGGGGCAGGGGACGACGTTTACCATCCGCCTGCCGTTCGAGAAATGCAAGCGCTCCGAGATTCCTCAGGCAGTTCGCGCGGATGCGGGCGATGGCGATGCGCTCCAGGGCTTGCGCGTTTTGCTCGTAGAGGATAACGATCTGAATGCCGAGATCGCGC
Source organism: uncultured Collinsella sp. (assembly GCA_900544385.1). Classification (GTDB taxonomy): domain Bacteria; phylum Actinomycetota; class Coriobacteriia; order Coriobacteriales; family Coriobacteriaceae; genus Collinsella. The sequence goes on from UQVD01000004.1 coordinate 31,628, forward strand.
AGTTTACGCTCGGCCGTGCCGGTGCCGTCGTGACGCATGCTAAGGACGGCGAGTCTGCCGTCGAGATGTTTGCCGCGAGCGCACCGCACGAGTACGACGTGGTGTTGATGGACATCATGATGCCTGGCATCGATGGCCTTGAGGCCACGCGTCGAATTCGAGCGCTCGATCGCGAGGATGCCGCGACCACGCCGATTATCGCCGTGAGTGCCAACGCCTTTGCCGACGACCGCAGGCTTTCGCGTGAGGCGGGCATGAACGCGCACTTGAGCAAGCCTGTGAGCTCGCAAGAGCTCGTCGAGGCGCTAGCGCACATAGCTGCCGACGCTTTATAAGCATATGGCCCGGTTCCAATGTTGGTTGGACCCGGGCCATATTGCTATTGATGAGGCCTGCTGAGGGACTTACTTTTCCTGAATCTGCTTGCCGCAAAGATGCTCAATCGTAATCTCGTAGAGCTGGACGCCCTTAATGTCCTTGGCGATTTCCTCTTCGACTTCTTCGGCAGAAGGGTAGTACTTAAGCGCGAGCTGGCGGACTTTATCCTCGATAAACGCGGGGGTGTCATTCGCCAAGCGACAGCGGCCAAAGACCACGGTGCTCATAACGTAGGGAGCCCAGTCACCGTCCTTGTACCACTCGTTGCCGTAAACGGTAAAGCAGACCTTGTCATCGCGCTTGAGTGAATCGACCTTGTGGCCAGCCTTGGCGCCATGGAAATAAATCTTGTCGTGCTCGGTGTCAAAGAAGTAGTTGACGGGAATGGCGTACGGGTAGCCATCGTCGCCGTTGACGGCAAAGACGCCGCGCTTGCAGGTAGCGAGCAGTTCGCGCGCTTTCTCGTCAGTGATGGCGCGTTTCTTTCGACGTAAGGGCCTAAACATCGTTGGCTTCCTTTCTACTGGGCATGGTTGTTGAGCACAAACTATAGCGAAACGGAGCCGTTTTTCTTGATGCGGGCGAGTATGTTTTTGAGCTTGTTAAAGTCGAGCGGTTTGGACAGATGGGCGTTCATACCGGCGTCGTGTGCCGCCTTGGCGTCCTCGGCAAAGGCATTGGCGGTGAGCGCGATGATGGGGATATCGGCTGCATCGACCTTCTCGCTCAGACGAATCGCGCGGGTTGCCTCGTAGCCGTCCATGTCCGGCATCATAATGTCCATCAGGATCGCATCGAAGCTGCCGGCGGGATGAGACAGGTACAGATCGACGACTTCGTTGCCGTTAACGGCGCGGGTGACCACGACGCCCTCGGATTCTAGCAGCGCCTGGGCAATCTCGGCATTCAATTCGTTGTCTTCGGCGAGCAGCACGTTCATGTTGGCAAGCGAGCAGTCGAGCGCCCTCTCGACCGTATCCGTCCGCGCCCGGGGGTTCTTGTCGATATCGAGCGGAATTTCCACGTAGAACGTGGTGCCCACATGGAGTTCGCTGGTGACTTCGATGGTGCCGCCCATCAGTTCAATAAGCGACTTGACGATTGGCATGCCCATGCCGGTTCCTTGGAACTTGCTGCGCGCATCGTCACCTTCTTGGGCAAACGGCTCATAGATATGCTTTAAAAACTCGGGAGCCATGCCAATGCCGGTATCCGAAACGCTAAAGCAAAAGAGCGCGCGCCCGTTGTCGAGTGGCTTGGTCTTTGAGCTAAAGGTGACGGAGCCGCCGTGCTTGTTGTACTTAATGCTGTTGTCTAACAGGTTGATCATGATCTGTCGGATATGGGTGGGACTGCCGATCATGTATGGCCCCGTGGCGTACGGCAGACTATTGTCCTGCATTGTGATGCCGTTACTGGACGCGCGGAGCTTGCACAGCACTAGCGTATCGTCACAGAGCTCTTTGAGGTTAAAAGGCACATGCTCCAGTGTTAGCTTGCGGTCTTCGATTTTGCCCATCTCGAGGATGTCGTTGATCAGCGAGAGCAGGTGATTGGCGGCAACGCGCGCCTTGGCACGGCTCTCGCGGGCGACTTGCATATCGTCTTCCTTCAATTCCTCGATCTCGATAAGGCCCAGGATACCGTTGAGCGGCGTACGGATGTCGTGGCTCATGCGCGTGAGGAATGCCGTCTTAGCGGCGTTGGCAGCATCGGCTTTTTTGCGCTCGGTTCGAGCGCGCACGAGCGCCCAGATGAGCAGGACGATGCCGACCGACAATATACCGATGAGGGTAGCTGCAATGGCGGTGCGGTTGCGATAAAGGAATTGAAGCGTGTTGGATTCCTGGGCCGTGTACGACGTGGAGGAGAAATTGCTTGCGGAGAGCGATTCTCCGGCATTGATGATGCCCTTGTTGATGATTCCCAACAGCTCGGGTTTTCCGCGCGAAATCCAGCACGAGAGCTCGCAGGTGTCAGGGAGCTCGGTCGTCTCGCAGTCCTCGAGATCATAACGATCGCCGAGGGTTTTTACGCGTGAACTGGGAGCGACGACGCAGCGCGCCGTTCCCCTCCTGAGGGCGTCGAACGCTTCATCGTCGGATCGGTATTCGGTCACGGTCGCTGTGGGGAACAGACTTTCAAGTGCATTTTTGTTGACAAACGATGATTTGGTACAGGCGATGTTCTGAAGATCTTTGTCCAGGTTGCTTCCGCTGTGGATGGCGGTGAGGGATATGGTCCCCAACGATACCGACTGCACAACGCCTGATTGCTCGGCAAACCAGTAATTCTCGGTATACCGGCAGCGCGACGTCTATGCTTCCCTTTGACAGGGCCTTTGACATCATCTTGTAGCTATCAAAGGCGACGGTTTCGACCGTAATGCCAAATTTATCGTGCAACGTCGTCGCAAGCGATGCGAGCGAGCCTTCCATTTTGCCGTCTTCGTCTTCGTTGCAGTAGGGGAGTTTGCCCGTAATGTAGCCGAGCGTGATGGTGTTGTTGTTCGCCTTGAGCCAGGCGCGCTCATCGCCGGTGAGCGAGGATGATCCGCTGTTTTGCGCTGAATAGTTCGATTTGACCTCGTCGTTATAGCGGGGGTTGACGCGGTTGATTGCCGCCATTGCGGAGTTGATGTTGTCCATCAGGTCGGGGCGGCTTTTGGGAACGGCAAAGTAGTAGTCGCTCGAACCGACGTAGAACATGGGCGACGCCTCGGGCGACGAAATGGTGTCGTTCATGATGATGGCGTCGACCTCGCCGTTTGCGAGCGCGTCAAAGAGAACGGAGCCTCCGTCATACTCCCTGTATGTGCAGGCGATTCCCTCGTTGGCGAGCCACTGCTGGCCGACGATGGTTTGCATAACACCGGAGTTGTAACCGATGGTGAGACCCTGGAGTGTTTGAGGGTCACCCTTGGCCAGGTCGTCACGGTCGGGCCTGGCGTAGATGTAGTAGCGCTCGGTGCCCTCGGGGTTCGAGGAAAAGAGCAGCTTTTGGGCGCGTTCCTCGGAGTAGGAGATGTTGGGCATGAGGTCGATCTCGCCCGCCTCGAGCATGTCCAAAAGCTCGGTGAAGGTGCCGGAGACGTATTCGTACCGCCAGCCGGGCGTGTAGTACGACAGGGTCTGGAGGTACTCGTAACCCCATCCCGAGAGACGCTCGCCGGGGGTGCCGTCCTGGAAGCCCTCGTTGTTGACGAGCCAACCAACGCGGACCGTCTTGACTGGCTGACTAGAGTCATCGGCAAAAGCTTGAACAGGCGCGATTGAACTCAGCACGGCAAGCGCGGCAAGCACAATGGTCAGGGCGCGACATATAACTGAACGAAGGGCAGTGGCAGCTCTCACATGCAATCCTAACGAATCGAGACATTACCGCATAAGGATACCAGCTCAGCCTGCCCAGTTGGCAGCTGTACCGCTAAACGCTCCCGCCCGGCAGCTGGGGACAGTCCCTTTCTGCCGGCACAAAAGGAACGTCCCTGGCTGCCGGTTGTGGGACAATACCGGGCGAACGTGATTGAGCGTCTGGGAAAAGGGGTCGCGATGAACAAGTTGAGGACGCTTGCCGATGTGCTGCGACAGGCTGGCTTTGCGCGCATCACGGGTCTGTTTCTTATCTTTTACCTGCTGTGCTCGACGGCTGTCTGGCTGTCCGAACCTACGACCCTCACCTTTGGCGATGGACTTTGGTTTAGCTTCGAGACGGTCTCGACCATCGGCTTTGGCGACATTCCGGCCGAAACACCGGTTGCCCGCGCTATTACCGTCGTCTTGAGCGTTATTAGCATCTTCTACATCGCCATGCTCACGGGCGTGGCGGTGAACTACTGCAATACGCTCATCAAGATGCGTCAAAAGGACACCATGGCGCGCTTTATGGACGATCTTGAGCGTTTGGAAGAGCTCGATCGCGACCAGCTCGCCGATCTGTCGCGCCGCGTGCGCGAATATCGGCGCCGCCAACGCTAGAGCGGGCGCCGCGCGTCACAATGAGGGGGACTGAATATGAATATCACCGTGTATCTGGGTGCCAGCGTCGGCAATGACCCGGCGTTTCTGCCCGCGGTGCAGGAGCTGGGCAACTGGATTGGCGCCAACGGCCAGGCGCTCGTGTACGGTGGGTCCAAGTCGGGACTGATGGGCGCTCTCGCCGATAGCGTACTCGAGGCAGGTGGACACGTGACGGGTGTTGAGCCGAGCTTTTTTATAGAGGCCGAATTTTAACACGACGGCATTGACGACCTCATCGTGACGAGTGATATGGCCGAGCGCAAAGCCAAGATGATTGAGCTCGGCGATGCGTTCATCGCCTTTCCCGGTGGCACGGGCACGCTCGAGGAGATTGCCGAGGTCATGTCCGCGGTGTCATTGGGGCACCTGAGCGCTCCGTGCATCCTGTATAACCTGGACGGTTACTACAACGACCTCAAGGCGCTGCTCGGGCACATGATTGATAAAGGGCTTTCGAGCCCGAGGCGCCAGCACGGCATCTACTTTGCCGACGATTTGCGCGAGATTGTCTCGATTATCAACGGATGAGTCTTGAGCCTGTCCCGCTATGGCTCCCAATGGTGCCGTTTGCGGCGCAGACGGTTGGCTCGTTCGGGCAACGCTCGCTCTACAATAAAACATAACTATGTCGACTTTGACCGCGGGAGGACCCGATGGATAACCTTGCCAAACCCACAAACCGCGCGCTGTTTTTAGTTAGCGTTGCTGTGACCGGTGCGTTCGCAGGTGCCGCGGTCTGGCTGTTCTTTTTTGCGATGGAGCACGGTATCGACTATCTGTGGACCGAGATTCCGCACGCGCTGGGCGTCGCTTCGCCCGAGCTCGCCAGCGGCCCGTTTGGCTTTTTGCCGTACCCGTTTTTTGCCTGCCTGCTGGGCGGCCTATTAATCGGTCTGTACGAAAAGATGACAGGCGCCAAGACCGATGACCTCAACCAGGTGATGGCTAAGGTTAAGCAAGACGGGCGCTACCCGTACGACAACCTGGGCAAGCTTTCGCTCGCGGCGTTGCTGCCGCTGCTGTTTGGCGGCAGCATTGGACCGGAGGCCGGTCTGACCGGTGTTATCGCGGGTCTGTGCAGCTGGGTCGGCGACCGTATGCGTTGCTTTGGCGCCGAGTTTAGGGAGCTCACGCTGCTGGGCACCCAGGCTGCCCTGACGGCGCTCTTTACCGCGCCCGTCTTTGGCTTTGTAGCACCGCTTGCCGGTAGCGCCGACGGCCAGGGCGAAGACGCCGACGATGAGTCCACGTCCGGCGAGATCACCATCAAGCTACCCAAGGTGCAAAAGAACGTGGTCTATGGCATCGCGATTGCCGGCGGTCTGGGCACCTACCTGCTGCTTGGCCAGCTTGTGGGCGGCGGCATGGGCATGCCCAGGTTCGAGTCCGCCGAGGTGGGCAACCTGGAACTTGCCTGGCTCATTCCGCTGGCGTTGGTCGGCACCGTTTGCGGCTGGCTGTACTTTGTCTCCGAGCACGCAAGCGAGGCGCTGTCTCATGCAATAGGGGAGCGTCCTGTCGTCAAAGCCATGCTGGCCGGTCTGGCGCTCGCCATCTGCGGCACGGTCCTGCCCTACACCATGTTTGCCGGCGAGACCCAGGCCGACGTGCTCATGGAAACCTACCTGACCATTCCCGCCGGCGTGCTTATCGCGACCGGTCTTGTCAAAGCCATGCTGACCCCCGCCCTCATCAACCTGGGCTGGCGCGGCGGTCACTTCTTCCCGGTTATCTTCTCGGGCGTAAGCCTGGGCTATGGCCTTGCTATCCTCACCGGCGCAGATCCGGTCTTTTGCGTCGCCGTCTGCACGGCATCGACGATGGGTGCGGTCATGCGCCAGCCGGTCATGGTCGTGGGCCTGCTGCTCATGTGCTTCCCACTCAAGGGTATCGTCTGCATGATCATCGCGGCCGTCATCGCCGCCGGTATCCCACTGCCCAAGCCGCTGCGCAAGTAGTACAGTGGCACACGCCGGGGACATGCCCTTTGCCACGGATTTGCGGGGAGGGGCGGCGATCGCGTCCTTCGCGGATTGAGACTCGTGTGGCTACAGATCGCGTACTCGATAAACCTTGGTGCTGACAGCGCAGCTGATTGCACATAGTGCGAGCGCCAGTACTGCAATTCCTGCACACAGACAGCCAAGGACGGCGGGATCGGGATTCGCTCCGGCAATCGACATGAGCCAGTTGCTGATGGGGTTGGAGGAGCTCAACGTGGCAATGGCAAGGCACCAGAGCAGGGCAAACAGGCCGACGGATAGGCGCAGCGCCTCCATGTGTCCAAATCGGAAGAACAGCGGCTGTGCCAAAAACACCATCATGAGGGAGATGAGCATCGATGCTGCCGAGGCTATAGCGATCTCAAAGACCGTCTGTCCCGTCGAGGGGATGCCCACGCTGTTGAATAGCGGGATGGAGACGATGCTCAGAAGCGCGGCGGCGCACGCCATGACAGCCGAGAAGACAATGATGCTTAGGTAGCGTGCGCAAATAATGTCTTTGCGCGTGAGAGGCAGCGTTGCCCGATAACGCTCCCATCCGTTTTGATTGTCGAAGCCGGCCAGCGAGCTCATGACCATGATGGGCGACATGGCGCTGACCGCGCAGGCGCCGGCGCTCATGCCGGAATCGCCATCCGACGCGTTGGCAAGGGTTAGCACGACGAATATGAACAAGCCGACACCCGCAATGCTTGGGGCAAGCGAGCGAACGATGGCGAGCTCGGACATAAAGGCGCGTTTCATTTCGAAGCCCCTTTCAGCGTGAGGCGAAGATAGTCATCAATGGTTGCCCGATCGCAGGGAATCTCGGGAAAGGCCTCGAGCGCTTCGCAACGGTTGGGCACGAGCACGTCCACGCTATAGGCGTGGTGGGCGGCACGGGCGCCTTCGACGCAAGCCATAAGCTCGGCGGCCTGTGCTTGGGTACAGTGGGCGATGCCGGCGCGGTCGGTAATGTCCTCGCGCGGCAGGTCAAACGCAATCGAGCCATTTTCGATGCAGATGACGCGATCAGCGGTGCGATCGAGGTCGGACGTAATGTGGCTCGAGAGTAACACGCTGTGCTGGCCGTCGGCGACAAAGGCAAGCAGCTCATCAAGCAGTTCCTCGCGTGCCATGGGATCGAGGCCCGCGGTGGCTTCGTCCAAAACGAGCAGCTTGGCATTGTGGCTGAGTGCACAGGCAAGCTGCAGTTTCATGCCCATGCCGCGGGAGAGGTCCTTGACCTTTGTCTTGGGATCGAGGCCAAATCGGTTGATGAATCCGGCGAACGTTTCGCGGTCCCATGTGGGGTACGCCGGGCCTACGAGCGACTCGATCTGGCCCACCCTGAGCGTGGAGGGGAAGGGGCACGTGTCCAGGACAAGACCGACGCGGGAGCGTAGATGGCGTTGCGATTCATCGGGCGCGTCGGCGCCACAGCGCTGCCCAAACAGGTGCACCTCGCCGGCATCGAGCTTTATAAGCCCGAGCGCGGCGCGAATGGTCGTTGTCTTGCCGGCGCCGTTTGCGCCTACAAAGCCAACGATCTGGCCGGGCTCCACAGCGAGCGTGACGTCGCGTAGTGAAAAGCGGTCGCTCACACGGCGTGAGATGCCTTTGAGTTCTAAAAGGTTTTGCATGGTATAGCCTTTCTTTCAGATGGCTACTGCATGGTTTCGGGGGCTACCAGGTCGAGCATCTCGTGCAGTTTGTCGCGCGTGACGCCCAGGGTTTCGGCTTGGCTCGCCGCTTTCGCAAGTAGCTCTTCGATATGGCAGAGCTGGTTTTCGCGCAAGAGTTCCTGGTTGCCCTCGGCGACAAAGCAGCCCTTGCCCTGCACGGTGCAGATAAACCCGAGTTGCTCTAGGTCGGCGTAGGCGCGCTTGGTGGTGATGACGCTCACGCCAAGATCGCTCGCGAGCGCACGGATGCTGGGGAGTTTGGCTCCCGCAGTGAGCGTGCCCGAAAGGATTTGAGCTTTGACCTGCGAGGATATCTGTTCGTAGATGGGCTTATCGCTCGAATTGGATAGGATGATGTCCACAGCGGCTCCTTAGCTGTTGGGCTACACGTGTATATAACCGGTAAGCACAGTATATATACACTATGCACAGTTATGCAAGAGCTAAATGTGGAATAGCCCATCGGCACCGCGCTTGCTCCAAAACAATCTCAATCTGTAACATCTGGGTCCGTTTTGGGTCGCCTGCTGTTACAGATTGAGACAGTCTGCTGCAGAATACTTTCGATAACTAGCCGCTCACGTTCTGACTGATGAATTTGTCCTGATAGGCGCCCTAGAGCGAGATTTCGCGGCTACAATAGTACGGTTACATCGACGTAATGCACTCAATGCAAGAAAGGATCCGCATGGCAAGCCTGTCGGATGAAATCTCGTCGCGCCGCACGTTCGCGATCATCAGCCACCCGGACGCCGGTAAGACCACGCTTACCGAGAAGCTGCTGCTCTATACCGGCAGCATCCAGACCGCCGGCTCGGTCAAGGGCAAGAGCTCGGCCAAGCATGCCGTTTCGGACTGGATGGACATCGAGAAGGAGCGCGGCATTTCCGTTACCTCCTCGGTGCTGCAGTTCACCTACAACGGCGCCTGCGTCAACATCCTCGATACCCCCGGCCACCAGGACTTCTCGGAGGATACCTACCGTACCCTTATGGCCGCCGACGCCGCGGTCATGGTCATCGACGGCGCCAAGGGCGTCGAGGCCCAGACCAAAAAGCTCTTTAAGGTCTGCACGCTGCGCCACATTCCCATCTTCACCTTTGTGAACAAGCTCGACCACGAGGCCCGCGATCCGTTTGAGCTCATGGAAGAGATCGAGAATGTCCTGGGCATCAATACGTATCCCATGAACTGGCCGATCGGCAGCGGCCGCAACTTCCGCGGTGTGTTCGATCGCCAGACCCGTCGCGTTATCGCCTTTGAGGGCGACGGCCACGCCAACGCCACCAAGAAGGTCGCCGAGGTCGAGGCCGAGCTGGGCGACCCCGCTATGGACGAGCTCATCGGCGAGGAGAACCATAAGAACCTGATGGACGACATCGAGCTGCTCGATGGTGCCGGCGACGAGCTCGACTTGGATGCCGTGGCCTGCGGCAAGCTAAGCCCGGCGTTCTTTGGCTCGGCGCTCACCAACTTTGGCGTGGAGCCCTTCCTCAAGGAGTTCCTGCGCCTGGCCCCGACGCCGCGCGCCTATACCGATACGCTCACCAACGAGCCGGTCGATCCCTGCCGCGACGACTTTAGCGGCTTTGTGTTTAAGATCCAGGCCAACATGGACAAGAACCACCGCGACCGCATCGCCTTTGTGCGCATTTGCTCGGGCAAGTTCGAGCGCGGCATGGACGCCTTCCACGTGCAGGGCAACCGCAAGCTCAAGCTTGCCACGGGTACCTCGATGATGGCCGATGACCGCGCCATCGTGGACGAGGCGTATGCGGGCGATATCGTGGGCCTGTTCGACCCGGGTATCTTTAGCATCGGCGACACCGTGTGCTCCGGCAAGCGCCACGTGCAGTATCCGCAGATCCCGACGTTTGCCCCCGAGATGTTCGCTCGCATTACGCAGGTCGATACGCTCAAACGCAAGCAGTTCGTCAAGGGCATGGAGGAGCTTGCCCAGGAGGGAGCTATCCAGATCTTCCGCGAGCTGGGTGCCGGTATGGAGAGCGTCATCGTGGGCGTGGTCGGCGTGCTGCAGTTTGAGGTACTCGAGCGCCGCCTCAAGGCCGAGTACCGTGTTGAGGTTCGTCGCCAGCCGCTGCCCTATACGGACATCCGCTGGATCCAGAACGACCCCGACACCATCGATATCCCGGGCCTTTCGCTCACGCGCGACACCCTGCGCGTCGAGGACATGCGCGGCGGCAAGCTGCTGCTGTTCACGAGTCCGTGGAACGTGGATTGGGCAACCGACCACAACCCCGACCTTATCCTGTCGGAGTTTGGCAACGTGGCCTTTTAACGCATCGGCGCGGTGACCCTGCGGGGCTGCCGCGCCATTTACTTGCCTGATGCCGTGTGTGCGGCTATTATACCCACCGTCGTCTCAAGACCGGGGCGTCCGAGCAGTTCGGGTCCGATATCCTGCTCGTTAAACCTAAAACCAAAGGAGTACATAATGATCAAGAAGGTCATGGAGGACTACAAGGTCCTGTTGCGGAGCATTCCCGCGGCAACGGTTTCGCTGTTTTTCGTGAGCGTCATCATGATGAACCTGCTGGCCAACAAAGAGCTCATCAGCCTGCCGTATCTGGCACTCGATTGCGGCTTTGTGGTGAGCTGGGTTTCGTTTTTGTGCCAGGACATGATCTGCAAACGCTTTGGCGCCAAGGCATCCATCAAAATCTCTATCCTCGCGCTGCTGGTCAACCTGGCCGTGAGTCTGTGCTTTTGGGCATGCTCGCTCACGCCCGGTATGTGGGGCGCCTACTACGACACCGGCATGATCGAGGTCAACACCGCCCTTAACGCCACCATCGGCGGCACCTGGTACGTGGTGCTGGGCTCTTCGCTTGCCATGCTCGTTTCTGCCGTGGTTAACTCCACGCTCAACCAATCGCTCGGCCGTATGCTCAAAAAGAATAATTTTGCGAGCTTCGCCTTCCGCTCCTATGTCTCTACGGGTGTTGGCCAGTTTATCGACAACCTGGTCTTTGCCATTGTGGTGAGCCACACGTTCTTTGGCTGGACGTGGGTACAGGTCCTTATGTGCTCGCTGACCGGCGCTGTCGCCGAGCTGCTGTGCGAGGTCTTCCTGAGCCCCGTGGGCTACAAGGTCGTGCGCGGCTGGGAGCGCGAGAATGTGGGTTCCGAGTACCTCGAGCGCCACGCAACCGCCTAAGGAGCAAATATGCGGGTTTTGATCACGGGCGCTTCGGGCGGTATCGGAGCCGCGTGCGTGCAGCGCTTTTTGGACGAGGGCCACGAGGTCGTGGGCTTTGATCTGCTGCCGGCGGCGATCGAACACGAGCGCTACCGCCATCTGATTGTTGATGTCCGCAAGCCGGACTCGTTTCCAGGCGACTTTGAGCCTCAGGTAATCGTGAACGTTGCCGGTACGCAGGATTCGGCTGACGACATCGCCGCCAACCTGCGTGGCACCATCAACGTGACCGAGCGCTACGCCTTTGTGGGAGAGGGGCTTGCCGCCAGGCCGGTGCCGGCTATCAAATCCGTGGTCAATGTGGGGTCGGCGAGCGGGCATACGGGATCGGAGTTCCCCGCCTATGCCGCCAGCAAGGGCGGCGTTATCGCCTACACCAAGAACCTTGCAAACCGCCTGGCACCGCAGGCCATCGCCAACAGTGTGGACCCGGGCGGCGTTATCACGCCGCTCAACCGTTGCGTGATGGAAGACGAACACCTGTGGAACCAGATTATGGAGCTCACGCCGCTTAAACGCTGGGCCACCGCCCAAGAGATCGCCGAGTGGATCTACTTTGTGGGCGTGACCAACCGGTTTATGACCGGGCAGAGCCTGCTGATCGATGGCGGCGAGGCCGGCCGCACACAATTTATTTGGCCCGAATAGGAAACGCGCCCGATGGATGAACTGCCTCCCATTTCTTGGACATGAGAAATGGGAGGCTTTTTATGCGTGTCGACTTGAGGGTGAAGCACGACATCGAGGCCAGGAAGGCGGCGATCGGGCTCTTCGAGCGAGGCCACGGCTACAAGTCTGCGGCGAAGGCGCTGTCGGTCCCGCGCGGAACCGTGAGACAATGGCTCTGCGTATACCGGTCGTTCGGAAGCGAGGTGCTGCTATCCATGGACGGCAAGCAGGCCAGGTACACATACGAGCAGAAGGTCGCCGCCGCCTCGGCCGTGGTCGACGGCGGCATGAGCAAGCGGGATGCCATGGAGGCGTTCGGGGTCATGTCCCTGGCGCCGCTCAAGAGATGGTGCGCGCTCTACCGCGAGGGCGGCGCCGAGGCGCTCAGGCCCAAGCCCAAGGGCAGGCCGAGGGGGTCCGGCCCCAAGTCGCGCGGGCGCACCCGCGAGCAGGAGCTCGAGGAGCGCTGCCGAAGGCTCGAGACCGAGGTGGCCTACCTAAAAAA
>UQVD01000005.1 GCA_900544385.1 uncultured Collinsella sp.
ACGAGATACTGATCGGTCTCGTGGGCTCGGAGATGTGTATAAGAGACAGGGCTATAAGGTGCTCGACTGCGGCACCTACAGCCACACCCGTACGCACTATCCCATCTACGGTAAGGCCGTGGGCGAGGCTGTTGCCAGCGGCAAGGCCGACTTTGGCGTGGCCCTTTGCGGCACCGGCATCGGCATCACCAACGCCGTCAACAAGGTTCCCGGCGCCCGCTGCGCCCTGGTTCGCGACATGACCTCTGCCCTGTATGCCCGTCGCGAGCTCAACGCCAACATCGTGGGCTTTGGCGGTAAGATCACCGGCGAGTTCCTGATGGCCGATATCATGCTTGCCTTCCTGGAGGAGCCCTACGAGAAGACCCCCGAGCACGATGCCCTGATTGCCAAGATCGATGCCTGCAATAAGGCCGACGCCGAGGCTCAGGCTGACCCGCACTTCTTTGACGAGTTCCTCGAGAAGTGGGACCGCGGCGAATACCACGACTAAGGAGGTTCCGGCGTTCTACCGAACGCCAGACCAGTCGACGCTGCGAAGCCATCTGGCGGGCGAGTTGCTCTGATAACACTTTTGCTTGCTGAGCTTGGGTGCTTCGTTTTTGGCGGTACCCGGCATTCTGCAGCTTTTTAATTGACGGCTCGCGTTTCTGTGATGGGGCGCGGGCCGGTTTTCTAAACAGGAGTTCAATATGATTCTGACCGTTACCATGAACCCGTCGATTGATACGCGCTATCAGCTCGACAAGCTGATCATCGACGATGTAAACCGCGTGACGCCCGAAAAGACCGCTGGCGGCAAGGGCCTTAACGTGAGCCGTGTGCTGCTGCAGTTGGGCGACGATGTGCTCGCGACCGGTCTGCTCGGCGGCCACATGGGTGCCTATATGGCCGAGCTTATGGATGCCGACGGCGTCAAGAACGACTTTGTGCCCATCGCCGGTGAGACGCGCATTTGCCTGAATATTCTGCACGAGGGTAATCAGACCGAGCTTTTGGAGAGCGGCCCGCAGATCGCCCCGGCCGAGCTCGAGGCCTTTACGGCCAAATTCGCCGAGCTTGCAGCAAAGGCGGACGTTGTGACGCTTTCGGGCTCGCTGCCGCGTGGTGTCGATGCCGGCTACTATGCCGAGCTCGTCAAGATTGCCGAGGAGGCGGGCGCCAAGGTGCTGCTCGACACCTCGGGTGCATCGCTGGAGGCCGCGCTGGAGTCCGACGCTAAGCCTGAGCTCGTAAAGCCCAACCTGACCGAGATTAACGGCCTGCTGGGTACGTCCTTTACGACCGATGATGTCGATGCCCTGCGCGAGGCGCTTGCCGCCGATGACCGTTTTGCCGGTATCCCCTGGGTTGTCGTTTCGATGGGCGCTGCCGGTTCGGTGGGCTTCCATGAGGGCCGCGCGTTCCGCGCCAAGACGCCCGCGATTGCGGCTGTGAACGCGACGGGTTCCGGTGACTCGACCATTGCCGGTTTTGCGCATGCCATTGCTGCTGGTGCCGACGACGTCACGGTGCTCAAGACCGCCAATACCTGCGGCAAGCTCAACGCCATGGATCCCAAGACCGGCCACCTGGTCATGGACCGCTGGGACGAGGTCTATAACAGTGTTGAAGTAACGGAGCTGTAGAGTTAAGGCGTTTTACCAAACGCCTTAACGGCTCGACGCTGCAAACGCCCCTAAGCGGCAATCTGACGTTCAATCGTCGGGCATGACCAAAAGGTCAATGCCCTCCTCTTTCACGTCACCTTGCTCGCTTAGGGGCGTTTTCGCTGTCGTTGCCAAGACACCGGCGTTGCCTTGGTCGCAAGTAGTCATTGGGGACGCTCTTTAATGACTAGTCGTTTAAGAACGCCCCTTAAGAATGACCCCAATGACTACACTCAAAAACGGCGCCCGCCGGCGATGTTGCCGGCGGGCGCCGTGGTCGTGTAGGCGCTATTTGTTAAGTGCGTTCGTTCGAGCTCGCGTGCTACAGCGAGTCGATAAAGCGCTGCTGGGCGGCGCGTCCTGCCTCGTCCCATTTAAAGACGCCGGCGTTGTCGAGCACGTGGCCAAACACCACGCCCACCTCCTCGTGCAGGATATCGATGGCGTTGTCGGTCGTAAGTTCATCGGCGCGGCGTGCAAAGACATCCTCGGCCCATGCGGCGTGGCTGCGGCAAAGGTCGTCGCCCTCGAGCGCGCCAGCAAGGTCGTAGCTGGCATCGGCCTTGGCGGCCAGCAGGTGCTCGCGGACGGCGCCGAGCTCGGGAACCAGGCGTGGCGGCAAAATGGCCAGGCCCATGACCTCGATCAGGCCGATGTTCTCCTTCTTAATGTGGTGGTACTCGGCATGCGGGTGGAATACGCCCAGCGGATGCTCGTCAGTCGTGATGTTGCAGCGAAGCGCCAGGTAGGCCTCGTAGATTTCGCCGCCGGCATTGCCGCGGGAGTCGACGCGGCGGATGACGGGCGTCACGGTGTTGTGCGCCACGCCATCGGCTGTGTGCGCGACGACGCCAACCGACTCATCGGTCCACTCGCGCCAGGCAAGGATAATCTTCTCGGCGGCGTCGAGCAGCTGGGCGCGGTCGTGCGAACGCAGTCGCAGCACCGAGAGCGGCCACTGCAACACGGTACCGCTGACCTGGTCAAAGCCGGGCACGCTAAACTGCGAGACCTCAGCGGCGTGCATCATGGGGAACTCGTGTGCGCCGCCCTGGAAGTGGTCGTGCGACAAGATCGAGCCGCCCACGATGGGCAGGTCGGCGTTGGAGCCAATAAAGTAGTGCGGGAACAGGTCCACAAAATCGAGCAGGCAGGTCAGACCCTTGCGGTCGACGTGCATCGGACGATGCTCGGAGCTCATAGCAATGCAGTGCTCGTTAAAGTACGCGTACGGGCTGTATTGGAAGCCCCAGCGCTCGCCGTCGAGCTTAATGGGGATAACGCGCAGGTTCTGACGGGCGGGATGGGCACCGCCGTCGGCTGCGGCGGAGCGTCCAGGGTAGCCCTCGTTCTCGATGCACAACTGACAGGCGGGATACTTCTCGCTCGTGTTTTTGGCGGCACCGGCCGCGGCAATATCGCGCGGGTCCTTCTCAGGCTTGGACAGGTTGATGGTGATCTCCAGGTCGCCCCAGTTGGTGGGGGTGCTCCATTTGATATTGCGCGCGATGGCGGCGCGGCGCACGTAGCCGGCGTCGCAGCACAGACCGTAGAACCAGTCGGTCGCGGCGCGGGGCTCGTTGACGCCCATGCGGCCGTTGAACTCCTCGTTTACAACCGAAGGCCTCGGCATGAGCGCGCCCATGATGCGCATGGCGATGCGGTCGCGGCCCGATGCCGTGTCCTCGGCAGCGCCGTTGGCAACGGCAGCCTCGGAAAGCGCGGCAAGCGTGCCTTCAAGGTCAAAGTCGGGCAGGGTATCGGGGTGCAAGAGCGAGAGTTTCTCGACCTGGAGCGCCCAGGCCATGTCGAGCGCCGGGCCCGTGGCGCCGATGCACTCCAAAATGGTGTTGTAGGCCCAGATGCGGTCGTCCTGTCCGATCATCGATCGGTGGATAGCGTACTCGATCAGGTTCTGCGCAGCCTCGCGCACGTCAGTCATTACAGCCATGCCGCGTAAGCCCCCTTGTCAGAAATTGCGTAGTGGCGGGCAGAGCCCTCGCCCAGCCAGCCGTTCATCTTGGCGATGAAGGTGTCGACCAGGTCGAGCGGCACGAAGGCCTGGATGGTGCCACCAAAGCCGCCACCGTGGATACGGACGGCGCCTCGGCCGTCGAGGACATGCTCGGCCAGTGCCAAGGCGTACATGGAAGGCTGCTCGGAGCCCAGCTTGGCAACGACATTCTGCAGGTACATGGCAGAGCTGGCGCCGGACTCGCGCGTCAGGACCAGGAACTGGTCGATGTCGCCGGCGTTGAGCGCTGCCCAGCGCTTGTCGACCAGGCCGTTTTCGTACCAGTAGTGAACGGCGCGCAGGCAGGCACGGTCGCCCAGCTTGGCGCGCAGCTCGGGGAGTTTGGCGTCAAAGTCCGCCACGTTTACCTCGCACAGGCGCGCCTTGCCAAACTCGGCGGCGACGTCCTGCATCTCGCGCGGAACGGCGGCGTAGTCGTCGGTAGCTGCCACATGGTCGGCACCGACCTTAACGAGCACGAGCGCATAGCCGTGATCCTCAAAGTTGAGCTCGAGCTTCTGGGTTTTAGGCTGAGCCTGGTCCTCAAAGTCCATGTAGGCAAGGCCGCCCAGGCACACAGCGGCCTGGTCCATCAGACCGCAGGGCTTGCCATAGTAGTTGTTCTCGGTGCGCTGGCTCATCTGGGCGAGTGCGACGGGCTCGATGGCGGGTGCGCCCCAGAGCGTCTCCATGGCGCGACCGTATGCCGCCTCGACAGCAGCGGAGCTCGAAAGGCCGCCGCCCGAGGGGACGGAGCAGGTGAAGGCGAAGTCGAAGCCCTGGGGCTCAACACCAAGCGCTGCGATCTCGTGGGCCATGCCGCGGACGAGGCTCGCGGACGTGCCCTTCTCGGACTCCTGAACGTCTAGCGTGTCGAGCGCGATCTCAAACGTGGGATAGCCCTCGTCGGCAACGCGAACCTTGTTGGAATCGGTTGCCACGGCGATGCCGTCGACAGCGACATCGAGCGAGCCGGCGATGACGTGGCCACCCTCGTGGTCGGTGTGGTTGCCGCTGATCTCGGAACGGCCGGGCGCGTGTATGTAGAGCACCTGGCGGTCGCCGATGGGGCCAAACTCCTCCTCAAATAGCTTGGTGAGCGTGGCGAATGTCTTTTCGTCGGGGGTGGTCATGGGAGTCCTTTCCTTGGCGCGCACGGATGAGTTTGCGTCGTTATGAGTACGTTAACAACTTGAAGCGGCATGAACCAAGCGTTCACGATACCGCACGTTACGGGCTATGTTAACGTACTCATAACACAACGCTTGTCACTTTTTGAGAATCTGGTAATCGGTAGAAATACGGCCGTGAACGGTACTGCCGTATGGACTTATAAAGCAGAAGAGATGCAGATAGAAAAAGTAGAGTACGTTAACATGCGTCCGACGATAGCGGGCCTCGGCGCGGGGTGTATTTCTGTCCGGGCCGGCATGCACGCTATTCAGATCTCGCAAGGGTGAAGGTGATCCTGTGGCAAGGCGTCCGTCCAACGATACCAGTTCGCGTCCGGTCTCCATGGCCGACGTCGCCCGCGCTGCTGGCGTTTCGCAGCAGACGGTTTCGCGCGTCGCCAACGGCTTGCCCAACGTTAACGAGCAGACGCGCCAGCGCGTGCAGGCCGCTATGCAAAAGCTCGGCTTTCGTCCGAGTTATGCCGGTCGCTCGCTGCGCGACGGCCGTTATCATTCGGTCGGCCTGTGCGTCAACGATGTCACCAAGTTCGGCAACCTCTCAATGATCGACGGCATCGCCAGCGCTGCTCGCGAGCATAATTGCGCCATCACGCTGGTCGAGATGTCCAAGACCGAGGAGTTTTCGCTTGCCGAGGCCACGCGTCGTATGGCCGCATTGCCGGTGGACGGCATCATCATCGGTATGAGTCGCATGGCGCCCGATTTTGAGACGTTTGATCCACTGCCGGGCATTGGCACGGTCATCGTTACCATGTACGCGCACCCGCGGGTGACCACGGTCGATTCCGACCATTACGGCTGCTCGCTATTGCTTATGGATCACCTGTTTGAGCTAGGGCACGAGCAGATTCGCTATATTGGCGGCCCGTCATTCTCGGTCGACGAGCAATTTCGTCGCGCCGGTTGGCAGGATGCACTCGAGCGTAAACACATCGAGCCGGCAGAGCCGCTCGAGGGCGACTGGTCTGCCAACAGCGGCTACGAGGCCGGCAGGTACCTGGCCGAGCACGATCGCACCATGACGGCGATTTACGCGGCAAACGACCAGATGGCAAATGGCGCGATTGCAGCGCTGCGCGATAGCGGTCTGCGCGTGCCCGAGGACGTGAGCGTGGTGGGCGTCGACGATTCGCTCGATGATTTTGTGGCACACAACGAGCTCACGACCGTTCGATTCGATTTGCATCAGCGTGGACGCGAGGTGTTCGAGCACGCGGTTCCCAAGGCGGGGGCAACGGACAAAACCGTTGCCAT
This sequence comes from uncultured Collinsella sp., assembly GCA_900544385.1. Lineage (GTDB taxonomy): Bacteria > Actinomycetota > Coriobacteriia > Coriobacteriales > Coriobacteriaceae > Collinsella. Next base: position 6,111 of record UQVD01000005.1, read on the forward strand.
TCGTATTCCCGGCCAGCTTATCGTTCGACATACCACGGCAGCTCCGCGCACATAGTTTTTGCAGGTCAATGGCGATATATTCCGCCTCAATAACAATCGATAAGGATGCCGGCAGATAGCTGTGGCTATGAAGACGAGTGCTATGATAGACGGGCTCTTTTGTCTATCTAGGAGGCTTTGCCTGATGGAGATCACCAAGGATATCCGCTACATTGGCGTCGACGATCACGACATTGACCTGTTCGAGGGCCAGTACGACGTGTCCGAGAACGGTATGGCATACAACAGCTACGTTATCTTGGGCGATAAAATCGCTGTCGCCGATTCGGTCGACGCTGGCTTTGTCGACGAGTGGCTCGGCAACCTCGAGGCCGTGCTCGATGGCCGTACGCCCGACTATCTGGTTGTCCATCACATGGAGCCCGATCACTCTGCTGGCATCGCCGCCTTTATGGAGCGCTATCCCCAGGCGCAGATCGTGGCGAGCATGGGCGCTTTCCGCATGATGGTCAACTACTTTGGCACCGACTTCCCCGAGCGCAAGATGGTCGTCAAAGATGGCGACGTGCTCGACCTGGGCGGCCACAGCCTGACGTTTGTCGGTGCTCCCAACGTGCACTGGCCCGAGGTGCTCTTCTCCTACGAGTCCACCGACAAGGTGCTCTTTAGCGCCGACGGCTTTGGCAAGTTTGGCGCCAACGACATCGAGGATCCGGAAGGGTGGGCTTGCGAGGCGCGCCGCTACTACTTTGGCATCGTCGGCAAGTTCGGCAAGTTCGTGCAGGCCGTCCTCAAGAAGGCCGCAGACCTGGACATCCAGATCATCTGCCCGCTCCACGGCCCCGTGCTGACCGAGAACCTGGGCTACTACCTCGACACCTATAACACCTGGTCGAGCTATCAGCCCGAGGACGAGGGCATCACGATTGCCTATGCGAGTGTGTATGGGCATCTGAAGGCTGCCGTTGAGGAGCTTGCATCTGCGCTTGAGGCTCGCGGCCAGAAGGTTTCCGTCTTTGACCTGGCTCGCGACGATATGGCCGAGGCTGTTGAGGATGCGTTCCGCTACGACCGCCTGGTGCTCGCTTCCATCACCTATCAGGGCGAGATCTTCCCGTTCATGAGCACCTTTATCCACACGCTTGCCGAGCACGCCTATCAGAACCGTACGGTGGCACTCGTTGAGGCCGGCTCCTGGGCGCCCGCTGCCGCCAAGGTTATGACCAAGGAGCTCGAGGGCATGAAGGACATCACCTTGGCGCAGAACAAGGTGACCGTGCTGGGCTCGCTCAACGACGCCTCGCGCGCTCAGATTGAGACTCTCGCCGACGAGCTTTCCAAGTAGCGACACGTTCGCTTTTGACGCACAGCCACCACAAAGGGGACAGGCACCTTTGTGGTGGTTTTTGTTTAAGCGCCGGCGATGATGAGTGCTGGACGTGCGCCGTCGGCGGTCTTGGCGATTGAGGTGGCGACGGCGCCTTCGGGGTCTCGGTCCATCACGATGGCGTCGACATCGGTCAGCTCGGCAAAACGGTACATGCCGCGTCCGTTGACCTTACTGGCGTCCATGAGGGCGACGCTTTGATGGGCTGCGGCGATCATAGCCGTTTTGGTCTCGGCCATCTGCGGAAAGTCGGTCGTAAAGCCGCAGCCGGGAACAAAAGCGCCAGGGCACATGACGGCCAGATCGGCATGGACCATTTGGAGCGCCTGCATGGTAAGTGGACCGTACAGATAACGATGGCCTTTGCGCAGCGCCCCGCCCAGCATGACGACATCGACCGAGGGTAGGCTCTCGTCGATGAAGTCGGCGATGGTGATGTCGGCAGTGATGACCGTGATGCCGGAGCGCAGGTCGAGCGTGCGCACGAACTCGAGCGCCGTGGTGCCCGAGTCGACGAGCAGCGTGTCGCCGTCATTGACGAGCTCGATGGCGCTTTGCGCGATGGCCTGCTTGGCGGCGACGTTGACATTGATGCGGCGATCCTGCGTGGAGACGGTCAGGCGCTTGTGAAGCGGTCCTTACGGCCACACCCATACGCACTATCCCATCTACGGTAGGGCTGTGAGCGAGGCTGTTGCCAGCGGCAAGGCCGACTTTGGCGTGGCCCTGTGCGGCGCCAGCATTGGTATCACCAACTCGTGAACAAGGTTCTCGGCGCCCGTTGCGCCTTGGTCCGCGACATGACGAGCGCCCTGTACGCCCGTCGCGAGCTCAACGCCAACGTCATCGGCTTCGGCGGGAAGATCACCGGCGAGTTCCTGATGACCGACATCATGCTCGCGTTCCTTGAGGCCGAGTATGAGTCCACGCCCGAGTGCGATGCCCTGATTGCCAAGATCGATGCCTGCAATAAGGCCGACGCTGAGGCTCAAGCTGACCAGCGCTTCTTTGACGAGTTCATCGAGAAGTGGGATCGCGGCGAGTATCACGATTAGATTGCAGTGCATTTCGGCGGCCGTGTCGAACAATCGTCGAAAGTACGTGTGACGCGATTTGCCAAAAAGGCTGATTAACTTGATGGGGGCATCGATGAAATCGGTGCCCCCATCATCTCAGTGTGATGAACTCCAAGAACTCTTCGAGGGATTGCGCCTTTGCCATTTTTGATGCTTTGATTTCGTCGCAGAGGGATTTGACGAGCGCATTGTATATTTCCATGAATCGCTGCCGATCTTCCCTACACACCGCAATCAAGATAACGATTTTTGCCTGTCCCTCACCCCACGAGATGCCGTTTGGGCTGACGAAGATCGAAGCGACCGTCTTGTTGGAGTTCATCTCGATGGAATGGGGAACGGCGAACTGGTTAAAAAAGCAAGTGGAAGACAGGCTTTCGCGCTGCAAGACGGAGTCACAAAAATCGCCTTGCACATAACCGATTTGCCGCATCTGCTCGGAGAGGAACTCGATAACGTCCTTTCGGTTAACAAGTTCAGGATGACTGTCAGAAAGGAAGAAGAGCTGCTCATCAAAAAATGGTCTGAGCAATCTCTCTGTTTTTCTTGCGTGATAATTGCTATGCCACTGACCAAGAGCGCTTTCGATTTTCAGGAAATCAGATGAAGTGCAGAAGGGCGAGATGGAGACGATGCGCGGGTCGCGGCTGTCGACTCGCTTAGTGGTGATGATGAGATCGGCATCGCGCCCCTCTATTGCGTTGTCTTTCGCGCTGCCGGAATCGAGAATGACTGCGACGTCGAAAAACCTTCTCTCGAGTTGCTCTCGAAGCTGATTGGACAGCCCTTTGTAGTCGCTGCAATCAAGCCTGATTTTCGCTTTGTCCTCGGTGAGGAGACTTTCGACGAGCATGCCGACATGAAGGCAGATGAAGCCTAGCTCTCCGTTCGATATCTGAATCTGGAACTCGTCTTCAAGTTTCCTAGATATCAGGACGGACAGTTCGTAGATGAAGGGACAGCCCATCTTGATGTTTTCAAGTGCTTCCGCCTGTTCATACTGGAATCCATGGCATCTGTCTATTAAGGCATTCACATGCATGGCAAAAGTGAAGAGGGCCTGAGATGATTCTGGGTGAAGGAGAAACGATTCGAAAACGTCATTCACAATGTTTTGCACATGGCTCACAAATTCATTGGGGCTCGACCATTGGGAGACTTTGGTTCCGTTGTTTGTTTGGTCAAGGGCTTCTATTTGGCCAAGGAGCAGGGAGCCAAGATAGGAGATGTCTGGCGGACCTGGAGTAATTTTGTAATGCTCTTTATATAACTCGAAGAACCGTTCGGCTATGGTCGTTTCAATCATCGACTTGCTTACGACGGTGGGGTAGTCGCGGATATACGATCCGCCGCGCATCCGATACACGGCGATTCCGACGTTGGTGAGAACCGTTTGCTCGTAACCGCGCTTGATGCGCATCTCGCACTCGCCGAGTGCTCGTTCGACGGCGATTCTTATTCTGCCTAGATCGAGATCTCCAATCCAGGCTTCAATGCTCTCGAGATTCGAGAATGAAGTGTTGACCTCATCGGCGACTAGGGCCGAGATGAGCTTGCGCTTATTAACTTCGGTTCCTTCTAGGTAAATCTTACCTTGGCGCTTGATTATCGCGAGGTCAAAAGTCTCAATGCGACTTCGGGCTTGACGAAGCTTTCTTTCAACAGTTGAGGTGCTCATAAAGAGGTATTCCGAGAGGTCGTCAACAGTGATTTGACCGCTTCGATTGGTGATCAGTCGAAGCAGAACATGCTCGTCAGTTTGCCTCTCGAATAATGGGCGCTGTTCGAAAGCGTCACTTGGATCAAAATCACGGGAAAGACGATAGCCCTCGTTTGAACTCGTAATAACAGGGGATTCGAAATTGATTCTTTTTATTTCATTCTGAATCGTCCGGAGCGACACGTTAAGCGCATTGGCAAGTTCAATACCGGTTGTTGGCGAGTTCGCCGTTCCGATCAGCCTGACGATATCTCGTTGCCTTTTGCTGAGTTGCTTCATATTCGATCCTTTTTCCAGGGCCCGTAGTAGCAATCATGCTAGATAAGGAATTGTAGGGCAATGTCAGGTATTGCGGGGCTCTGCGCAAAGGGTGCTTGGATAACCGCCCGTGCAATAAGTAGGATAAAGAAAAAAATCGAGGGCTGAAGAAGTTGAGTCCCGGGGCTTCTGGATGCTTTCGGACTGGATTGGCAAACGAAAGGAGGAGATGTGGATAGACAAGAATTGCAGTCGATTTCATTTCAACTGGTTGCGAATGTCGGCGAGGCATCCGCGCATTTCTCAAGCGCAATTAACCATGCGCGAGATGGAGAATTCGACGAAGCAGAATCGGAAATAACCTCGGCAAATGAATGCATCGTCCGTGCACATGAGTCTCAAACGGACTTGCTCCGCGCGGAGGTCTCTGGAGAGGAGATTGAGTTCAGCCTTCTTCTCGTGCACGCTCAGGATCACTTGATGACGACCATTACGTTCGGGCGTCTCGCGGAGGAGTTTGTAAGGCTTTACAGGGAGGTACATCGTGGCTGACGATTTTCTGTGGGGATCAGCTACCGCGGCATATCAGTGCGAAGGTGCTTGGCGAGAAGGCGGAAAAGGTCTGTCCAACTGGGATGTTTTCTGCCACAGCGAGAAGAATGTTGTAAATCCCGTTAACGCTGATGTTTCATGCGATCACTACCATCGGTATGAAGAGGACATACGGTTGATGGCGGAGGGCGGCCAGAACGCTTATCGCTTCTCGATTTCATGGACACGTATCATCCCCGACGGCACGGGCGAAGTATGTGAGGAGGGAGTCGCGTTTTACGACCGCCTGATCGATTGCTGTCTGACGCACGGGCTGACGCCCCTGGCAACGCTATACCACTACGATCTTCCCGCAACGCTATTCGAAAAGGGCGGCTGGGAGTCGAGGGAGACCGTTGATGCGTATGAGCGTTATGCCCAGGTCTGCTTTGATCGGTTTGGGGACCGCATCAAGTTGTGGGCGAGCATCAACGAGCCGAACTACGAGACTCAATGTTGTTATGCGGCGGGGAACTACCCTCCGAATGTTCAGGACTTGGGAAGACGCTGGCATGCGATGTACAATCTCATGCTTGCGAGTGCGCGTGCGATCAGTCGTTTCAGGAATGGCGGATATGAAGGGCAAATCGGAGTCGTGAGCGATTCGTACTCCATCGAGACTCTGGTTGATGACGAAGCATACCGTTTCGCACGGGAGCGTGCAGAACTGTTCTTCGATCGCTGCGTGAATGACACCTGCATATTGGGTGAATTTTGTCCGGACCTGGTTGAGGTGCTCACCCAGGAGGGTTATGACCTCTCCTATATCATGCCGGAGGATGCAGAGGTTTTTGCTGCTGGTACGGTGGATTATCTGGGCGTGAACGCCTATGACCGTTATCTGGTGAAGCCCTATACGCAAGGTGAGACGTGCTTTAAGGCAAGCAATACGGGCAAAAAGGGCGACAAGAAGCAGTCCTTGGTCAAGGGTTGGTTCGAGATCGATCGCGATGATTCCGTTCCGCACAACAGTTGGGATATGGAGATCTATCCCAAGAGCCTGTACAACTTGCTCAAACGTCTCCACGCGTTGTATCCGGCGGTCCCATTCATCATTACCGAGAACGGTCTCGGCTATAAGGACGTTGTAGAGGATGGGCGGATTCACGACGGCTATCGTATCGAGTTTTTGCAGGGCTTCGTCGACTGGATGCTCAGGGCAAAAGAAGAGGGTTGCGATGTCCGCGGCTATTTTGTCTGGTCGACCATGGACGTCTATAGCTGGATCAATGGCTACGACAAGCGATACGGACTGGTTTACGTCGATTACGACGATGATTGCCGCCGTATCTGTAAGGACAGCTATTACTGGTACAAGGAAATGATTGCACGACAGGAGGAGAAATAATGGAAGCCTTCACCTCATGGATTGAGAAGCATGTGGCGCCCGTGGCTGGCAAGCTCGGCGCGAATCGTTACATTCAGTCGATCCAGAACACGTTCCTGACGCTCGTGCCCTTTATGACTATCGGAAGTCTTGCACTCGTCATCGTTAGCCCTCCGATGGATTACACGGCGATGGAGGAGGGAATCGGCAGATCGTTCATGCAAGGATGGCAGTCTCTTGCCGACTTCCTGTTCTATCCTTTCATTACGGTCAACACTATCACGACGGGATGCCTTGCCTTATGGGTGACCATTGGTTTGGCGTTTTTCCTGAGTCGCCATTACAAGATGAACTCCTATTTGCCCGTTGCCACCGCGACCGCCTCTTTCGTAGCCACTGCCTGCATAAATGCCGAGGCCTCCCTGATGGTTGACAATCTGGGCGGAACCGGACTGTTCTGTGGTATCGTGGTGAGCATCGCTTCTGTCGAGTTGTTCCGTTTTCTGTCGGAAAATGAAGTCGGCCGCATTTCCCTCCCCAGCTCCGTTCCCCCTGCGCTGGGCGACTCGATGACCAATCTCGTCCCTGCCACTATCGTGTTCTTTGCCATGGCGCTTGCTGCCACGGCGTCTATTATGGTGACGGGCGCTCCCTTGGCGAACTTGATTGCGACCGTCTTTTCTCCGTTGGTCGGCGCGGTCAATAGCCTGGGCGGTGTGTTGCTGGTCGGTTTCCTCATGCCTTTTATGTTCTGGTTCGGCATTCACGATTCCGTCCTCACGAGTCCGCTCGATCCGTTTCTGTATAACAACCTTTATGCCAACATGGATGCGTTTGCTGCCGGCACCGCGGCAACCGCGCTGCCCTTTGTCGTCACGCCTCCGTTCGTGTGGTATTTCATGACGATTGGCGGCAATGGTGCCACGCTCGCCCTCGCCCTGCTTGCCCTGAGAAGCCGCTCGAAGCAAATCGGCGCGATTGGAAAGCTCGGTATCATTCCGGTCCTGTTCGGCGTGAACGAGCCCATCATTTTCGGACTCCCGGTTATGTATAACCCAATGATGTTCATTCCCTCCATCCTGAATATGATGCTCAACGGAGCGATTACTTGGTTCTGCATGGATTTCGGCTTGGTGAATCGCGCCTTCGCGTATCCCGGGTGGAATGTTCCGTCTCCTATCGGCGCATTCCTTGCGACCATGGATATACGCGCCTTCCTGCTGATCGTTGCCCTCGTGATCTTGAATCTTCTTGTTTACTATCCGTTCTTTAGGGCATACGAGAAGCAGAAGTTGCAGGAAGAAACCGAGCAGGAAGTGGTGGCTTAACGATCTCAGATTGTTAGGCTAGAAACCGGGAGGTAGTAAAAGTGAAGTGGATGTTGTGCTGCTATGCGGGGATGACAACGAGCATTCTCGCTCAGAAGCTTGAGGAGGAGGGCGCGTCTCGTGGGATTGGCCTTAAGGTCGACGCGGTGCCGATCGCCGAAGCCGAGTCCTTGGTAAGCGACGAGATTTCGGCGATCATTCTCGGTCCCCACGTCCGATTCATGAAAGACCAGATTGAGAGGGTTGCCGGCTCCATTCCGGTGTACGTCATTCCCCCTCAGGACTTTGGGATGATGAACTCGAAGGGGATTGTCGACGCGGTGCTTGCGCTGATCGGTTAGGTGTTGTGACGCGCACACGTTATTGACGTCCTCAGGGGGCGGGGTCTTGTGCCCCGCCCCTTGGTATTTGGCCGACCTCTCTTCCCTTTCATTTCCTTTTTCTTTTTTGCGGCTCGAATCTGCCGGCAGTGACGCGCCCTGGTAAGCAGGCCAAGCTCGGGCGCCATGGCTTCGCGCGCAAGCAGGAATGGAAACTCGTCGGGGAGGGCGAGGGTACGCTTGCCCTCGAGCTCGAGAGCGCCTCGTTTGATGTCGCCCTCGCCTCCGATGTGAGGGCCGAGCTCGTCAAGCCCAACCTTACAGAGATCAACGGCCTTTTCGGCACCAGCTTCACCGCACGACGACGTCGATGCCCTGCGCTCCGCTCTCGCTGAGAACGAGCGTTTCGTCAACATCCCATGGGTCGTCGTCTCCATGGGCGCTGTCGGTTCCGTCGGCTTCCGCAATGGCCGCGCGTTCCGCGCCAAGACTCCTGACATCCCGGCGGTGAACGCCACCGGTTCCGGCGATTCCGCCATCGCGGGCTTCGCCCATGCAATTGCCGCCGGTGCCGACAACGTCACGGTCCTCAAGACCGCTAACACCTGCGGTAAGCTCAACGCCTTGGATCCGATGACCGGCTATTTGGTCATGGACTGTTGGGATGAGGTCTACAACGCCGTCAAGGTCACCGAGCTGTAGCGGCTTTCCATGACATCGGCATCTTCGCCCGAGTGCGAGCGCTTCTATACCTCTGTGCACCGTGCCTTCGCCCTCGGGCGTTTTTTGACATGCGAGTTGGCGACACATTAAATCCGCGCTGCATGGAATAATCCGCTTAGTTCAACGCTGTTCACGGTCCGCCTCCGTCCTCGGCGCTGCTCCCTGTCAGATTCGGTCGCACAACTGGAAAACTTTACGTTTTATGTAAGTTTTTCCAGTGGTGCGACGGTTTCGTTGAGGCGATGGCCTCCGCAGCACGGGTTACTCGCACGCGATCATGAGCCGGGGGTGTTTCACCCCTTCCGGCAAGGCATTGAGGGCGTCCGCGAGGATGCCCTTCTCGTCTCGATCGATGACGATGTGATTCACTGAATGGAGCGGTGCAAAGCAATAGGTTCCGCGCGCCTCGAGCTTGCTGGCGTCCATGAGGGCGACCGAACGAGCGGCGCATCTGAGGGCGGCCATCTTGATCTCCGCCATTTGGGGATAGTCGGTCATGAAGCCCCGGTTCGAGACGAAGGAGCCGGGGCATATGATCGCGAGATCGGCATGGAGCGCGTCGAGTGCGGCCATCGTGAGGGGGCCGTACAGATAACGATGGCCTTTGCGCAGCGCCCCGCCCAGCATGACGACATCGACCGAGGGTAGGCTCTCGTCGATGAAGTCGGCGATGGTGATGTCGGCAGTGATGACCGTGATGCCGGAGCGCAGGTCGAGCGTGCGCACGAACTCGAGCGCCGTGGTGCCCGAGTCGACGAGCAGCGTGTCGCCGTCATTGACGAGCTCGATGGCGCTTTGCGCGATGGCCTGCTTGGCGGCGACGTTGACATTGATGCGGCGATCCTGCGTGGAGACGGTCAGGCGCTTGTGAAGCGAAACGGCACCACCATGTGTGCGGCGCAGCTTGCCTGCTTCGGCGAGCGCGTCCAGGTCGGCGCGGGCGGTGACGGAGGACACGCCAAAGGTCTGGGCGATTTCTGCTACCTGCACCGAGGCGTTGTGCTCGAGCATTTCCATGATGGCGGCGCGGCGTTCGTCGGCAAAAGCACGGTTGGTAGCTTGGGTCATGTCTGCTCCATTTTCGGCTAAATTTGCAGGAATTGTGTTGACTCTATTTTCGTTCATTTTCTTTTTGAGTAAGAAAACACCTTTCGATTACTTATCTTTTCTATAAAAGAAAGACGCTCAACGCCCAAAATTCAATATCGAACATGTTCACTCGGCTCAAATTTCTTCCGTTTGCTTTTCAAAAATGACTGTATTGACCTGCATGGGCTCAATATCTCGCACGTGCAAAGCTGCTGAATTTCATACAATGAGCGCAGCAAAACGCAAGGTAAAACGCCTTGTGAACAACTACGCCCGATGTCCAGATGCGGGCGAGGGAGAGGAGCAAACGCTCATGGCACTTGTTACCACCGAAAAGATGCTCAAGGACGCTCAGGCCGGCCACTACGCCGTTGGCGCTTTCAACGTCGAGAACCTCGAGTTTGTTATGGCCGTTCTGGCCGCTGCCGAGGAGACCAAGTCCCCCGTCATCATGCAGACCACCCCGGGCACCATCAAGACCGCTGGTTTGGACTACTTCTACGGCATGGTCAAGGCTGCCGCCGAGCGCGCTTCCGTGCCCGTCGCTCTGCACCTCGATCACGGCGATGGCTATGACCGCTGCATGCAGGCTTTCCGCACGGGCTACACCTCTGTCATGATCGACGGCTCGCACGAGTCCTTCGAGGACAACATCGCCCTGACCAAGTCCGTCGCCGACGCTGGCCGCGCCATGGGCGTGCCCGTCGAGGCCGAGCTCGGTAAGGTTGGCGGCAAGGAGGACGACGGTCCCGCGGTTGAGGGCGAGAGCCCCTACACCGATCCTGCCGAGGCCAAGGAGTTTGTCGAGCGCACCGGCTGCACCTCCCTCGCAATTGGCGTTGGCACCAGCCACGGTGTGTACACGAGCGATCCGCACATCGAGCAGTCCGTGGTCAAGGCCATCCGCGACGCCGTCGACGTGCCGCTGGTTCTGCACGGCACCTCCGGTGTGCCCGATGAGCAGGTTGCCGAGGCTGTGAAGAACGGCATCTGCAAGGTTAACTACGCCACCGAGCTGCGTCAGGCCTACACCAAGGGCTTCATGGCCTACATGGCCGAGAACCCTGCCTGCTTCGATCCCAAGAAGCCGGCCAAGGAGGGCATGCGTGAGATCACCGAGCTGGTTAAGATCCGCATGACCAACCTCAACTCTGTGGGCAAAGCAGAGTAACAGCAAGGGTACTCCGACTCGCTACATATCCCGGGGAGGGACGAGGGCTTAGTTCCCCAATCGTCCTCGGGCATGCAAAAAGCCTCGCTGCGCACTTCGTGCGGCGAGGCTTTTTGCCCCCTGCGGAAAGATTGGGGAGCTAAGCCCTCGTCCCTCCCAGGTTGACCTACTCGAGGTCGTCGCCCTTGTGGCGTTAGGTCTGAAAATAATAAGAAGCCTTCGCGCTGCGGAATGATTTTGGAAACCAAGTACGGGACCCGCCCAAACCGTCCTGCTCAATCGCCCTTGTGGTGTTGGGGCTGAAAGGGTGGGGCGCGGGGGTTACTTGGTTGTTAGGGTTAGCAGGTCGTTGGGGGTTTCGAGGTTGTAGGTGGCATTTGGGATGTCTTGGTGTGATCCCCATGCCGCTCTGGCAAAACTGACCCCTGCCGAAGTTGCGCATTGTTCGTCGTAGACGGTGTCGCCAACGTAGACGACGTTGCCAGGATTCGCGCCCGTACGCCGGAGATATTCGAGCATGGGAGCGGGTGCGGGTTTATGTTCGGTTGTGTCTTCGACAAGGATGATGTGCTCAAAATACTTATCGAAGCCAAGGGGTGCAATTTCTTCTGCGTATTCGTTGCGCGCACGTGAGGAGACGATGCCAAGTTTGCAGCCGTTGTCGGAGAGTGTTGCGATAACTTCGTGCAAGCCGGGAAACACGCTGATGGTGCTTTTAAAGCTGGCGGCAACTTGGCACCAGCGATCCAGCGTTGCCTGTGAGTAGATCCCAAGTTTCTCAAGGGCGTTCTTGCCGGGTATGCCGAGGGCAAATTCAAGCTCGTGTCGGGGGAGCGTTTTGCCGGTCTCTTCTTGGACAATCTGGACAAGCGATGATAGAACGCTTTCTTCTGTATCTGCCAATGTCCCATCAACGTCAAATACGATATGGTCAAAGTGCTTCATATGGTTGCTCCTCTCTGTTGTTTGCCTGCAAGTTTGATTCAGTGACAGAAGAAGGGCTAGCGGGATTTCTGCCTGGTACTATCGAGATTCTGCCTCGCTGCTCGATAGCTCGAAGGAGTGCATCCCATTTGTTCTTTAAATACCTGGCCAAGATGGCTTGCTGTCGCAAAGCCGCATTGGCGCGCGACTGTCTGGACCGTTCGCGTGGTGTGTGCCAAAAGTTCGCAAGCACGGTTTACGCGGTATGCGCGCAGATATGCCGCCGGGGTCGTTCCTGCGCAAGCTTCGATAATGCGGTAACACTCTCTTTCGCTTACGCCGGCTGCAGATGCCATCTGGGGCACATCTATAGCGGCTGCATAGTTTGCGCGGATATAGTCCAGGATTGCCTTGAACTGTACGTCGCGGTTGGTCATCCAAGAGGCGTTGTCGGAGGAAAAGAGCGGTTCGGCCTTGGCGTAAATCTGAATCCAGAGCTCTGACAAGCTATTCCGAAGCGCCATCTCGTTCTGCGGCCGTTGAAGGTCGTGGTTAAAGGAACTCTTTAGCAAATCGATAAAGGGCATATCGTCGGGGTTGGTGGGCGACCATTTGAGCACATCGACGCCTCGACATTGAAGCAATGGGTTGATGTAGCGCTTTTGGAGACGTCCCGTGGGATCGCCGAGCATCGACGGCTGAAAGATATGCAACATTTGAATGGCTGGTGCCGAATTGGGTGATTGCAGCGTGCTGTGCAAAACGCCGCCGTTGATAAAGCCGGCGGACCCTTCCTCAAAGCGTACGTGCTCATGAGCCGCGCGCGTTCGATAGTCAATCGCTCCCTGCTCCATGTAGAAAAGCTCAACTTCGGAATGCCAGTGCCAGGGGACGGAATTGCCCGGATAGCGAGCGAATTCTGCGCGTTCGGCAATATAGGGCCAGTCTTCGGCGGTCTCGGGAAACGCTTCCTCGCGTCCTCCGCGGTGCAATTCTATGTGATCCATGTTTCGCATGGCATCAGTATAAAGCGCGATGGGCTTAGATTGCTCTTGCCTGTTCGGGGAACGCCTTGTCTAGGGATGCTTGGAGCCTTTCGAACGATGCTCGCAAGTTGTGGCTCTGGTCGGTTGAGCGTTTGGCTTTTGTGGTGGGGGAGTCGAGGAGGCCGTCTCTCTGTGTCGGGGGGAAGGAGAAAAGGTCTGCATGATTTAGGGATGGCTGCTGTGCTGCGTCGTTGGAAGAATGCATGCTTATGCGGCCTCCTCGATGTCCACCAAAAGATTGCGCACGGGGTGTGCTGCTAGGTCCCGTGCGCTGGCAGTATTATGCCGCGGTTGCTGCAAAGAAGCGCTAAAGAAAGGCTTAACCTGGTTTGGTGTTACGATGAAACCGCAGGTCAAGGCTATTGAGTAACACTCTTGAAAGGTTTTGAGCTTAAGGGCTTTCTAAGGTTTGTGGCGCGGATGTGGCTCGCCTGTGTGGGGCGTGTGGACGGCTCGTTCCTAGCGCTGCGGTGCAGCGGCACGTACTTGTTCGATGACCTTTTCCATCGTGGCGTCGATGCGGTCCTTTTTGAGTTCGCATTCCCAGATGGTTATGGGCGTCCAGCCCATTTGAGTGAGTGCTGCCACGGCAGCGCGGTCGCGCTCGACGTTGCGACGGAACTTTGCCTCCCAAAACTCAACGTTGCGCTTGGGCTGGCTGGGGTTGCACTTGGGGCAGCGGTGCCAAAAGCAGCCGTTGACGAAGATGGCGATTTTGCGCCCGGGGAAGGCGATGTCGGGCTTTCCGGGCACCTTCCATTCCAGACGGTATCCCGTAAGGCCTGCGGCGCGCAGGCGCTGGCGAACGAGCAGCTCGGGCTTGGTGTTGGCGCGCTTGTTGCCCTTCATGGACTTTTTTATAGCGGCGCGACGGCGCACGAGTTCACGTTCGTCGGCGGAAAGGTCCGAGGTGTCGATGCCGTCCAGCAGGCCAGGCTTGGGACGCTTTTTGCTGCGGCGCTTCGGTGCGCGCTTGGGTTTGGTGGCGGGCTCGTCGGTCGTGGTGGCCTCGGCGTCGTTGGCAGTGCCGTTGGCCTCAAGCCGATCTTCCTTCAACTCAATCAGAGCATCGATAAGCCCCTTATCGGCGGGCATCCATTCCACCGTGGCAAGCGAAGTGCGCGGAATCCAGCGGATATCGAGCTGGCGGTCGTGCTTCTGGGGCTCGTCGGACTCTTTAGCCAGCGAGCAGTAGTAGCACTCCATCGAGAGATGAAAATCGGGGTAGTCATACTCAACGGTGTAAAAATCGCGCAGGTTGGTGACTTTGACCTGCAGCTCTTCCATGAGCTCGCGGCGTACGGCGTCTTCGGGTGTCTCGCCGCGCATGAGCTTGCCACCGGGGAACTCCCAAAGTCCCTGCATGTCGCCATAGCCGCGCTGCACGGCAAGCAGCTTATCAGATCCATCCTTGCGAATGATCCCAGCGGCAACATGAACAGTCTTCAACAGGAGTCCTCTCTCAACATCAACGCGTGGCAGGCTAGCTACCCGTACCTTACACAACGGTAAGGCAAGCGTAAGCCATATCGATGGTAGCCGACTCGTCTTCTTGCGACTATAGATGCCGTAGACTAATCGCAAGAAAGGACTCGGTATGCAAACCACGCACATGGCGACCCCGGTACTGGAGGTCGCGCATCTCGAAAAAGTATATGGAGCGCTGGGCAACGTGACCCGCGCGCTCAACGACGTCAGCTTTACCGTCAACCGCGGCGAATTTGTTGGCATCATGGGCGCTTCGGGCTCGGGCAAGTCGACGTTGCTCAACTGCGTGTCGACCATCGATAGCGCCACAAGTGGCACGATCCGCATCAACGGGCAGGACGTAACACGCATGAAGCAGGCTAAGCTTTCGCAGTTCCGCCGCGAGGAGCTCGGCTTTATCTTCCAGGACTCCAACCTGCTCGATACGCTCACGGCACGCGAGAACATCGCCCTGCCGCTCACCATCGCCCGCACAAACTCGGCAGAGATCTCGACCCGAGTGCAGGATGTGGCCGCGCGTCTGTCCATTAGTCAGGTGCTCGACAAGTATCCCTACCAGATGTCCGGCGGTCAGCAGCAGCGCGTTGCCGCGGCTCGTGCGCTCGTCACCGACCCCACCATGATCATGGCCGACGAGCCTACCGGCGCCCTCGATTCCAAGAGCGCTCGTCTGCTGCTCGAGAGCCTGGAGGCCCTTAACCGCCGCCTACGCGCTACCGTGCTCATGGTCACGCACGATAGCTTTGCCGCCAGCTACACGAGCCGTGTGCTGTTTATCCGCGACGGCAAGATCTTCACCGAGCTGCGCCGCGGCGACACCGATCGCCGAGAGTTTTTCGACCGCATTATGGAGGTCGTTGCCATGATGGGCGGTGAGGGCTCCGATGCTCTGTAAACTCGCTTGGGGCAACGTCCGCCGTGCCGGCCGTGACTACCTCGTCTACCTTTTGACGCTCACCCTGGGCGTCACGGTCTTCTATGCCTTTAACACCATCTCGATGCAGGTCGACATCGCCGGAATCGATGAAGAGGGCTTGGCGCAGGTAATGGGCAGCATGCTCGGCGACCTGACGTACTTTTTGGCCGGTGTCATGGCCTTTTTGATGGTGTATGCCAATAACTTCATCATGAAACGCCGCAAGAAGGAGTTTGGCCTGTACCAGGTGCTCGGCATGGGGCGTGGGCGCGTCGCCACGATCATGGCGCTCGAGACCGTGATAGTGTCGGTCGTGGCCTTTGTCGCCGGCATTGTGCTGGGTGTGGGACTCTCCCAGCTCATGACGTTCTTTACGGCCTCGCTTTTTAAGGCACAGATCGCCAATTTCCACTTCTTTTTCTCGGTGCATGCGTTCAATCTGACCCTTGCCTGCATGCTCGTAATGTTTGTGCTCACGCTACTGCTGAACCTTCGCGCCGTGCGTCGTACCAAACTCATCGAGCTTATGGGTGCCGAGCGTCGCAACGAGAGCATCAAGACACGCAACCCCTGGATCGCGATTGCCATTTTTGCCGTGGGCGTGGTGCTTGTGGGCGTGGCCTATTACCGTCTGCTACGTGATGGGTTCCCGCTAACCGCGACGGACAGCAAGCTGCAAGAGGCCATGAACCAGTTTGGTATTACGACCGCTATGGTTACCGTGGGCACTTTTGCCCTGTTCTGGGGACTCTCGGGCATGCTCATTAAGCTGCTGCAGAGCCTGCGCGGCGTGTATTGGCGCGGCCTCAACATGTTTACCGTGCGCCAGCTTGCGGCCAAGGTCAACACGGTGTGCTTTTCGATGGGCGTCATCGCGATGCTTCTGTTTTTGGCCATCACCTCGGTGACGTGCGGTATGTCGATTGCCAACGTGATGAACGAAAACCTGGAGCGCTATAACCCTGTTGATGTGTCTCAGACGTATGTCTATTACACGCCCGATACGCTCGACTACTACAAAGGGTACAAAGGGTATGTCAATCCGTCTGAGGCCGATCGCATGGTGCTGGCCGATACAACGGTCGATTTGTACCCTGCATGGCACGGCAAGGGCAAGTCGGCGGGCAACAACGACGAGACCGGCAAGAAGGTCAATATCGCCGATGTTGCCGGTGAGCATGTGCAGATCGATTCGTATCTGAGTTACCCATTTGGCGGCTCGAATCCTTCGGTGACCCCAAGTGAGATGTGCAAGATCATGGGCGAAAAGCTTCCCAAGGCGTTCGGGGGTAGCAATGCCGATACGATGGGTCTGTTTGTGACGCCGGCGAGCCAGTACAACAAACTGCGTCAGATGATGGGCGAGGAGCCGGTGCACATCGGTCACGACCAGTATCTGCTCACATGTGATATGGGCGGCGAGCTGGTCGACCTGTACACCAAGTATATGGCTGGCGGCCATGCCCTTACCTTGGGCGGGCATACGCTCAAGCCCGCAACCGATAAGTCGGACGAAGATACGGCGGCCATCGCCAACTCGGCGATGGGCAGTAATCCGGGTACCGTCGTCGTTGCCGACGAGCTGTTGTCCCAACTTAATCTGCAGCCGTATTCCAGTAGCCTGCTCGTTAACTACAAACAGGGGATGGATACGACTGAGGCAGACGAGAGCATTAAAAACACTGTGCTCGACAATCTGCTCGTTGACGGCAAGGAGTCGGGGTCGTGGGGAACCTTCATCACACGCTCCGAGATGTACACGCAAGCAGCGCAAATGAACGGTCTTATTAGCTACCTAGCCATCTACATCGGCTTTGTATTGGTTGTTGCATGCGCGGCGATTCTGTCGATCCAGCAACTCTCCAACGTGGCCGACGGCAGCCGCAGCTATCGTGTGCTGGCACAGATCGGCTGCGACGACCGCCAGATTCGCCATTCGGTGATGGCGCAGCAAGCGGTATTCTTCCTGTTCCCGTTGGCGGTGGGCTTGGCGCACTCCTATGTGGCACTTAAGGTGATCATCGAGATGGTGAGCATATTCGGAAATATGAGCATCGGCGGCACCGTGGGCCTCACCTGCGCGATCTTCCTGGCAGCCTACGGCGGCTATTTCCTGGTGACCTACCTCATGAGCACCGGCATGGTACAAGCCGCCATAGCCACCCGCTACAGCGAGTAACAAGCGGGCAAAATCGTCGCAAAATCAGAGGCATATGACCGCCGCGAAGGGACTGGGGCCCTCTCGCGGCGGTTATTTTGCCTATCTGGTGCGTTTCGGATGCAAGTGAGTAGACTTTTTTGAACTTGCCGAGCACATCGCGACAAATGATCTATAAAACTGCAGGTCAGAGCTGTGGCGTGTTTAGGGTGTGCTTGGCCTCCTGCAAAAAGCCTACTCACTTGGTTTTTCTGCTAAAAGACCGCCACGAGGGAAGGCAACTCCCCCGGGTAGTCGTTGGGGACGTCCCCAACGGCTACCCAAGGAGTGTCCCAAACTGCCGGCAGAAAAGGAGCGTCCCTAACTGCCACATCAAACGAAAGGGCGCCGACCTTCTGGTCGCGCGCTTGAAGTTGAACGTCAGATTGTCCAAATGCGGCCCGCGCAGCGTCGAGCCGTTACGGCGTTTGGTAAAACCGCGTAACTAAATACGCTCCGCGATCTCGTGGATGAGGTAGTCGGTCTTTTCCCAGCCCAGGCACGGATCGGTGATCGACTTGCCGAAGACGCCGCCATCGACCGGCTGGTTGCCGTCCTCAAGGTAAGACTCGATCATAAAGCCCTTGACCAGCTTGGAGATGGACTCGTTGCGGCGGCAGCTGTCGAGCACTTCCTTGCAAATGCGATACTGCTCCAGCGGACGCTTGCCCGAATTGTCGTGGTTGCAGTCGATGATCGCTGCGGGATTGGCATAGCCGGCGTGCTCGGTGTAGCGTTCGGCCAGGCGCTCCAGGTGCTCGTAGTGGTAATTGGGGTAGGTGCGCCCATCGAGACCGATGTAGCCACGCATAACGGCGTGCGCGAGCGGATTGCCGTCGCACTCGACCTCCCAGTTGCGGAAGATGAAGCTCTGGTGCGCCTGCGCGGCGTAAATGGAGTTGAGCATAACGGTGGTAGAGCCAGCAGTGGGATTCTTCATGCCGACGGGTACCGAAATGCCGCTCGACACCAGGCGATGCTCCTGGTTCTCGACCGAGCGTGCGCCCACGGCAACATAGCTCAGCAAGTCGACGAGGTACTGGTAGTTGGAGGGATAGAGCATCTCGTCGGCGGTGAAGAAGCCCGTTTCCTCAATAACGCGCAGGTGCATATGGCGGATTGCCTTGACGCCCTCGAGCAGGTCATCGGGAGCCTCGGGATTGGGGTTGTGCAGAAGACCCTTGTAACCGGTGCCCTTGGTGCGCGGCTTATTGGTGTAGACGCGCGGAATGATGATGAGCTTGTCCTTGACCTCCTCGGCGGTCTTGGCCAGTCGGTTCATGTATTCGAGGACCGAATCCTCGCGGTCGGCAGAGCACGGGCCGATGATGAGCACCTTGCGTGCGTCCTCGCCGGTAAAGACTTTGGCGACCTCGGCGTCAAATGCCTGCTTTTTGGCGGTAAGCTCGGCAGAAAGCGGCATTTCCTCGCGGATCTCCATGGGGATCGGCAACTTGCGTTTGAATTCCATGGCCATAGGGGCCTCCTCAATCTATAGAAAGAGCAATAAGCGTATTGTTGAGTGTTCGGCATTATCCGCTGTCGCACGCTAAAGTGCAAGCCCTTGTTACCCCGAAACCCGCAAAAGGGGACAGGTTTATTTTGGCAGGTTTTATCTGGGTAAACGTCGGAGGATGTCGGGAGGGAGTGGCGCCACGGGGCATCGTCTACGACATGCCGCGGCAGAAAGTATCAACGAATTCGTCGTAGGCGTCTGTCTGAAGGAGCCGCATGGTGTTCTCAACGTTACTAAAGACCTCGATGATAAGGTCGAGCACGTCTCGGAAAAGCCCCATATCGTCCTGTGTGATGCCGATCATGAGAGCAAAGCGAATGTCGTGCCGTCCCCAGGGGATGGGCGTGTCGCAATGCGCGACGGCGATAAACGAACGTTTCGGGTAGACCGAAATCGCGTGTGGCACGGCAAGGCAATCGGTGAATGCTGTGGAGGAAACTCCTTCGCGAAGATGGACGTCTGCAACATAGTCGGCATCGACATAGCCAGCGGCGATTGCGGCAGTACCGAGCTCGTCGATGCAGGCTGCGGCGTTCGTCGCGTTGACGTTGCGACAATAGAGCTCCGGCTTAATCAGATGACGCAGCAGCGTGCGCGCATAGTTGTGGCGATGCTTTTCTTGGATGCGGGCCAGCCGGTCGCGCACCTTGCGCAGGTTCTGCTTGGTGAGGATGGGTCCGATCAGAATCTTCTCACATCCGGCGGGGACGGTCACATCGATGGTGGTAATGACGGCGTCGCATTCGGGCGGCTCGGAGAGATAACGGTCGCAGCTCATGATCGAGATAATCTGCGCTTCGTCTTTGAGTGCGATCTCTAGGTCGTCGACGAGTTTATGCGCGAAGTCATGGTAGTCCTCGACGATTACCGTGCAGGTGAGAAGGTTGTTGGGTGCCGCGACACGCTCGAAATACGCGCCGATGTGAAACGCAACGAACGCGATTTCATTTTCGCCGATTTCGACATTCATGACGGTCGAGAACCGGTGCGTTAAGTAGACGGCCATGTCGTAGACGGGCGCGTATTCGCTCTTGATCTGTGAGGCGAGCGGGTTGGGATAGCTTACGTGGTAGACGGCGCGTTGGTAGGCGTTGAACATGTGAAGCACGAGTTGCAGTCGCATGGGTTCGTCGATGAAGTGTGGAATGTTGTAGCGGGCGCCCGTTTCGTCGAGGATCTCGAGCACGGTATCCACGAATGCTGGGTCGATGATGCTTGCCAGCTTTTCGAAATCGAGCTCGCGGTATTCGACGCGTTCGATCGAAAGCGCCAACAGCAAGAGGATTTGCTGGAAGTCAGCGCGGGGAATCTCGCAACCGAACTCCTGCTCGAAATAGGACGCAATATGCTCCGCACAGCGAACGATTTGGTCGCGTTGGGAGAGCTGCGCTACGAGGCCGTCACCGTCGATGGGGCCATCGACTTCGCTGAGCTCGTTGTTCGAGGTGAGGCGGATGATGATTACCATGAGATGGACGAGCAGGTTGGAGAGCGCGTAGTCGTTGATGAAGAGTTCGGATCGCTGGCAGATTTCGACGAGGCTCGCAAGGATCTGCTGGACGTCGAAATTGGGGAACATACTCTCGAGCGTGCGCGTCGATGAGAAATATCCGTAAGAGTTATGGGTGGCGATGTGCCCGAGTAGTTTGCGCTTGTTGCGCTCGAGGCCAGTGAGGCTTACCTTGAAATCATGCGTCTCGACGAATAGATTGAACCGGCCGGCGAGTTCGCGTACCTCGGGCATGACGGCGCTCGCAAGCGTGCTTTCGGATATGCAGAGCTCGGCGGCAAGATCGAAGACCGAGAGCGGTTCCCGAGCGTTGACCAGGTGCGATGCTACATAGTTGCAGCGGGCATCGATGCCGATGCCGCCCGTGGGTTCCCCGCCCCGCTCGGGTGCGGACTTAATGCTGGGGCACGCCGGTGAGGAAAGGGCCTCGTCAGCATGTGCTAGGCGGTAGCCTTCCTTAGACGATTCGATGATTGTGTCGCCCTGACCGTTGATCTCGGTCACATAGTTGCGGATGGAACGCTCACTTGCGCCCAGCATGGTGGCGAGCATGGAGGCGGAGACCCATGAAGTGGCATGCTCCAGAATATCGACCATGCGGTTGATTCGGTTTTGCTTTGCGCTTGCCACGGCCGACTCCCAACGAGATAGAAGCGTGCGCCCGCCGAGGGCGCATCCCACGGGGCATGAAGCGCCCCGATGTTGTCATCATGCGCCATGGTATCGCAGAGGGTCGTGGGCGAAAAAGTCTCAATTTGCCGCATGAACGGAAAGACTGCGGCATTGCCGCTATGGCGGAAAACCTGACACTTTGCCGCCATGCGGCAAAAAGAGGGTTCGCGGCAGGGTAGGGGCAGGCCGTATAGTGCAGTCACGGTCAAGGGAAGCCGGGTCGACACGGTCTCCCCAAACGTACGAGGACCGAGGCGGCAACCGAGCCGCTGCGGACTCGTTTATTGGGAAAGGAGTACCCCTCATGGCAGACGAGAACGGATGCGTCAGAATTCTCCTCGCTTGCGGTATCGGCGCTTCGACGGGTTTCATGGCCGCCGGCATGCGCAAGGTGGCAAAGTCCAAGGGACTCAACTGCACCATTAAGGCAGTCAGCAAGTCCGAGATTATGGATTACGCCGACAAGATTGATGTCCTTCTGCTTGGTCCGCACTTCGCCTCCGAGGTGCCCGAGATCCAGGCGCAGGTGGCGTCTCATGGCGTGAAGGTCATGGCCATCGACCCGGATTACTATGCGGCACTCGACGGCGAGAGCATCCTCGAGGATGCTTACGACCTGCTTGACGAAGACTAGGAGGGGACAACATGCTGCAAAAGTTCATGGAAGCGGTCCAGGCGTGGATCACCGAGCATGTCGTCCCCGTGATGAACAAGCTTACCTCAACTTATTGGTTCGGCGTCATCTCAGACGCGGTCCTCTACATCGTTCCCTTCTCTATGGTTTCGGCAATCCCGAGCCTTTGGAACATCATCCGTCGTTTTGTCCCGACGCTCCCCGATCTGTCGCCGCTCACGACGTTCAGCTTCGGTCTCGTTGGCCTGTTCATGGCGTTTATCATTCCGCACAACGTCGCGGTTAAGGAAGATCGCAAGGACCGTAGCATGATCGCCGGTTTCACCGGTATAGGCGCCTTCATGCTGTGTATGAACCCTACGATCACTGAAGACGGTTACGTTTTCCAGATGGCCAAGTTCGGCGCCGGCGGTATGTTCACCGCCATGGTTGTGGGCTTTGTCGTGGGCTTCATCTACAAGCGCATGGCTCGTATGACGTTCTTCTCGGAGGACAGCATGGTCCCCGACTTCGTCAAGAACTGGTTCGATAACATCATCGCCGTCTTGCTGTCGCTCTTCGTTGCGTGGCTTTTCACCAACATGCTTCAGGTTGACGTCTTTGGCGCCGTTGCGATCATTCTGTCGCCCGTCACCGGCTTTGCCCAGACGCTCCCCGGTACTATTGCGATTCCGCTCGTCATGGACACCTTCTATTTCTTCGGCATCTCCGGCTGGGTCTTCTCGCCCATCCAGCAGTCCATCCAAAAGTCCGCCCTTGCCGAGAATATGGCTGCATATGCCGCCGGCCTTACCCCGACGAACATCAACGCCTACGGCATTACTCGCTACATCATGATCGGCGGCGAGGGCGCCACGCTCCCGCTGGCTTTCTACATGCTTTTTGCCAAGTCTAAGAAGAACAAAACGCTCGGTCGCGCCACGATCGTCCCGTCTCTGTTCAACATCAACGAGCCGCTCGTGTTCTCTACGATCGTTGCCAACCCCTTCATGTTCATCCCTATGGTGCTTCAAGCCATCATTCTGCCGGCCAACGCCTATCTGTGGATGAGCATGGGCTGGGCGAGCCTTCACGTTGAGAATTTCGACATGAACTTCCTGCCCAATGCTGTCTCGGCGTTCTTTATGTCCGGTGGCGACATTCGCAACGTTGCCCTGGTTTGCGTGAACCTGCTGATCGCCGCGATTCTCTGGTTCCCGTTCTTCAAGGCGGCCGACAACTATCAATGCAAGGTCGAGGAAGAGAAAGCAGCTGAAAAGGCAGCCAAGAAGGCGGCGAAGAAGGCCGCCAAAGAGGCTGCTGCCGTAGCCGCCGTCGCCGAGTAGGCGAGACACCGGGGCCCATTGCCCTGGATTACGTAATCATTCGATGCCCCGGTTGTGGAAACGACCGGGGCCACAGGAAAGGAGACCGCGATGGCCGAGGAAGAGCCCATTAACATTCCCGCCGTTGCGATGAGCGTCATCATCAACGCCGGCGACGGCCGTGCCTGTATCGATAAGGCGATGGATGCCCTGGCAGAGTTCGATTTCGACGCGGCAGAGGCCCACCTGGCGGAGGCCGACGAGAAGATCCTCGAGGCCCATAAGTCCCAGACCGAGATGATCCAGCGTCAGGCCGGAGGCGAGGAGGTCGAGTACTCGTTGCTCTTTGTCCACGCCCAAGACACGCTCATGACCATCAGTGCCGAGCTGCACATGGCCAAGAAAATGATGCCCGTCGTGCGTGCACTCGCCGCGAAGTAGCGCCGTGAAAGCCGCGCGCGTTTCTAAATTCAAAACGACTCGTTACCTATTGATTCCGACCATTGAGAGATGAGGACATAGCATGATTGATCTTTCTACTTATGACTTTGGCGATGCCTTCCCGGAGGGCTTCCTCTGGGGCGGCGCCACGGCGGCCAACCAGGTCGAAGGCGCCTGGAACGAGGGCGGACGCGGACCGGCCGTCTCGGACTACGTCATCCTGCTCGACCGCGAGACGTGTGCCCGCGAAGGCATTGTCGAGGGCGGACCGCTCAACTCCGTGACGCGTCAGTCCCTTGCCGCTCGCAAGGCAAACGAGATGGCCTACGACTTTCCCAAGCGTCGCGGCATTGATTTCTACCACACCTACAAGGAGGACATTGCGCTCCTCGGCGAGATGGGCTTCGGCGTCTTCCGTATGAGCATCTCCTGGAGCCGTATTTTCCCAAACGGTGACGACGCGCTGCCTAACGAGGAGGGTCTGGCCTTCTACGATAAGGTGTTCGACGAGTGCCACAAGCACGGCATTGAGCCCATGGTTACCCTCAACCATTTCGATATGCCGCTCCACTTGGCAGAGGAGTATAACGGTTTCGCGAGCCGTCACGTTGTCGACGCTTTCGAGCATTACGCGGAGACGCTCTTCCGCCGCTACAAGGGTAAAGTCAAGTACTGGATGACCTTCAACGAGATTAACCACGTGTATGCCAACCCCTGCACCTGCTGCGGCGTGATCTGGGATGAGAAGGAAGACGGCTCCAACCCCTATGCTGGGCGCTGGCCCGAGAAGTTCCAGGTCGCGCACAACCAGCTTGTCGCGTCCGCCAAGGCTGTCATCAAGCTGCGTGAGATCGACCCCGAGGCACATATTGGCAACATGCTCTGCCGTCTTGAGAACTACGCCGAGACTTCCAAGCCCGAGGATCAGCTCCAGGTGCTGTTTGAGGACCACTTCAACTGGTTCTTCACCGATATCCAGGCCAAGGGCGAGTACCCCTACTACGTAAAGCGCTTCTTCCGCGACTACGGTGTCGACATCAAGATGGAGGACGGCGATCTCGAGACCCTCAAGGCCGGCGTGGTGGACTACATCTCCATCAGCTACTACATGACCTACATCATGCGCTATAAGGGCAAGATTTCCCCCGAGCCGAGCGGTAAGCTGCTTACCGAGATCAAGAACCAGTACCTCGAGATGACCGAGTGGGGCTGGCCGATCGACCCCGTGGGCTTCCGCATCACGCTCAACCACATCTACGATCGCTACCACCTGCCGATCTTTATTGCCGAGAACGGTAACGGCATGACCGAGAACCGCGACGAGAACGGTTATTGCGACGACGACGCGCATATCGAGTACATGAAAGAGCATGTCGAGCAAATGCACCAGGCGATTCTCGACGGTGTCGACGTCTTTGGTTATGCCTGGTGGGGCCCCATCGACCTGATCAGCTCCGGCACCTCCGAGATGACTAAACGCTATGGCCAGATTTCGGTCGATCAGGACGACCATGGCGACGGCACCGGCAAGCGTGGCAAGAAGAAGAGCTTCTTCTACTACAAGAAGCTCATCGCCAGTAACGGCGCCGACACCGCGAGTGACAACATCGTGGTCGAGTAGCTCGGCCCCTTCGCCGGGATGCCTGTAGGGCGGGTGTCCCGGCGGCTTTTGGAAACCTTGATCGAAAGAAGGACTCGGATGTATTCAAAGACCACGACCGTTGTAAACGCAAGCGGCATCCATGCCCGCCCTGCCTCATTGTTTGTTCAGAAGGCATCCGGGTTTGGAAGCAAGGTGACCGTGCGCAACGTTACCAAGGGCAGCGACCCCAAGGATGCTAAGTCGATTCTCATGGTTATGGGTTTGGGGATGGCGTGCGGATGCGATGTCGAGATTGCGGCCGATGGTGCCGACGAGCAGGCCGCCGTCGATGCGCTGGTTGAGCTGATCGAGAGCGGTTGCGGCGAGTAACCGCAAGGCTTTGATGAGAGGGGAGAGGGCGATGGCTCGAGGGTTTCGTGGGGTGACGACAATCGTTCGCCGGCAGGAGGCTCGCCGGTCCATGTTGGCGCTTGCAGGCGTGGCCTGCGCGTATGCGGGGATGCTTGTACTTATGGAGGCGACGACAGGTGCGGTCGCGCCGCCGCTCGTGCCCGTAGTGTCATCAATCTCGCTTTTCGTTTCAATCGCCGGTATCGCATTGGTGATTGCATTTGAGGTCCGCGCGTATCGTGCACTCACGGAAGCGTGTGACGCTGAGCCCCAAATGGGTGACAAGATGCTGCTCGGTGCCGCACTTTGGTTTTTGGGCGGTCTGCCCCAGGCATTCGTGACGCTACTGCGCACCGTAGCGATTACTGGCACGCTCGATATCAAACAGACGCTCATCCAGATCGGCGTGACGCTGACCCTGGCACTCCTTGCCTGGCCACGTTATCGCGATTGCTTCTAGGTTGTTTTAAAGCGCGCAATGGCAAAAGATGGCCCGCTGATTCTGCGTAATCAGCGGGCCATCTTTTTGTAGTTATGATATTGGGCTTACGCCGCCTCGTCGAACTGCGAATTGTACAGGTCAGCGTAGAAGCCGCCCTGGGCGAGCAGCTCGTCGTGCGTGCCCTTCTCGACGATGTCACCGTCGCGGATCACCAGGATTACGTCGGCGTTGCGGATCGTGGACAGGCGATGCGCGATGACAAAGCTGGTACGGCCCTGCATCAGCGCATCCATGGCACGCTGAATGAGCTCCTCGGTGCGGGTATCCACGTTGGAGGTCGCCTCGTCCAGAATCAGCGCCGGACGGTCGGCCAAAATGGCGCGGGCGATGGTCACGAGCTGGCGCTGACCCTGCGACAGGTTAGTGCCCTCCTCGTTGATCATAAAGTCGTAGCCGCCGGCGAGCGTGTGGATAAAGTGGTCGCAGCGTGCAGCGCGTGCAGCGGCCTCGACTTCGGCATCGCTCGCATCGGGACGTCCGTAGCGGATGTTCTCGCGGATGGTGCCGTTAAACAGCCAGGTATCCTGCAGCACCATGGCAAACTCGCCGCGCAGCGCCGCGCGGTCCCAGTCGCGCACGTCGATGCCCTCGACGCGCAGCGAGCCGCCGTCCACATCGTAGAAGCGCTGCAGCAGCTTGATGAGCGTGGTCTTGCCGGCGCCGGTGGGACCGACGATGGCGATGGTCTGGCCGGGCTGCGCCTCGCAGCTAAAGTCGTGGATGATGGTCTTGTCGGGCGTGTAGCCAAACTTCACATGGTCAAACTCCACGTGGCCGGGGCGCTTCTCGGGAATCTGTGCGTCGGCCTTCTGCTCCTCCTCGGGCGCGGCCAGGAACTCAAACACGCGCTCGGTGGCGGCGGCCATCGACTGCATCGTGTTGCTCACGTTGCCCAGCTGCTGCACGGGTTGCGTAAAGTTGCGAACGTACTGGATAAAGCTCTGGATGTCGCCGGGCGTGGCATTGCCGGTCAGTGCGAGCTGCGCGCCCACCACGACGACGCCCACGTAGCCCATGTTGCCCACCAAGCTCATAAGCGGCATCATCAGGCCCGACAGGAACTGCGAGCGCCAGCCACTAATAAAGAGGCGGTCGTTTTGACGGTCGAACTCCTCGATTGAGGCCTCGGCGCGGTCGAACACCTGAATAACGTTCTGGCCGGCAAAATCCTCCTCGATAATGCCGTTGACGGCACCCAGAACCTGCTGCTGCTCTCGGAAGTATGGCTGCGAGAAGTGAATCATTACGGTCAGGATAATCGCGGCGGCCGGCAGCGTGAGCACGGTGACGCCGGTGAGCGGCAGGCTGATCGACAGCATCATGACGAGCACGCCGATAATCTGCGTCACCGACGTGATGAGCTGGGTCACGCTCTGGTTGAGCGACTGGCCCAGCGTATCGACGTCGTTGGTGATGCGGCTGAGCACGTCGCCCTTGCTGTGGCCGTTGAAGTAGCTCATTGGAACGACAGCGATCTTGGCGGCGATCTCCTTGCGCATGCGATAGCAGATCTTTTGCGTGACGCCGGTCATGAGCCAGCCCTGGATGAGGCTGCAAACAGAGCTTGCCAGATACAGGCAGAGCAAAAAGCCGAGCGTCTTGGCGATCCAGTCAAAGTCGACGTCGCCGGTGCCGTTGACCTTGGCAACCAGGCCTTCGAACAGTTTGGTGGTAACCTGGCCGAGCACCTTGGGCCCCACAATGTTAAAGATGACCGAGCACACGGCAAAGGCGACGGCAGCAAACACGGCAATCTTGTGCTGGCCGATATAGCCGAGCAGCTGCCTCATGGTGCCTTTAAAGTCCTTGGCCTTTTCGCCGCGGCCCATGCCACCCATACGGCCCATAGGACCGCGCCGGCGGGTGGGCTTGGGAATCTGAGTCTTGGTCTCGTCTGCCATTAGCGCTCGCCTCCTTCCATGACGGCTGCAATTTCTTCTTGGGTAAGCCCCAGCTCCTCGGCTGAAAGCTGCGACTGTGCGATCTCCAGGTACGCCGGGCAGCTGTGCAGCAGCTCCTCGTGTGTGCCAGTGCCCACCACGTGGCCGTCGTCGAGCACGATAATCTGGTCGGCGTGCATGATGGTCGCGATGCGCTGGGCCACGACCACGAGTGCGGCGTCGGTAACGTTTTTGGCCAGCTCCTCGCGCAGGCGCGCGTCGGTCTTGTAGTCGAGGGCACTAAACGAGTCATCGAACACCACGACCTCGGGCTTTTTGGCCAGCGCGCGGGCGATGGCCAGGCGCTGGCGCTGGCCGCCCGAGACATTGGATCCGCCCTGGCTGATGGGGGAGTCGTAGCCGCCCTCGCGCTCGGCGATAAAGTCCTCCGCCTGGGCGACGCGTGCCGCCTGGCGCATATCCTCGTCACTCACCATATCGCCGGCAAACTTGAGGTTGCTCTCGACGGTGCCCGAGAACAGGCGACCCTGCTGCGGGATATAACCAATACGGCGGCGTAGCTCGGAAAGGGTCATGTCACGCACGTCGATGCCGTCGAGTGAAATGCTGCCGCCTGTGACGTCGTACAGGCGCGGAATCAGCTGCACGAGCGTGGACTTGCCCGAGCCCGTGGAGCCAATGATGCCGAGCATCTGACCGGCATGCGTGGTGAAGTTCACGCCGCTGATGACATCGGCGCGGGCATCGGGATACTGGAAGCTCACGTCGCGGAAGGTGAGCTCACCGCGTGACGCGCTGGTCGCGGGCAGTTTGGGCGAGGAGGGGTCGTTGATGCTCGTGGGGCAGGTGATGACCTCTTCCACGCGCTCGGCTGCGACCTCGGCGCGGGGCAGGATGACCGAAACCATGGTGAGGATCATAAACGCCATGACGATCTGCATGGTGTAGGAGATAAACGCCATCATGTTGCCGACCTGCATCACGCCGTCGGACACGCCCTGCGCGCCAAACCAGACGATAAGCACGGTGATGCAATTCATGACCAGCATCATGAGCGGCATCATAAAGCTCATGGCGCGGTTGGTGTAGAGCTGCGTGGTCATCAGGTCGAGCGAAGCCTTGTCAAAACGCTCGAGCTCATGCTCCTCGCGGTTGAACGAGCGGATAGGCATAAGGCCGTCGAGCAGCTCGCGGGCGGTAAGGTTCACGCGGTCCACAAAGCTCTGCATCTTTTTGAATTTGGGCATAGTGAGGCCCATAAGCACGCCGACGACGGCCGAGACCGCGATGATGGCCACGGCGATGGTCCACTCCAGGCCGGTGTGGTTGGCCAGGACGCGCATGACGGCGACGATGCCCATGACGGGCGCCATCAGACACATGCGGATAAACAGGGTTGCGGCCATCTGAATTTGCTGAATGTCGTTGGTGCAGCGGGTGATGAGCGAGGCCTGGCTAAACTTGCCCACCTCGGCCGGCGAGAAGTGCATAACCTTGTTGAAGGTCTCGCGGCGCAGGTCGCGTGCGATGGAGCAGGCGGTGCGCGAAGCCACGGCACCGGTCAGGATGGTGGCGACCAGCGACACCAGACACAGACCAAACATCGTGGTCGCCATGCGGCCCAGGTAGGCGTTCTGCACGTCGGCGGGGTCGATGCCCTGCGCCTTGTACTCGTCCTGTACATAGCTCACGGCGCGCTGGGTGACGATGGAGCCCGACATGGAGCCCATTTTGTCCGCCATTTCGTTGGCGCCCTCGACGAGCTTGCTTTGGTCTACCAGACCGCCCTCGACACCCAGGCGCAGGCTCTTCATGGTGATCTTGCCGCCGTCGGCGTCGATCTGCTTTTGCATATTCTGCGCCGCTGCGGCCTTCTGCTGCATCTCGGCGAGCTGCTCGGGCGTCATCGCTGCCATTTGCTCGGGCGTGGGCATGGCCTGAGCGGCGTCGCCGTCTTTCTCGCTGGACGTGCCGGTCATGTCTCCCATGGAGTCGGCGTCGATGCCCTGGTTGAGCGAAAGGACGACGGTCTCGGGCAGGCTCATAATGTCGGTAATTTTGCCTCCATTGGCACGCTCTTCCTCGGTGCCCTTGTACGTTCGAATGCCGTTTTTGTCAGCCTTGCTAAACACGGCCTCCACAGCCTTGGCGTCCTTGGCGCTCATGAAGAGTTCGAGGTCGTCGAGCGATTCGGCGCGAATGGTGTCGGGCACGGGCGAGGCGATGCCGCCTTGCTGCACGCCCACGTCGACGATGTCGCTCATATAGGTAGGCAGCGCCAGATCGGCGTTGCAGCTGATTACGATAAGTACGATAGCTGTGAACAGTGCCAGGACGTGCTTTTTAAAGAGCTTGAGAATCCTCACTCGGCATCTCTCCTTTCTTGATTGCGGTCGATAATTTCGTTGGCACGTCTTAGAAGGCGCACCATCTCTTGGGTATCTGTTTCGCCGAGCTGCTCGAGGAAGGCCGCGGTGCGCTCCTCGAATTCCCGTCGTTTGATTTCGAGATCCTGGAATCCCTTGTCGGTCACCGTGACGTGTACGCGACGACGGTCGGTCTTTGAGTGCTCGCGCTCGACCCAGCCCTTGGCTTCGAGAGCGCGTAGGATATTGGCGATGCGGGCGCTCGAGACCCAGGCGCGATCGGCGAGTTCGCTCGGCGTGAGCGAACCGCCAGCGAGCATGAGGGCGCGCATGACGGCCATCTCGCCGCCGAGGGCTTTGTCCGCAAAGCGCGAAATGCGCTGATGCATGCTGCCGAACTCGGTAAGGAGCTGACGCCCAAGTTCACGGAAATCGGTATCTTCCACCGAAAACCCCTAACACTAGAAACTATTTTCGGTGAAAGATGATACCCCCGCACGCGCACCCTATACGGTAGATTTTGGGACATGCCTAGAAAACAACCTTTAGGCGACCTCCGTACACCGTCGGTATCAGCAAAGTTAGGGGTAGATCTCTGAGCACGTCCTAAAGCCCACTCAGAGGCACTTTACCCTGCTAAAGCTGGCATAACAGCTAGAGTGAACGTCGTACAAAGGCAAGGAAAAAACTAAACAAATCGGTGAACGGTAGTTGTTCACGCTCGCATTTCCTGCGGGTTTGTAAAAAACGCCCTTATGATATAAAAAAAGAAACATATAACAGCCCAGATGGAGAGGGTCGCTATGTTATCCTTCTCAAACGGGTGAAATCTTGGGTTTTGGGTTGCAGTTCCAAGGTGGACAAACGTTTTTCCCTGCACCAACATGTGGTGAAGAACGGAAGAAGCCGGTAGTGCAAGCCGTAAATTCAAGAATTCAATAAGCAGCGGTGTGAGAGAGCGCCGCATTACACGTAACTAGGAGCGTGGTTACACAATGCAGGAGGCATGGGAAGGCTTCAAGGAAGGCATTTGGACGGGAGAGGTTGACGTCCGAGACTTCATCCAGAAGAACTACACCCCTTACGAGGGCGACGAGTCGTTCCTCGTAGGTCCGACCGAGCGTACCAAGGAGCTGTGGGGCGAGGTTCTCGACCTGCTGCTTAAGGAGCGCGAGCAGGGTGGTGTCCTCGATATGGACACCAAGACCGTCACGGGTATCGTGAGCCACCCCGCTGGCTACATCGATAACGCCCACCGCGAGAAGGAGACCATCGTCGGCCTCCAGACCGACAAGCCGCTCAAGCGCGCTCTGCACGTCAACGGCGGTATCCGCATCGCTTGCCAGGCCGCCAGCCAGCACGGCTACAAGGTCGACGAGAACGTTGTCGAGCGCTACACCTTCGAGCGCAAGACCCACAACGCCGGCGTCTTCGATGTTTACACCCCCGAGATGCGTGCTTGCCGCTCGGCTCACATCATCACCGGTCTGCCCGATGGCTATGGCCGCGGCCGCATCATCGGCGACTACCGTCGTGTCGCCCTGTACGGTGTCGACTACCTGATTAAGGACAAGGAGGCCCAGAAGGCTTCCACCCCGACGGTCATGACCGCCGACAACATCCGCGATCGTGAGGAGCTGCAGGAGCAGATCCGCGCCCTCGGCGAGCTCAAGATGATGGCCGAGACCTATGGTTTCGACATTTCCAACCCTGCTACCAACACGCAGGAGGCCATCCAGTGGATGTACTTCGCCTACCTTGCTGCCGTCAAGGAGCAGAACGGCGCCGCTATGTCCATCGGCCGTACCTCTACGTTCATCGACATCTATGCTGAGCGCGACCTTGCCAACGGTACCTTCACCGAGGAGCAGATCCAGGAGTTCGTGGATCACTTCATCATGAAGCTCCGCATGGTCAAGTTCGCCCGTACTCCCGAGTACCAGGCCCTGTTCACCGGCGACCCGCAGTGGGTCACCGAGTCCATCGGCGGCATGGGTGTTGACGGCCGTACGCTCGTTACCAAGATGAGCTACCGCTACCTGCACACGCTCGAGAACATGGGTACCAGCCCCGAGCCCAA
Source organism: uncultured Collinsella sp. (assembly GCA_900544385.1). Taxonomy (GTDB): domain Bacteria; phylum Actinomycetota; class Coriobacteriia; order Coriobacteriales; family Coriobacteriaceae; genus Collinsella. The sequence goes on from UQVD01000005.1 coordinate 38,591, forward strand.
CATGACCGTTCTGTGGTCGACCCGTCTGCCCGAGAACTTCAAGAAGTTCTGCGCCAAGACTTCCGTCGCCAGCTCCTCGATCCAGTACGAGAACGACGACCTCATGCGCGTCTATCACGGCGACGACTACGGCATTGCCTGCTGCGTGTCCTCCATGCGCATCGGTAAGGAGATGCAGTTCTTCGGCGCTCGCGCCAACCTGGCCAAGTGCCTGCTGTACGCACTCAACGGCGGTGTTGACGAGGTCTCCAAGAAGCAGGTCGGCCCCAAGTATCGCGCCGTCGAGGGCGATACGCTCGATTACGACGACGTTGTGGCCAAGTACAACGACATGATGAAGTGGCTCGCTGGCGTGTACGTCAACTCGCTGAACATCATTCACTACATGCACGACAAGTATTGCTACGAGCGCATCCAGATGGCTCTGCACGACAAGCACGTGCACCGCTGGTTCGCTACGGGCATCGCTGGTCTTTCCGTCGTGGCTGACTCCCTGTCCGCCATCAAGTACGCCAAGGTCCACCCCGTCCGTGACGAGAACGGCATCATCGTCGACTTTGAGACCGAGGGCGAGTTCCCCAAGTACGGTAACGACGACGACCGCGTCGACCAGATCGCTCACGACGTTGTGCACCAGTTCATGGAGTACATCCGCATGAACGACACCTACCGCAACTCCGTGCCCACGACCTCGGTTCTGACCATTACCTCCAACGTCGTGTACGGTAAGAAGACCGGTTCCACGCCCGACGGCCGCAAGGCTGGTCAGCCGTTCGCCCCGGGTGCTAACCCCATGCACAAGCGCGATAGCCACGGCGCCATCGCTTCGCTGTCTTCGGTTTCCAAGCTCCCGTTCCGTGATGCTCAGGACGGCATTTCCAACACCTTCTCCATCATCCCGAGTGCGCTCGGCAAGGAGGACCAGGTGTTCTTTGGCGATATCGACCTTGATCAGCTGGGCGAGTAACTATTGTTAGTGCTATACTAACAATAACGATTACTGATTAGTGCGCCGGTTTCGGCCGGCGCCTATCGATCGAAGGAGACACATTATGAAGGTTTCTGAAGTTTCCGAGACTCAGGCCGATAACCTGGTCCACATGCTCGACGCTTACGCCGAGAAGGGTGGCCACCACCTGAACATCAACGTCTTCAACCGTGAGACGCTGCTCGACGCTCAGGCTCACCCCGAGAAGTACCCGCAGCTGACCATCCGCGTTTCCGGCTATGCCGTGAACTTCCACACGCTCACCAAGGAGCAGCAGGACGAGGTCATTGCGCGTACCTTCCACGACAAGTTCTAAAGGGGTTTAACTCCCGCAGGATCGCCGGGGCTGTTTGGGTTACCTCCCAAAACGTCCTCGGACTTGCAAGAAGCCCCCGCTGCGCACTTCGTGCGGCGGGGGCTTCTTGCGTCCTGACGCTCCTATTTGGCAAGGTGTTTTTTAGAATCCTTTTTGCGCTCGGCCTCGAAGGCCTGCCTGTCCCAATCGAGCGGAAGTCCGGCCTCGACCCATGCCTCGTAGGCCCTCCTTATGGGCTTGAGCTCCCTTTGTCCCCTCTCCAGCATCGAGATGTACTTCTCGCTGGTTCCCAATATGGACGCCGCCCTCACCTGGCTGACCTTCGCCGCGCGCCTGGCCGCCACGAGCTCCGAGGCGTCCTCGGGCCTCCTGATCTCGTGCGGGTGCATCAGCGCCCGGTACGCCTCCCTGGCCACGTAGCGCTTGAGGCACCTCATGACCTCCCTGTCGCTCTTTCCCCGCCCCCTGGCCCTCTCGGCGTACTCGGCGGTCTCGGGGTCGCGCATGACCCTCTGTGGATTGGCTACACTGATGTGGACAGTTCCGGGAGGGGCGCGAGAGACGGG
>UQVD01000006.1 GCA_900544385.1 uncultured Collinsella sp.
GTGGCTGGCGGGGTTGCCCGCCCACATAACCTGTCCCCATTTCTCAGCCGGGGGCGGCACGTCACACGGCGCGCCGCCCCCGGTCTTTTTGTTTTTGGGCTGGTCGGGAGCCGTTTGTCTCGATCTGTAACATCTAGCCGAGTTTTTGGGTCCTAGCTGTTACAGATTGAGACGAACAGGATTGCTCTTTCCGAAGAATCTAAATCTGTAACACGTAGCCCGCTTTTGACCGTCTACCTGTTACAAATCGAGACAGACGGAGTAGGACCTAACCCCGTATGTCCCTAACAGTCGAGCGTTCGACCAGCGTGCTCGGCACATGAATCGCCTCGATAGACGAGCTCTCTCCAATCGCCGCCTCAAACGCAAGCTTACCGACACCGCGCAAATCAAATCGCAGCGTCGTCAGCCGATTGTGAGGAACAAGTCCCTCGAGTGCGTCGTCGATACCAACCACGCTCACGTCGTCGGGCACGGACAGGCCCGCGTTCTCGAGCGCGGCGATAACGCCCAGCGCCATCTGGTCATTTGCCGCAAGCACGGCAGTCGGCGTCTGCGACCCGCCGGCAAGCACCTCGGCCGCAATCCGCTCGCCCATGGCGTACCCACTGTCCGCACTCCAATCGCCACGCAGCATCGGAGCGGCATCGACATGAGCACGACCCAGCGTATCGCGCCAACCGGCCTCACGAAAACGCGAGGAAATCGAGTTTTCCGGACCCGCCACAAACCGCATATTCGAGTGACCATGTTCCAGCAGATAATTGGTCAACAGCTCGCACGAACCATACTGGTCGGAGTCGATCGTCGTGCAGCGCGGATGCGCATACATGGACAGGATGACCGTTCGCACTCCCGGCTGGGGAACAAACTCCTCAAAATCGGGAGCCATGCGGTTCATGTTGAGAATCATGCCGTCGACGGGTCGCTCGACCATGCGGCGCGAGGCATCGGCAAGTGCATAGGGCTTGTCGCCGCCCATCTCGATCATAGTGACGGCAAAATCATGCTCGCGCGCCGCTTGCATGATACCCTCGAGCGTCGCCAGGTTACCGACACGTGTGATGTTGTACATGCACAGGCCAATAGAACGATACGACCCGCCGCGCAACGCCGCTCCAGCAAAATTGGGACGAAAGCCCAGCTCTTCCATGGCGGCCAGCACACGCTTGCGCGTCTTTTCCGTCACGTTGGGCATACCGTTGACCACGCGCGACACAGTCTGGCGGCTCACGCCAGCGAGCGCCGCAACCTCTGCCGCGCTCGCCGAACGACCATTCCTTGTCTGCTGATCCATGCCTTCCACGCTAACCTGCTTCCCAACTATTCCCCGCGCCCATGGCGCATCGTACATACATTGATAACGTGCTCATGATACCCGAGCCATATACCACAACATGAAAACTTCTGTCAATCAAAACCGCTTACCGAACAAATACAACCGTTCGCAGCTGTTTGAAGTTGTTTTGTTTCTATACATCCCAGCCGGATGTTAACGTGCTTATTGTCAAATGTTCACGTGCTCATTTTGGTTCTAATCATTTTAAGATAGTGTTTATCGGGCTTTTTCACCGCTGAACGCTAACCAGGGAGCCTCCTGAGCGCAAACGCACAATATCGAACAGCGAGACGAGAGGATGTATGCATATGTCTTTGCTAAACCGCGTACAGCAGCTGCCGAAGGGCTTTGTTTGGGGCGCCGCAACCGCCGCGTACCAAACGGAAGGTTCCACGAAGGTGGCAGGCAAGGGTAAGACCATGTGGGACGATTACCTTGTCGCCCAGGGTCGCTTTTTGCCCGACCCGGCCAGTGATTTCTACAACCGCTACGAGGAGGATATCCGCCTTTCTGCCGAGCATGGACTCAACGCCATTCGTGTGTCCATCGCCTGGACCCGCATCTTCCCCAACGGCGACGATGCCGAACCCCTCGCCGAGGGCGTTAAGCACTACCACGAGCTGTTCGCCTGCTGCAAAAAGTATGGCGTCGAGCCCTATGTGTCCCTGCATCACTTTGACTCCCCCGCCGCCCTGTTCAACCAGGGCGACTGGCTCAACCGCAAGACCGTCGACGCCTATGTGCGCTATGCCGAGTTCTGCTTCCGCGAGTTCCGCGAGGTCAAGAATTGGTTCACCATCAACGAGCTCATCAGCCTCTCGCACTCCCAATACATCCAAGGCAACTTCCCGCCCAACCATCACTTTGATGTGACGAGCGGCATCCAGAGCCAGCACAACGAGCTCGTTGCCCACGCCCGCGCCGTCAACCTGTATAAGGATCTTGACGAGACCGAGCACCTGGGCGGACGCATTGGCATGGTCAACGTCCTGACGCCGGCATATCCTGCCACAGACTCGCCCGCCGACCAGCACGCCGCCGACCTGTACAACGCCTTCTACACCGACTTCATCATGGACGGCGCCTTCCTGGGTCACTACTCCGCGCGCACCCTCTCACTCATCAACGAGATTCTGCGTGCCAACAACGCCACGCTTACGGTTGAGGACAGCGACATGGAGGAGCTCGCCAAGGCGGCGCCCCGCAACGATATGTTCGGCCTCAACTACTATCAGTCGGCGTTTATCGCCGCCTACGATGGCGAGTCCACCAACAGCTTTAACGGCACCGGAGACAAGGGCACCTCGTGCTTTAAGTTTAAGGGCGTCGGGCAGCAGGTCGATATGCCGGGTATCCCCACCACCGACTGGGATTGGCTCATCTACCCGCAAGGCCTCTACGACACGCTCAAGCACATCAGCGCCACCTATCCCAACCTCCCCGTCATCTATATCACCGAAAACGGCCTGGGCCACAAGGACCCCGAGCCCGACGCAAACGGCATCGTCGCCGATCCCGAGCGCATCGACTTTGTCGACCAGCACATGGAGAAGGTGCTCCGGGCGCGCGCCGAGGGCGTCGACGTCCAGGGCTACTTTATCTGGAGCCTGCAGGACCAGTTCTCGTGGGCCAACGGCTATAACAAGCGCTACGGCCTGTTCTACATCGACTTCGACACGCAAAAACGCTACATCAAGCAGTCGGCACTCTGGTACAAGGAGCTCGCCGACACTATGGCGGACGCGCAGTAGCGCATCGCCTCGCTTTCCCCCGAGAGGGGAGCGGCCCTATGCGATACAAACCCAGCCGCTCCCCTCTCTCCCCCTGGGACCGACCCCGCCTGCACCCGGGCTTTTAGCAAGCGGGAGACCATATAGGTTTTCAACGTCCATGCCATTAAGATTTCATGCAAAGAGGAGCGTGAACTATGGAATCGATCGTTAAGTTCTTGGAGAAAGGTCAGCCGTACTTCGACAAGGTCTCTAAGAACATCTACCTTCAGGCCATTAAAGACGGCTTTTTGGCAGCAATGCCCATCATCCTGTCTTCTTCTGTCTTCCTGCTTATTTCGACCCTGCCGGGCGTTGTCGCCACGGTCGGCGGCTTTACGCTGCCCGACTGGTGGAACGTCGACGTCGTGAACTTCTGCAACAAGGTTTACAACTTCACGATGGGCGTCGTGGGCATCATGGTCGCCGGCACCACCGCAAGCGCGCTGACCGGCTCCAAGAACCGCCGCATGCCTGCCGGCAAGGCCATCAACGCCACGAGCACCATGGTCGCCGCCATGTGCGCTATGCTCATCTTGGCCGTTACCCAGACGAGTGCCAAGATCGACGGCGCCGATGTCTCGGTGTTCTTTACCGACAACATGGGCACCAAGGGCCTACTGAGCTCCTTTGTCGCCGCATTTGCCACGGTCAACATCTATGCCTTCTGCATTAAGCGAGACATCACCATCAAGCTGCCCAAAGAAGTCCCCGGCGCCATCGCCCAGAACTTCCGCGACATCTTCGCCTTCAGCTTCTCCATCCTGTTTGTCGCCGTCATCGACGTTATCTGCCGCACCTGCTTGGCCGTCCCGTTTGCCAACGTCATCTCCACGCTGGTGAGCCCGCTGTTCGCCGCTGCCGATTCCTACGCCGGCCTCGCCCTCATCTGGTTCATGATCCCGCTGTTCTGGTTCATGGGCATCCACGGCCCCTCGGTCGTTAAGCCTGCCCTCAACGCCGCGCTGTTTGGCAACATCACCACCAACCTCGCCACGCTGCAGGCCGGCGGTCACCCCGCCCTCGCCCTGACCGAGAACTTCGGTAACTACATCGGCGAACTCGGCGGCACCGGCGCCACGTTCATTGTCCCGATCATCTTCCTGCTCTTTATGCGCTCCAAGCAGCTCAAGGCCGTCGGCAAAGCCTCTGTCGTACCCGTGATGTTCGCCGTCAACGAACCGCTGCTGTTCGCCGCGCCCATCATCCTCAACCCGTACTTCCTGATCCCGTTCCTGTTTGCCCCCGTGGCCAACGTCCTCATTGGTAAGTTCTTCATCGACTTTTTGGGCATGAACGGCTTTATCTATGCCATGCCGTGGGCACTCCCCGGACCGATCGGCACCTTCATCGACACCAACTTCCAGCCGATCTCTCTGGTCCTGGTTGTCGTCCTGCTGGTCGTTGACTTCTTGATCTACTACCCGTTCTGCAAGGCCTACGACAACGTCCTGTGCAAGCAGGAGGCCGAGACCCTGGCCGAAGAAGAGGCCGAGGAGACCAAGGCCGTCAAGACCGCTGCCGCCCCCGCCGTTGAGGCTCCTGTTGTCGAGACCGCTTCTGCCACCGAGGCCTCCGCAGCTCCGTCCGCCCTTAAGGGCAAGGATCTGAGGGTTCTGGTTCTGTGCGCTGGCGCCGGCACCTCTGCACTGCTCGCCAACGCGCTTAAGGAAGGCGCCGACGAGCTGGGCATCGACATTACCGCCAACGCCGGTGCCTACGGCAGCCACTACGCCATCATGGACCAGTACAACGTCATCGTCCTGGCTCCGCAGGTTCGCACCTATTACAACGAGATGAAGGCCGACACCGACCGCCTGGGCATCACGCTGCTGTCGCCCAAGGGCAAACAGTACATCGACCTCACTAAGGATCCCAAGGGTGCCGTCGCCTGGATCGAGGAAAACCTCGAGGCATAAGACGCTGACACCACCTGCCGCTCGCAGACAATAAATGGCCCGTGCATCGATGTGTGATGCGCGGGCCATTTTGTTTAGACCGCACCCGTCCTCCTGTTCATCTCAATCTGTAACATCTAGCCGAGTTTTTCGGTCCAAGCTGTTACAGATTTAGACGAACGGGCGGCCCGGGCCGAACAATCTCGATCTGTAACATGTAGACCACTTTTGACCGTCTAGTTGTTACAGATCGAGACAAACGGAATAAGCCGGACCGAATTGTCTAAATCTGTAACAATTAGCTGAGATTTTCGGCTCTACCTGTTACAGATTGAGATGAACGAGCCGAGCACGTCTACGCCCGCAGGTCTTTCACGCTGGAACGCTCGACCAACACGCCCGAGACGAGCGTACGGCTTCTGGAGCTCGGGGTTTCCAGACCTGCGACGACCTCGTTGAGCGCACGGACGCCCAGCTCGCGGTGGCGAAACTTCACCGACGTCAGAATCGAGTTGGGAATCGTCTTATAGAGCTCATCATCGAAGCCGATCACGGACACATCATCGGGCACACTGAGCCCTTTGTCACGTAAAGCCATCATCACGCCGTTTGCCATGCAGTCGTTAGCTGCGAGGACCGCCGTGCAATCGGGTTTATCGGCAAGCACAAGGCCCGCAGCATAGCCACTATCCGCATTCCAATCGCCTTGCAGAGGCTCGGGCGGCTCAATGCCACGCGTCTCGAGTGCCGCACGCCAACCTTTCATACGGCACTGGCTCGACAGCGACTCTTTCTTACCAGAGACGAAGTACACGTTCTTGTGCCCGCGATTTAAGAAGTACTCGCACGCCATGCGCGCGCCACCCTCTTGATCGTCACTAACGGTAGAGCAGGCAGGATGCTCCATCGGCGTGATAATCACCGTCTTGAGGTCTTTCGGCGCCTCAAAGGTATCAAAGTCATCGACCATCTGACGCAGGTTGAAGATCATGCCGTCGACGGGAAGCTGCGACATCCTGCGCGCCGCTTCGGCAAGGGTCATCTTCTCCCCCGCGCGCTTCTTAATCATCGTGAGCGCAAAGCCGCGTTCTTCGGCGGCATCGGCGATACCGTCAATCATGTCCACGGCGCCGCCCGACAAGTGGAACATCACCACGCCGATGCACCCGTAACGGCCCAACTTGAGTGAACGCGCGGCAAAGTTCGCCCGGAACCCAAGCGTCTCCATGGCAGCATGGACCCTATCGCGTGTCGACTCTCGCACGCTATCGGGCTCGTTGATCACACGCGAAACCGTCTTGAGAGAAACACCCGCGGCAATCGCCACATCGTTCATCGAGACGTTTTTCTTGTCCATCGTTGCCACTGCTTCTCCACTCGGTTCTCTATCGCTTGTTTTTTGCGTTCTAGCATACACTACCTGCCTGACTGATAAATCAACCGTTTACCGGACAATATCGACCACTCACCCGTATATCCTTGTTGCTCTTCCAGAAATGTCTTACGTTGTCATTAACGAAATGTCCTACGTTGTCATTTCGCAATGCCTTCCTTAAGCAGGAAGGTTTCCGGGCAGTCCTGACCATCCATCGACGACCAATTCCATCCACATGCATCGCGCATTAAGCAGCAAAGGAGCTCTATGGACGCCATCGTAAAGATGCTCGAAAAGCATCAACCGTTCTTTGAGAAGATCTCGAGGAACATCTACCTCCAGGCCATTAAGGACGGATTCCTTGGGTGCATGCCCATCGTCCTCACCTCTTCGATCTTTCTGCTCATTGCCACCCTTCCCGGCGTAGTCGGCATCACGCTGCCCCAGCCGCTCATCGACTGGTGCAACAAGCTGTACAACTTCACCATGGGCGTCATGGGCATCATGGTTGCCGGCACCACTGCCAAGAACTTTACGGCTTCCATGAACCGTCGCATGCCCGCCGGCAAGGTGCTCAACGACGGCTCCACCATGGTGGCCGCCCAGTGCAGTATGCTTTTGCTCGCCGTTACGCAGTTCACCACCAAGTTCAACGGCTCCGAGCTTTCGGTCTTCGACTGCACCAGCATGGGCACGCGCGGTCTGTTCTCGGCCTATATCGCCGCGTTCATCACCGTGTGGGTCTACAAATTCTGCGTCTCGCGCGATCTGACCATTAAGCTGCCCAAGGAGGTCCCGGGCGCCATCGCTCAGAACTTCCGCGACATTATCCCCTTTGGCGGTGCCGTCATCATCTGCGGCATCATCGATGTCGTCGTGCGCAACCTCATGGGTGTTCCGTTCTCCGAGCTGCTTATCAAACTGCTCTCCCCGCTCTTTACCGCTGCAGAAACCTATCCTGGCCTTATCCTTATCCAGGCAGCCACCGCGTTCTTCTGGTTCATCGGCGTCCACGGTCCCTCGATCGTCCAGCCGGGCATCGACCCCATCCGTCTTGCCAACCAGGCCGAGAACCTGCAGGTTCTGCTGGCCGGTGGTCACCCCGCCCATTCCCTCACCTTTAACATGTCGCTCGTGGGTGAGTTCGGCGGCACCGGCGCCACGTTCATCGTGCCGCTTCTGCTGATTCTCTTTATGAAGTCCAAGCAGCTCAAAGCCGTCGGTAAGGCCTCGATTGTTCCTGTTGCCTTCGCAGTCAACGAACCGCTGCTCTTTGGCGCGCCGATGATCCTTAACCCTTACATGCTCATCCCCTTTGTTGCCGCCGGCTGCGTCAACGTAAGCGTTGCCAAGTTCTTTATCGACAACGTGGGCATGAACGGCTTCTCCTTCGTGGTACCTTGGACTACCCCTGCCCCCATCGGCATCTTCATCACCACGAACTTCCAGCTTATCGCCCTGGTGTTTGTCGCAATCATCATCTTGCTGGACGCCATCATCTACCTGCCGTTCTTGAAGGCATACGATAAGCTGCTCTGCGACCAGGAGGCCGAGCGCGCCGCCGAGCTGGGTCTCGAGTCCGATGGTGCTGCCACCATCGCCGCCAGCACCTCTGCGCCCGCTGTCGAGCAGGCCACCGCTTCCGTCGAGCCGACCGCCGCTGCCGCCGACAGCAAGCCTGTCGCCGATCAGCCCGAGCCCGCCGCCGACGCATCCGCTAAGAAGGATGTCGACGGCCTGAAGGTCCTCGTCCTGTGCGCCGGCGCCGGCACCTCTGCCATGCTTGCCAACGCCATCAAGGAAGGTGCTGCGCAGACCGGAGAGAACATCGCTTCCTCCGCAGGCGCCTATGGCCAGCACACTGCCATCATGGATCAGTACGACGTTATCGTGCTTGCCCCGCAGGTCCGTAGCTACTACAACGACATGAAGGCCGACACCGATCGCCTGGGCATTAAGCTGCTCGCCCCGCGCGGTAAGGAATATATCGACCTTACTCGCGACCCCGCTGGCGCCATCAAGTGGCTCCGCGAGAACCTCGACTAGTTCCTCCCTCTGTTGGTGCCCGGATTCCCGGTTCGGGCACCTCTCCCTATTCGTATCCCACAGAAAGGATGACTCATGACCAACCCCATGCAGTTCCCCGACGGCTTTGTGTTTGGCGGCGCCACCGCCGCTTACCAGGTTGAGGGTGAGACCCGCACGCACGGCAAGGGCAAAGTGCCCTGGGACGATTTCCTGGCTGCTCAGGGTCGCTTCTCCCCCGACCCCGCAAGCGACTTCTACAACAAATATCCGGTCGATATCGACTTGTGCCAGCGCTTCGGCATTAACGGCATTCGCGTCTCCATCGCTTGGAGCCGCATCTTCCCCAGTGGCACCGGCGAGATTAACCCCGAGGGTGTCGCTTTCTATCACGAGCTTTTCGCCACCTGCAACAAAGCTGGCGTTATCCCCTATGTCACGCTCGATCACTTCGATACGCCCGAGGCCTTTTACCAGAACGGCGGCGAGGGTTTCCTGACGCGCACGACCATCGACGCCTTCGTCGAGTACGCCAAGTTCTGCTTTGCCGAGTTCACCGAGGTCAAGCACTGGTTTACCTTTAACGAGATTCCCGCAACCGCCGAGGGCAGCTTTATCGTCGGCAACTGGCCGCACGGCGAGAAGTACCGCCTGGACAAGGCCTTCCAGCTCATGCACAACATGATGGTGGCCCACGCCAAGGCTGTCGTCGCCTTCCATGAGGGCGGCTTTGAGGGCGAGATCGGCATTGTCCAGAACCTGGAGCCCAAGTATCCCCTCGATCCCAACAGCGCTGCCGACTGCGAGGCGGCTCGTATGGCCGACGTCATCAACAACCGCTGGGTACTCGACGCCACCTTCCGCGGCCACTATGCAGCCGACACCATGGAGGCCGCGACCAAGCTGGCCCATATCGCCGGCGGCGAGCTCGACGTCCGCGACGAGGACATCGCCGCGCTGACCGCCGCGCTCCCCTACAACGATTGCCTGGGCGTCAACACCTACAAGTGCCAGTTCCTGCGTGCCGCCGAGGGCGAAAACGACATCAACCACAATGGCACCGGCGACAAGGGCTCCTCGCGCTGGTTCCTCAAGGGCGTGGGCGAGTCATGCGTGCGCGAAGGCGTACCCACCACCGATTGGGACTGGATCATCTATCCCGAGGGCCTCTACGACCTGCTGCTCCGCATTAAGAACGATTACCCCAACTACAAGAAGATCTACATCACCGAGAACGGCATGGGCTATAAGGACGACTTCGAGGACGGCTTTATCGACGACGCCCCTCGCATCGACTACATGCGCCAGCATCTCGCATGGATCCTCAAGGCAATCGACGGCGGCGTAAACGTCGACGGTTACTTTGTGTGGTCGCTGCAGGACCAGTTCTCCTGGACCAACGGCTACAACAAGCGCTACGGCCTGTTCTACATCGACTTCGAGACCCAGAAGCGCTATCCCAAGGCGAGCGCGTACTGGTACAAGAACGTCGCGGAGACCGGCCTGCTCATGGCCTAATTCAAGCCGCATACCCCCTGTCGGCCGCATGCGAATCCCTCCACGGGTTCGCATGCGGCTTTTTTGTTTTGGTGGGCCCGAGCGGATCATTCGTCTCGATCTGTAACATCTAGTCGAGTATTTCGGCCCTAGCTGTTACAGATCGAGACAAACAGAACGCCCGAGCAGAAATATCTCAATCTGTAACACGTAGCCCACTTTTAACCGTCTAACTGTTACAGATCGAGACAATAAGATAGTCAAATCCGAACTTTCCAAGCAGTTATAAAGCATGGTTTCTAGTTTTCGGTATCACGAACATACTTTCGGTATCATTTGATACCGATATGATACCGAAAACATATTCGGTCCCGCTGGAGGACTTCGTACGCTACCCAACCAAGTTGCAGGTTCACGAACTCCGTCGATCTTCCGAGCGCCCATGAATTCCTATTTGCGCGTCAAATCGCGTCACGTTGACACGTAAAATGGCGCGCAAATTTTTACGCGTCATTGTAAAGCGGTACCCCCGCGCCGGCAGGGGGCAGAAGTATCGTCTGTAGCATTAGCTAGCAAATAACCTGCGTGTGTTCCTCGATGGCGGCACGATCCTCGGCGGCGACGCCCGGCTCGCACACCACGGCATCCAAACTGTCCAGGCGGCAGAAGGTGTAGAAGTCGCGCTTGCCGATCTTGCTGGAGTCGGCGATGAGGTAGCGTGAATCGGCCTTGCTAAAGGCGAGCTGCTGGATGCGGCCCTCTTCCATGTTAGACGTGGACACGTCGCCGTCCAAAATGCCGTTGGCGCCGATAAACGCCGCGTCGATGCCCAGTGCACGCAGGGTATCCTCGGCCGTTGGCCCCACAAAAGCGGCGGTGCGGCGACGGTACATGCCGCCTACCAGGCACAGGTCACAGTCCTCGCGCGCCTCGAGCAGGTTAAAGACCGAAAGCGAGTTAGTCACGATGCGCAGGCGGCACGCCGGCAGCATCGAGGCCATCTGCTCAACCGTGGTGCCCGTACCCAAAAAGATGGTCGAGCCTTCCTCGATAAGCTCCACGGCGCGGCGCGCGATCTGCAGCTTTTCCTCGGCATGCTTGGTGCGCTTTTCGCTGTGCGAATACTCATGGCGCAACATAGCATGTGGACGGCCCTGCGCACTGCGGGCTCCACCGTGCACGCGTTCGATCTCGCCCAGGCTCGCAAGTTCCTCAAGGTCGCGGCGGACCGTCATATCCGAGACGCCCAACGCATCCGAAATCTCCTTGACCGAGACCGTTCCCTGTTCCTCGAGCAGCTGCCGAACCTTATCCTGTCGCTCCGCTTTAATCACGATGAGTCCTCGCTGTTCCACGCTCACGTCAATTCAAACAATAACGAACAAATTGTATCAGACTCGCGCGCGTCAGAAATGAACGCCCGCACAGCTCCAATCATCACTTTTTTGAGAAAAATACCCTCTGCTTTAGTGGGGTGTAGTGATAATCTCGCCTGTTCGCGCTACAGTTTGTCAGAAATACCTCGATGTTAGGAACCAAATGATCACTTCCGAGCTTTTCGGCACCGCGCCGTGCGGTACCCCCGTTCATCGTTACACCCTCAACGGGCCCGAGATCTGCGTTCGCATTATGGACTATGGCGCCACCGTGCTTGGTGTCGACGTGCCCGACATTCCCGGCAACGTGCGCGATGTGGTGCTGGGCTTCGATAAGCTCGAGGATTACTTTGACAACCCCGCCTGCTTTGGCGCGACCATCGGACCTGTGGCCAACCGCACTGCAGGTGCCACGATCACCATCGCAGGCACGGACTGGCATATGCCGGCCAACGAAGGCGCCAACAACCTACACAGCGATCTTGAGCACGGCCTGCACAAGCGCGTGTGGGACGTTGAGCTCGATGAGGTCCACAACGCCGTGCGCATGACCACCTCGCTTGAGGATGGCGAGCTGGGCCTGCCCGGCAACCGCACCTTTACAGCCGTGTTTACCGTGACGCGCACCGGCGTCTTTCGTGTCGAGTATGGCTGCGAGAGCGACCGCGCCACCTACGTGTCCATGACCAACCACACGTACTTTAACCTTGCCGGCCATAACGCCGGCATGGACTGCGAGCACTTCTTTGTTGCTAACGCTGCCCACTACCTGCCCATCAACGAGCAGAATATCCCCACCGGTGAAATCGCTCCGGTCGAGGGCACGCCGTTTGACTTCCGTGAGCTGCGCCCCGTCGCGCCCGGCATGGAAGCCGACGACCCGCAGATTAAGCAGGCCCGTGGCTACGACCACTGCCTGTGCATCGATGGCTACCAGTACGGCCGTAATCTGCGCCGCGCGATGCATGTCGAGGAGATGTGGACCGGTCGTGAGTTAGACTACTACACCACCGCACCGGGCGTGCAGCTCTACACCGGCAACTGGCTGGGCGACGAGCACGCCAAGGACGATGCTAACTATGGCTGGGGCGCCGGCTTTGCTCTCGAGGCCGAGATGTACCCCGACACGCCGCACCAGCCGTTGTTCCCGCAGGGCATTGTGGGCCCGGGTCACCCCTATAGCAATGTGATCGAATACCACTTTATGAGGCACTAAGCCCACAATGCAACATATTGCACAGCAACGCCCGCCGGCACCACCGCCGACGGGCGCTTTGCTACCTAGTCATTGGGGACGTTCTTAAATGACTAGTCGTTGGGGACAGTCTTTAACGTTTGGCGAGAAGGACTGTCCCAATCTGCCGACACTTGGGGACGTTCCTAAAAGGCCGGCACATAAGGAACGTCCCCAAGTGCCAAGGGTGTCCCGTTTGACTAGTCATTTAAGAACGTCCCCAATGACTAGTTGGATGGGGTCGGGATTGGAGCTGGGGAGATAGCGGATTTCTAGTTCTATGCCGAGCTTTTGCAGCTCTTTGAGGGCGGCGATGTCCGCATCGTCTATGGCGACCGCAGGCGTTACAGAGCGTTTGCCCTCCCCTGCCCGCATATGGCCAATGCTGATCTTGGTGATGGGCACGCCGCCCTTAACCAGCGCGAGCATATCGGCGGGTGAGGCCACCATGATCAGAATCCATTGGCGCGGCGTCGCGGCGTGAATGATGTCGATGGTCTTTTGCACTGAGAAAAACCGTGTCCAGACGCCATCGGGCGTCGCCACCCTCATAGGGGTCCATTGGTGCGAATCCGCCGCAATCTCGTCGTTGACGATCAGGACAAGATTGGAACCAATCGCCTCGTTCCACAGCTCAACGTCTTGCCCGTAAATAAACCGATCATCGATGCGTGCGAGAAGAATCTTGGGTTGAGCCATCGCTGCCCCATTCTGCTTGAGACCCGTAAGAGCAAGACATCGCGTCTCCAATATTAGTGCATTTAAAGTGAGAAAAGCCGTCACAACACTTGCGCGGATGTGCGATGTCCCGTATCATAGACAGCCGTTGACGCCTCAGTTGCGTCACCACATGGCCGCCAGCGTAGC
This sequence comes from uncultured Collinsella sp., assembly GCA_900544385.1. Lineage (GTDB taxonomy): Bacteria > Actinomycetota > Coriobacteriia > Coriobacteriales > Coriobacteriaceae > Collinsella. Next base: position 13,381 of record UQVD01000006.1, read on the forward strand.
TCAGTTGGTAGAGCACCGCTCTCGTAAAGCGGGGGTCACCGGTTCGAGCCCGGTCGCTGGCTCCATTGCACAAGATAGCCGCCTTCGGACGGCTTTTTTGTTGCCGATTTCGGACGCACATCCGCCAATCCAAGCACAACGTCGCCGGCAACTCCCCTACACAGCAAAAAGCCCCGCCAACCGCAATCCCCAAAGGAACCGCGATCAGCGGGGCCCAAGCGCGCTCCTCCAAGGGATAACGCTCACAACACGAACAGCTCAGCCGAGCAGTTCGCTACTCCTCCCAGTAGGCGTCGGCAAGCAGCTTAAAGCAGATCTTCTTGACCGGCTGTGCGCCATCGCCCGGGAACTCGAGCGTGGGCATATGAGGTTCGCCGGCAACGAACAGTGCAAACTTGTCGTCAGCAAGATCGCCGGCAATCGAAGCGTCGGAATCGACCAGATCGTAGTCGTCCTTCTCGTCAAACTCCTGAACCAGCGTCAGGCTGCCCGTGGCGACCTTAAAGGCCTCGCGACCCTCGACATCGATCTGCAGGTCGTGATAGCGCTGATGCGTCTCATAGTGAGCCTCGGCCTCGGGACGCGTCGTGGGAGCCATGACGTTCGCATAGACCTTGTCGCCCAGAATCGGATGGCTGCCGACCTCGAGCTGCGCCGGGTCGTTCTCCTCGAGCCAGTCGATCAGCACGTCGAGGCCCTTGAGCATTCCGCGATACTCCTCGATATCGCCCAATGCACCGTAAATCATCTAAATCCCCTCTCGGATCGTTTCCTTGGCGGCTACTCGGCAAACGCATTACCAAAGCTGTTGCCGCCCACATACGTCTCGACCAGGGTAAGGTCGGGACTGAACACGACAAAGTCGGAGTCGTGCCCCGGCATAATGCTACTGCACTTGTCGTCGACATGAGCTAGCAAGCGATGCCGGGGCCGCAGCACAAGCTCCTACAGCTCGGTCACGACAACGCCGTTGTAGACCTCGTCCCAACGATCCATGACCAAGTGGCCAGTCATAGGATCCATGGCATTGAGCTTGCCGCAGGTGTTGGCGGTACGCAGCACCGTCTCGTCGTCCGCGCCAGCAGCAATGGCATGCGCGAAGCCAGCGATAGTGGAGTCACCAGAGCCCGTGGCGTTAACGGCAGGGATATCGGGCGTCTTTGCGCGGAACGCACGGCCATTGTGGAAGCCAACGGAGCCGGCAGCGCCCATGGACACGACGACCCAGGGGATATCGGAGAAGCGGGCATCAGAGGCGAGCGCGGCGCGGAGCTCGTCCACATCGTCGGTGGTAAAGCTCGTACCCAAAAGGCCGTTGATCTCGGTCAGGTTAGGCTTGACCAGTTCGGGCTTAACCTCGGACTTAAGGGCGGCCTCGAGCGAAGCACCCGAGGTATCGAGCAGCACCTTGGCGCCGGCGTTCTCTGCAATGCCCGTGATCTTGGCGTAGTAGTCCGCCTCGACGCCGCGGGGCAGCGAACCCGAGATGGTGACGACATCGGCCTTGCTCGCAAGCTCGGCGAACTTGGCGGTAAAGGCATCGAGCTCCTCGGGGGCAATCGTCGGGCCGCTCTCGAGCAGCTCGGTCTGGTTGCCGGCGTGGAGGATGTTGAGGCAAATGCGAGTCTCGCCCTTGATGGGCACAAAATCATTCTTAATGCCGTTGGCATCCATGAGCTCTGCCATATAGGCGCCCATATGACCACCAAGCAGGCCGGTTGCCACAACGTCGTCGCCCAGCTGACCCAGCACACGGGCCACGTTGAGGCCCTTGCCGCCAGCGGTCTTTTCGGGCGTCACACGGTTAACGTCGTCGATAATGAGCTCATCGAGCTGATAGCGCGTATCGACAGACGGGTTCATCGTAACGGTGAGGATCATTTTTAGCTCCTTATCTCGCAGGCTCCTTGTGCCTCGCGATACGAGTCGACAAAACGGAATTACAGAATCTCAATCGTGAACGAGCGAACGACGGTCTCCTTGGGCTTGGCGACAAGGCAGCCGCGCTTGTGCTCAAGCACGTCGTCCTCATCGGAGCAGGTCGAAAGGCCGCCCCAGGGTTCAACTGCCACAAAATCGCCCTCGGGCTTACTCCACACAATGAGATACGGGAAGCCCTCAAAGCTCAGGCGAACACCCTTGTCCTCGCCCTTCTTGGAAAGCGTGACCTGACGACTCTCGAGTACGTCAAAGATGGTCTCCGCAAAATCGAAGAGCTCGTGCGACAGGGGCAGCGTCTTTCCCACCATGGGGTTCTTGGAGCGCCTGTCCACATCAATCAAGCCAGTCGAGGGGACGGCAGTGCAAAGCTCAGCAGCCTCGTCCTTCTCAAAGCGCAGCTCGTAGTCCGTATAGGCCTCGCCCTCATCGAGCGGACACCTAAAGCCGGGATGACCGCCAATAAAGAACGGCATGTCCTCGGTGCCCTCGTTGGTGACCTCGTAGGAAACGCGCACGGCAGCGTCCTCGAGCGTATAGCGGGCGACAAGCTTAAACGGATACGGATAATCGCTCAGCAGCGCGGCGTTATCCTCCGAAGCCAGGCACATCGCCAGCTCGTTCTCGCTCTGGCTCAGCAGCTTCCACTCCTGTTTGCGCGCAAACCCATGGCGAGCGAGCTTTACATGATGCCCGGCAAACGTCATGGCGTTGTTATCGCGCAAGCCTCCGCAAATCGGGAAGCAAATCGGTGCCTGGCCGGACCACACGGCGGGATCGCCCTGCCACAGATACTCGCGACCTCCGGCCTCGATCGAGGTAAACGAACCACCAGCCGTGGACACCTTAATAGAAATCGAATCGTTGGAGAGAGCGTATTCCATTGCCCATCCTTTCGAACAACTGCTTTTTGCTCGCAAGTACCCGTCTCGGCCCTAACCAAAGGACAAACCCGCACGTTCATCGATGCATCCGGTTTCCCAGCCATGCAACGGGGTACCATACAGACATTGATGCAATTACAGCTGAAAGGCCTTCTTATGCGAACCATCATCCTCTACGCCTCACGCCACCACGGCAACACGAAAAAGCTCGTGGACGCCATCGTCGAGGCACACCCCGAGATCGATACCCTCGACGTCAAGGCGCTCGGTAAAAACGAGTATCCCAACCTGCACGAATACCATCTGATCGGTGTCGCCACGGGCATCTATTACTCCGAGATCGACAAAGATATGGCACGCGTGCTCACGAACGTGCTGCAGCCGCAGGACAAGGTGTTTGGCCTTATGACCTACGGTGGCAAAAACAAGTGGTACGGCAAGGATATCGATGGCATCTGCCGCATGAGGCAGGCCATCTTTATGGGTGTCTACGGCTGCCCCGGCTTTGATACGTGGGGACCGTTCAAGCTCGCCGGCGGTGTCCAAAAGGGACACCCGACCGCTGAGGAAATTAAAGGCGCCGTCGACTTCTTCGACAAGATCGAAGACGAGTATGGCGACATCATCGTCGAAGAGTACGCCAAGCGCGAGAAGCGTCTAGCCTACGAAAAGGAGCATCCTGCGGGAGGCCTGGTGGCCGGCGTTAAGCGCACGGCAAAGAAGATCGCTAACAAGCTGTAACTGTGAAGGTGCTTTTGAGCGTTTAACCCATACGGCGGGTCCGAGCAGATTCGGGCCCGCCGTCTTTTTCTATCGTTACTCGGTAAAGGCGTTGCCGACGCTCTGGCCGCCAACATACGTCTCGACGAGGGTGAGCTCATGGTCGAACACGACAAAGTCGGCGTCGCGACCCGGCATGATGCTGCCGCACTTATCCTCGATGTGCGCGGAGCGTGCCGGCACCTCGGTTGCCATGCGAATGGCGATATCGGCGCTGGCGATGCCCCAGTCAACGATGTTCTTGACGCCCTGGGCAAGCGTGAGCACCGAGCCGGCAATGCTCTTGCCGTCGGCGAGCCAGCACAGGTTGTCCTTCATGATGACGTCCATGCCGCCGCTGGTGTAGCTGCCCTCGGGCATGCCGCCGCAGCCAAGGCAGTCGGTGATGAGCACCGTGTGCTGCCAGCCCTTTGCCTGCAGCAGCGCCTTGATGGCGGCAGGGTTCACGTGCTTGCCATCACAGATGATCTCGGCGTAGGTCTCGGGCGTGGACATGGCAGCACCCACGACACCGGGCTCACGGTGATGCAGCCCGCGCTGACCGTTATAGGTATGCGTAAAGCAGCTGGCACCGGCGTTGATGGCGGCGATGCACTCATCGTAGGTGGCATCGGAGTGACCGATGCTGGTCACGACGCCCTTGGCGTTCAGAGCAGCCGCATAAGCAGCGGCACCGTCGCGCTCGGCCGCCATGGCGCTCTTGACGATGCGACCACCCGCAGCCTCCTGCCACTGGTCGAAGACCTCCTCGGAGGGATCGATCAGGTAAGCGGGGTTCTGCGCGCCCACATGCTTCATGGTAAAGAAGGGGCCCTCCAGGTAGATGCCCTGAATGCGTGCACCACAGAAGTCGGGGCCGCGGCCCTCGTCCGCCTTGGCGATAGCAGCGCAGGCGTCCTTGATCTGTTCGACGCCATCGGTGAACGTCGTGGGCAGCCAGCTGGTGGTACCGCGACGGGCGAGCTCGGTTGAGCTGATATCGATGCCCTCGGGATCGTTATCGGTAGTTGAGTGGTTGTAGAAGCCATGGATGTGAGTATCGACCATACCCGGTGCGATCCACGATCCCGTGTAGTCCTTAATCTCGCAAGAGGGCTCGTCGGCCTGCCAGGCGCCAAAAACGCCATCCTCGACCATAAGATAGCCGCCCAGTTGCGGGCCTGCCGGCAAGAAGAACTTGTCAGCCTTAATTGCGTACGTGCTCATATGCACTCCTTGCTTCTAAAGCAGTTGACTATGGTAATGCTTATACCCGGTCCATGTAAAAACAAAAAGCGCCCGCCCGCCGTTATGAGCGGACGGGCGCCCTTACAGGGGGACGCGATTAAGCGGTGAAGGGGTGAATCGTCACGCCCTTGACCACGCGGTTGACCGTGCCGGTGGGGCTCGGCGTATCGGGCGTGTTGCCCACGCGCACGGAGTTGAGCAGGCTGATAGCCTGGGCAAACATCACGAACGGCAGGGCAAGGTAGCCCTCGGGAAGCGCCTCGTAGCCCTTAAAGGTGAAGGACTCGCCCTCGTAGACGGTAGCGCCATCCTGCTGAACGGCAACGGTGTGCTGAGCGATCTTGTCGCCACCGATCTCGTTGAGGATGTCGATGTCGTACTGACGGGTGTAGGCGTCGTTGTTGACGAACACGAAGACGAGCGTCTTATCGTCGACGAAGGACTTAGGTCCGTGACGATAGCCCATGGAGGTGTCGTAAGAAGTAGCGACCAGACCGTGAGCAAGCTCGAGGATCTTGAGCTGGCTCTCCTGGGCAAGGCCACCGAAGGAGCCAGAACCCAAGTAGGTCACGCGGTTGAAGTCGCCAGCGAGGTAATCGGCGACCTCGGACTCGCGAGCAATGACCTCCTCGCCCATCTTGGCGATGGTCTCGACCCACTCGGCCTTCTGCTCGTCAGAGGCAGTGTCGAAAATAAGGGTGGAGAGCAGGGTCATGCAGGAATAAGAACCGGTCATGGCGAAGCCCTTGTCGTTGGCGCGCGGAATGAGCAGCGTCAGCGCGTTGGGATCATCGGCAGACTCGACGGCGAGCTTGCCCTCGGGAGCGCAGGTGATATTGAGGAACTTGACGTTGTGGACGAGCTCCTTGGCAACGGCAACGGCGGCAAGGCTCTCGGGGCTGTTGCCAGAGCGGGCAAAGGAAACCACGAGCGTGGGATCCTCGGCGCGCAGGAAGTCGCGCGGGGCGCTCACGATGTCGGTCGTGGCGATGGGCTTAAAGTCGTAGAGATCAGTGTTGCCAGCGTGACGCAGGTACGGGGCGCAGGTATCGCCAACGTAGTCGGACGTACCGGCACCGGTGAAGACAACGGACAGACGACCCTCGCCCATAGCGCGAGCCTCGGCCAGGAAGGCCTCGATGGCCTCCTTGTTCTCGCGATAGATGTTGAGCGTATCACGCCAAAGCTCGGGCTGCTGAGCAATCTCGGCCGTGGTGATCTGGGCGCCGAGCTCGGTGAGCTCCTCGACACTCTTCTCGAACATTTCTAATACCTCTCCCTAGAAGTAATCCTCTAACGTGCAATTATACACTTCGGTTGGTTATCTGGTAGTAACCAGTTAAATGCAAAGAATCACCATATGGAAACGATGCGAGCACTAGTTACTGCGCTGGTGGTAAACCTTGTATTTAAACTGATCGGCACGAGCAACCGAGAGTGTGTACTCCACTACCTCGTTTGACTCGTTATACGTAGTCCTGACCAAATCGAGCACAGGCGAGCCCTCGACAATTCCCAAAAGGTGGGCATCGGTGGGACGGGCTATGCTCGCATAGAACTCCTCTTCGGCCACGCGAATCTTTTGCTGAAAGTCCTGCTCAATCACATCGTAAAGCGGCTTACGCTCCAGCAGCGGTCGCTTTAGGGACAGAAATTGACGAACCGGTAGATAGCTGCGTTCGACCATCATGGGCATGTTGTCGGCAGAGCGAAGGCGCTTGAGCTTAAAAATGCGATCACCGATGCGCAATCCCATATGCTCGGCCAGATTCTTATCGGCCTCCATCTCGCAAAACTCGAGAATCGTGGTCTCGGGTTCTCGACCCATCGCGCGCATCTGCTCGGTAAAGCTGTAGGACTGCATAAGATTGGTTGCTTTTGCCGAACGGTCGGTCACAAAGGTACCGCGACCGTGCTGCCGAACCACCAGTCCTAAACGCTCCAGTTCCTGCAGAGCCAGGCGTACCGTAGTGCGCGAGAGACCATAGCGCTCCGAAAGATCGCGCTCGGAAGGAATCATGTCACCGGCGCGATATTCATGGTCAATCTTTTCGGTCAGAATATCGACCAGCTGATCGTACAGCGGTTGCTTACGCGCTCCGATCGCCATCCTATCCTCCCTTTTGCTCGAATTCGGCTAACTACCTAGGGTGTTATGCATTATCTGTCTGCCACACCCGAATCATTAAGAAAACAAAAGCCGCGCGCTCTTTCGAGCACGCGGCTTTTAACATACACATGGCTTAAGGGGTCGGGGTGTGAGCCGCGTAGGGACACACCCCTCAAGCTAGAGCCTTACCAGATGCTCGGCCAGAGACCAAGCGGGCCAGCGCCCAGGATGCCAAGGACGAAGAGCAGGAGAATGCCCTTGGTCGGGGTCCAGCTGTGCTTAGCGAACATGTAGTAAAGCAGCAGCGTAAGCATAAGCGGGACGAGCTTCGGGACGATGGTGTTGAGGGTGTCGGCAACAGAGAAGTTGACCGGATCCTCGGTAACGGTGCCGTAGGTCACGGACTCCATGCCGTTACCCAGATCGGTGACGCCGCACTCGACAGCGTTGCCGTCGGCATCGGAAGCGGTAAGGGCGTTGCCGTCCTTATCGGTCATGGCGATGGTACCGGCCTCAGCGGTCTCGGTATCGATGCCCTCCATACCGGTGAAGTTCTCGGCCTCCTTCTCGGAGACGATCACGGTAGTAGCGGAGAGACCACGGGTGGTGCCGTTGGGGATCTGGAGGTTGATCTGGGTGCCACCCATGGTGACGACCAGGCAACCGACGACGAAGACGCCCATGATGGAAGCGGCACGCGTGAAGGCCTGCATGTTGGCGGTCAGAGCGTCAATAGCGCTGGTGCCAAGCTTGTAGGACCAGTTCATGAGCCAGAAGCGCAGAGCGAACTGGACGACGTTGAAGATCACCAGGAAGATGATCGGTGCAGCGGCGTTGCCGTTGATGGCCATGTTGGAGGTGATGCCGGCCGTGATAGGCACGAGCGTCAGCCAGAACAGGGCGTCACCGATACCACCGAGCGGGCCCATTGCGGCGACGCGGACGGCGCGGATCGTGGGGATGTCAACCTTGTTCTGCTCGAGCGAAAGCACGATGCCCATAACAAAGGTGACAAGGAACGGGTGGGTGTTGAAGAACTCCAGGTTGTGGCTCATGGAAGCCGCGAGGTCGTTCTTGTTGGTGTGGATCTTCTCCAGACCGGGGATGATGGAGTAGAGCCAGCCAGCGGCCTGCATGCGCTCGTAGTTGAACGATGCCTGCAGGAAGCAGGAGCGCCAAGCCATCTTGTTGAGGGTCTTCTGGTCGAGCTGCGGAGCAGGAGTGAGATCCTCGTAGTGCTCCGGGATCACATACTCATTAGATGCCATCTTCGAAGTCACCTCCGTCAGAAACAGCTGCACCCTTCAGCTCGGTCTGCTGCTGGAAGTCCCAGAAAGCGATGCCGAAGCCGATGAGAGCGAGGATGAGCAGAGCAGGGGTTGCCAGCGAATCGTTGGCAACGGTGATGAGCGCGAGGCCAAAGCCCATGAGGAAGAAGCCCCACATATCGCGGTTCATCATAACCTTGAGCAGGACGGCGAAGCCGACGAAGCGCATCATGCCGCCTGCAGCGGACAGACCGGTCTGCAGCCAAGTCGGGATGGCGGAAGCGATGGTCTGACCAATGGTAGCGCCAGCGATGAAGAACAGGGTGACGACGACAGCGAAGATCAGGCCGAGCAGAGCCATGGCGAAGTAGTTCAGGCGCTCGATGCCCTTGGTGTCCGCGTTGTGAGCCATGTTATCGGCCGTGGACATAAGCGGGGACATAAGCGTGAAGACCAGGGTAACGCCGAGCTGGCCAAGCAGAGCGAACGGAATGGCGAGACCGACTGCCGCGTTGGGCTCGAGGCCCGTGGCGATAGCGAGAATGGCTGCCATGATGCCGCCGATGACGGCGTTAGGCGGCTGAGCGCCTCCGATCGGCATGTTGCCGATCGTCATGAGCTGATAGGTACCACCCACGAGAAGACCGGTGTTGAGGTCGCCAAGGATAAGACCGATGACGGCGCCGGTGACGATGGGCTGATAGAGAGACTCGAGGAAGTCAAACTGGTCGATTGCCGCGATGAACGTGACGACGAAGACCAGAGCGATCTGGATGATCGAGTATTCCATCTTGCTCCTCCTTTCAAAATGTATGTACGCACTTTGGATTTCACGTACAGAACGTCAGGGTTTCACTCCTGACAACGTGGATCACGAGGATTACGAGAAGAGCTTGCTCGTGTCCTCAACAGGCGTGCTCGGAACGCGCCTGATCTCCAACTCCACCCCCAATTCCTGCAGCTCTTTAAACGCAGCGACATCCTCGTCGTTAACTGCGACGGAGGTGGCGACTTGGCGCTTTCCTTCCGACATGTGCATGTTGCCGATGTTTACCTTCTTTATAGGCACACCGCCCTTGACGAGCGTAAGCACGTCTTCCGGTGTTTCGGCCACGATGAAGATCTTCTGGCGCGGGCTCGCCTTGCCAATGACGTCGATGGTCTTCTGCAGAGAGAAGAAACGCGTAGCGACGCCGGCGGGAGCGGCCATCTTCATGAGGTTCTGGCGCATGGTGTTGGACGCCACGTCGTCGTTGGCGACGAGGATGAGGTTGGAGCCCAGGGTGGAGTTCCACTGGGTGGCAACCTGACCATGAACCAGTCGGTTATCGATGCGGGTAAGAAGAATGTTGGGTTCTGCCATGTTGATCAGCTTCCTTTCGTTATTTGCTGACGACAGTTACTTGATCTCCTGAATCGCGTAACGCGAAACATCTACGACGGCTCCGGATCGGACTTTGATCTGGACCTTCTCGCCTTCGATGCCTTTGACGGTTCCGTAGATACCGCCGGCGAAAAGAACCTCTTGACCCGGCTTGAGCTCGGTGTGCAGCTCCTTGAAGTACTTCTGCTTCTTCTTCATGTTGATTTGCGACCAGATGGTGTAAATCAAGCCCATGATGACAAGCAGGCCTAAAAGGGCGACCGAGGAGCTCAGGACGTTGGCTCCGAAATCGGCCATTAGATGCCGTCCTCGTCGCCGAAGATATCCTCTTCGTCGGAGCCGGCAACGGATGCGACCGTCTGGGCGGTGATGCCCGTCTGGCCAACGGTCACGGCCTGCTCGCCAAGCTCGGCGAGCGTGGCGTTGCCGCGGAGGAACAGAAGCTCAATAACCATGGGAAGGTTGGTGCCGGTCAGAACCTCGACGTTGTCGACATCCTGGGCAATCATCATCGCCTGGTTGAACGGGGTGCCACCAAGCAGGTCGGTAAAGACGAGCACGCCATCGCACTCCTCGCGCATGGCGGTAATAGCGGCGCGGAGATCCTCACCGTAGGAAGCAGCCTGGTCGCCCTCAAAAGGAACGACGGTAAAAGCGGGCTGGTCGCCAGCAACCATAGCGATAGCGCTTGCGAGGCCGGGTGCGAACTGTCCATGACCGGTAAGAATAAAGCCAACCATTCAAATTTCCCTTCCGAAGGTGTGTACGATCTGAGTCCGATGATTTTCGGAAGCCAGCGGGCGCTCGCCCTTAAAGCTTCTTAGAAAGCGTACTTTGAAGACCAGTGGTTTCTAAACTGGTAGTAACCACGTGACGTGTTGTTGTCACTATATCACCCCAGAAGAGGTCGCTTTCGTTGATTCATACGGTAAAACGTTTTTGCACCGCTCACGGTGATAAATCGACCGTTTACCGGTCGTTAACACTTCTACCTGCGGTTTTGAAACCGTTCCGAAATGCTTTGGCAAAAGATCGGATCTTTTCCTGTGTCTAAACAACGCAGGGCGGCTAAAAATAGCGTGTAGAAAAATTGCAGGTCATTGTTAAGATATGTGAATTGGTCTTTTTGACTTAATACCAGTTAGAACCAGTTTTGAGATTATCGGTGAACGGTAGTTTTCGACCGTTCACCGGTTACTTGCAATCGTTTGCAGTCGTTTTCCCAGATGAATTAGGGAAACACAATGGAGCGCTTGCGCGATCAAGGGAAGTTTTGACATTTGTCCTCATCCCCCGCGCGCCAAACTCCGACACCCAAAATGAGCCATAGCTCTCGCTATTCGTCTCACAAACATTACTTACTCTAATCTGTAATTGTTTATCGTTTATCATTAAATATGATATAAGATACAAGTATCATCCAAGACATTGGTTGGAGGAGCTATGATCCGCTGGAACGTATCCAAATCGAATGAAGCCATCGACCGTGAACAGGCAATAGCCGATCTGAGGAAGCTCACTCGCATCTGCAAATGGGCCACAATCTGCACCACCGTGGCGCTCGCTCTGGGACTTCTCGCAGTCATTGCGATTGACCTTCTACTCGTATTGCCTAGCCTCTCCCAAGGGTCGTGTCTCCAATCCGTAGAACTTCAAGGCGGCGAAGGGCCGTGCCTGGCTATCGTCGGTACCGATGCGCAGACCCCACTTATGCTCGTCGCACACGATGGTCACACTGCCATAGGGAGCCTCTTGATGACATGCCTCGCGCTTACCATCGCGCTAAGCGTGCGCAGGCTTTTCTTAAACATTGAAAAGGAAGGCAGGCCCTTTGACCTTGAATGTAACCAGACACTTCGTCGAGTAGGACATTTATTCCTTATCGGCGGCGTTGCCGTGAGGCTTCTTGGTGCCGTAATCACGGGAATGATACTCTCAGGATTTGGCGGCAGCTTTACGGATGCGTTCGCCGGCCAGTTATTCGAGCCCTCCATGCTCTTTGCGGGCCTGATTATTTGCCTGATTGCCAGCATCTTCCGCTACGGGTATATCCTGCAAAAACAAGATGACGAGTTGCTCTAGGGGGAATCCATGATTATTCTGCGGCTTGACCGCATGCTCGCCGAACGCAAGATCTCATCCAAAGAGCTTGCGGGACGCGTGGGCATCTCCCAGGTCAATATGTCACGCATTAAGACGGGCAAGGTTTCTGCCATACGTTTTTCAACTCTTGACGCGATATGCCGGGCACTCGACTGCCAACCGGGCGATGTACTGGAATATATGCCTGACGATGAAGCCGATAACCTTTTTGGACTTAAAGATTGATAGGCATAATTTAGCCACCAGCGCCTAAACGCAAATAGCCCGCTAGAACAACATCCGTTCTAGCGGGCTTATTCAGATATTTCGGTTACGCGCTCGGCGGCTCAGACAGATCTTTATGCAAACAGACCATAGATGCTGATGTTGGCCTTGGCATACAGGCCGTTAGCATACTCGGTCCACTTGGAGCTGGCGCTCGAAGCCTGCGAAGAGTACTGCTGGTAGGCGGTGTAATAGGCGGTCATGGCCTGCTTGTAGGTAGCGCTATCAGCCGTAAAGGCATCGTCAGCGAAGGCCTTAGCGTAGGTGCTATCGGCGTCCTTCCAGGTGCCCTTTTCGCTATCCCACTCGTCGCCGGCAAGTTTGATGATGTAATCGGCGTAGTCCTTGCTCGCGGTCTCCTCGTTGCCGTCAGCAGGCTCGGTCGGGGCGGTCGGCATGCTTGCGGAGCTATCGCCCACCTTCTTCTTGTAGAGCTTCTGCAGCGTCGCGGACTGACGGACGATCTGCTTGGCCTGGTCCTTGGACACGCCATACTGCGTGGCCATGGTCTTGTAGTCCGAAGTGCCGATGGAATCCTCGGCGTACTTCTTCATCTCCTTAGAAGAGACGGTGATGCCCTCGTCCTCGGCAGCGTCGAGCAGGATCTTGTTGCGCACGTAGGACAGGATGACGTCGGCAGAGGGAGCGGTGTAGTTGCCATCGCCATCCTTGACGGTGTCGAGGCTGTACTGGCTCTCAATGGCCTCGCGCGCGGTGATGTCGCTCTTCCTGCCGTTGTAGCTGTAGCTTGCCACGGTCGAATCGAGCTGGTCCTCGGTGAGGGTCGCCGAGCCGACGCCCTTGCCGCCAAAACCACCGTTGCCGATAAAGAAGCCGACCACAGCAGCGATCACGACTGCAACCACGAAGGCGGCAATCATCTTCTTCTTGTGCTTGGATGCGCGGTCGTCTTCGTCGGAACCCAGGATATCGTCGTCCTCGTCCTGCTCCTCGGGCATGAGGTTCTCGTCGGCGGCGTCCGCGGCGATCTTTGCCTCCAGGCGAGCGTCCTCCTCCTCGGCCGTCGTACCGGCGGCAATATGTTCGGCAGACGTACCGGCGACCAGATCGATCTTCTCCTCCTCATCACCATCGGGGCCTTCGCCGCGCTCGATGATCTGGATGCCGTCGATCTCGTCCTTCTCGTCCTTCTTTTGAATCAGACCCATATCAGTTACTCCTTGTTAGGAAACATAGTCCGCAATAGAATACGCCCGACAGAGCGCCGGGCGTATTGATTCTCAGGTTATACGCAAACACTTAAGTACTATTTAGGCGTTTGCAGCGTGCATACCTTAGGCCAGGTGCGCGATAACGGCATCGGCAAAGGCCTGCGTGCCCACAGCACCCTCAACGGAGCCGGTCTGGGCACGACGAACGTCGCCGGTAACCTGCTCGCCCTCGTCGAGCGTGGCGGACACGGCGGCGCGAATGCGATTGGCAGCGTCGTTCTCGCCCAGGTGATCGAGCATCATCGCAGCAGAGAGGATCTCGGCCGTGGGGTTGGCGATATCCTGGCCAGCGATATCGGGCGCGGAGCCGTGCGTTGCCTCGAAGATAGCGCAGTCGGCACCGATGTTGGAGCCGGGGGCCATCCCTAGGCCGCCCACCAGGCCGGCGCACAAGTCGCTCACGATATCGCCGTACAGGTTGGGCAGCACCAGGACATCGAAGTCGTTGGGGTTCTGGACCAGGCCCATGCAGGTGGCGTCGACAATCTTGTCGTTGAACTCGATATCGGGATAGTTGGCGGCCACCTCGCGCGCCACGCGCAGGAACAGGCCGTCGGTCGCCTTCATGATGTTGGCCTTATGCACGGCCGTCACCTTTTTGCGGCCGCAGCGGCGGGCATACTCAAAGGCATACTCCACAATACGGCGGCTCTTGGCGATGGAGATCGGCTTAATTGAGATGGCGGAATCAGCGGCGAAGGTCTTCTGACCCGAGCGCTCGACGAGCTGCGAGAGCTCCTCGACCTCGGCAGCGCCCTCATCGAACTCGATGCCGGCGTAGAGGTCCTCGGTGTTCTCGCGCACGATGACCAGGTCGACGTCGCGGAAGCGCGAGCCGTCGCCCGGCTGCGACAGGCAGGGGCGCACGCAGGCATACAGGTCGAAGTGCTTGCGCAGGGTCACGTTGACGCTGCGGAAACCCGTACCGACCGGCGTGGTGATGGGGCCCTTGATGGCAACCTTGGTCTCGGCGACCGCATCGAGCACGTGCTGGGGCAGTGGCGTGCCAAACTCGTCCATGACGCCGGCACCGGCCTCCTGGACGTTCCAGTTGATCTTGACACCGGTGGCCTCGACCACGCGGCGCATGGCCTGCGTAATCTCGGGACCGATACCGTCACCGGGGATCAGGACTACATCGTGCGCCATAATCTGTTACTCCTCGTCTTCGGCGTCGTCAGATTTTTTAACGCTAGCACGCTTCTTCTTTTTGGAGAGATCCAGGCCAAAACGTTTAACAAGCATTTCGCAAATCTCGCTCGAACGGGCCTTGAGATAGCTGCCCTTGCCGTTCTCGGCATCGAACTTAAGGCGCAGCGCAAGCTTCTCGGCGACCTCGGCGTCGATCTCGCCCTGGCCAAACTCGTACAGGCAACCGAGCATGTCGCGATACTCGAGGTCGCCGTGGTAGCACTGGATGGCCTCGTCCAGAATGGGCCAAGCCTCGCGCGAACGCTCGACGCTCGTGGCGCCCCACACGCACAGCAGGCGGAAGGCGGCATAGCGCAGCGTGGACGAAATCTCGTCGAACAGTGCAGTCTCGGCGCCCTCAAAGGCATCGCCCAGCTGCTCGGGGCAGGTGGTGGCGAGCGCCGCCAGGGCGTCGAGGGCCTCCCAGCGGGTCTGAGCCTCGGGGCGGTCGAGCGCCTCGATCAGCGCGGGCACGCAGGGCACGACGCGCTGCGGATCGCGCTCGGCCAGCAGATGCAGCACGCGGGCGGCAAACTGGCGGATGCGGCGCGTGGGGCAGCCGAGCTCCTTGACCAGGCGGTCGACGGCGTTCTCGTTCTCCTCTGCCAGCTGAAGCTGTGCCAGCTCCTCGTCGGTAAGCTGTTCGTCTTTGTTTTCTGCCATAGTTACCTCTTCTTACTATTTCTTAGCGTGCTTGCCAGCACCCTTGCTGTCATCGGTGACCGAGATGAGCTGTCGGTCGGCCGCGCCATTGCGACGCGCACGGCGGCGTTCCTCAGCGTCGCCCGCGTCGGCGGCGGCGCGATGAGCCTTGTTGACGTTAAAGACCTCGTCGTGCTTGCGCCACGGACCGACGGACTCGCCAAAGCTCATCTTAAGACCGGCGATAAAGCCGCCGAGCCAGCCGATCGGCGCAAACTGCACCAGCGGGAACAGCGAGAACACCCAGGTCAGTAGGACGACTGCCGCCGCTCCCGCAAAGTTGGCAATCCAGTAGTCGCGCTTGGTGATGACGCGCTTTTCGCACGCCCACTGGCCGCACAAAAAGCCGATGTAGATCGCAAAGAGAAAGAGCACCAGCGCTAACACCACGAACGTCCAGCTCATGGGCGCTACTCCCCGTGATGGTGGCCGCAGCAGCACTCATGGCCGTCGTCATGGCCGTGGCCGCCGCAGCACTCATGATCCTCGCCGTGATGGTGACCGCAACCGCACTCATGGTCGTCGCCGTGCTCGCCGCAACCGCAGCCGTCCTCGTGAGCGCCATGCTCCTCAGGACGATACTGCGACCAGTCCAAACCGGCGGCGATGGCGTCGGCCTCCTCCTTATAGAGGACTGTGATGGCCTGGGTGCCCAGCTTGGCGCCACCGATGGCGTCGAGCATGTCGTAGAGCGTAAAGGCGACGTCGGCGCCGGGCAGCGCGAGCTCGCGGTCATCGGCGTAGGCGAGCGCCAGGCGCAGGTCCTTGATGAAGTGCTCGACCATAAAGCCGGGCTTGTAGTCGCCGTCGAGCGCCTTGGGCGCCAGGCTCTCCATGGCGCCGGACTTACCGGTGCCGCCCAGGATCATCTGACGGGTCTTCTCCAGATCGAGGCCGCTCAGCTCGGCAAACGCCATGGCGTCTGCCATGCCGACCATGCAGGCGCCCAGCGACACCTGGTTGGCGAGCTTGGCAGCCTGGCCCTTACCGGCGCCATCGAAGCAGCAGATGTTGGCCGCGAAGGTGGCAAGGATGTCGCGGACCGGCGCGATGTCGTTCTCGGTGGCGCCCACGATAGCAGTAAGCGTGCCGGCGATAGCTCCCGACTCGCCGCCGGTGACGGGGCAGTCAAACGCCATGCGACCGGAAACCTGGGCGGCCTCGGCAATGTCGCGCGCCAGCTCGGGCGAGCTCGTGGTGAGGTCGATCAGGACCGCGCCGGGCTTGGTGCACGCGAGCAGACCGTCGCCCGCCAGGTAGAGCTCCTCGACCTCGGAGGGATAACCCACCATGGTAAAGACAACGTCGGCGTTCGCCACAGCATCTGCCGGCGTATCGGCCCAGACGGCGCCGCGCTCAACGAGCGCTGCAGCCTTGGACTTGGTGCGGTTGTTGACCGTGACGGGATAGCCGGCGTCCAGAATGTGGCCGGCGATGGGGGCACCCATAATTCCGGTGCCGATAAATGCGACAGAGAGCTTGTTTGCCATGAAACCTTTCCTTTTGGGTTGGGTGTTATTACCAGGTTGAATACTCGGTGCCAGCGTTTGGGCTGTGAGTCGAGGGCGATTACGGACGCAGCGCTTGCCTACTGACCGCGCACGCGGCGGGCGATACGGTCGGAAAGCGACGCCTTGTCGGCGCGGTTCTTACCCCAAAACGCGCAGGCCACCATGCCGGGGCCCACGTGCGAGCCGATGGTGGGACCCACGGAGCTGCGAATGATCGTGACGTCGGCGCAACCCTCCTCCTTGCGGATGGCAGCTTCGAGCCAGTCACCGTCCTTTTCGGCATCGGCCGTCATGATGGCGATGGGCATGGTGCGGTCGGGCACGTAGTTCTCGCGGAACGACTTGAGGATGGACTTGAGCGCCTTCTTGCGGCCGCGGTTGACGCCGATCAGCGACAGCGAGCCGGCAAGGTCGTAGGAAAGCTCAGGCTTGACATCGAGCTTTGCCGTGAGCTGCGCTGCCGCGGGCGGAATGCGGCCGCCGGCAGCCAGTGCGTCGAAGCTCTCGAGCGTAAAGTAGCCGTGCACGTAGGTCTTAGCCTCGTTTGCCCAATCGACCAGCTGCTTGGCGGTCAGTCCCGCCGAACGCTGGCGCACGGCCTCGAGCGCCAAGAGCGCGCCGGTCGCGCAGGGCAGAGCGTTGTCGACCACGTAGAGCTCAAAGTTGGGATACTCGGCGCGCACGGCGTCCGCCGCCTGGCACGCGGAGTTGTAGCTCGACGACAGGGCCGAGGTAAAGCACAGGTAGACCGTGGGCGTGCCCTCTTTGGCGCACTCGGTAAAAAACTCGATATAGCGACCGAGCGACACGGCGGAGGTGGACACACGGGCGCCGGCGCGCATGCGGTCGTAGAACTCCTTAGGCGTGATGCTCGACCAGATGTCGTCCGTGCGCTCCTCGCCATCGATAATGAAGGGGAAACCCAAGATATCGACATCGAGGTTCGCGGCGACCTCGGGGCTAAAGTCGCAGCAGGTATCGACGACGATGCGGCAACGGTTCGAATGACCGGCGGATGCGGCCTTGTCCATCAAAGCGACTCCTTACGTAAAAAGGCGGCCACCCGCATGGGATGGCCGCCAACCGTTAACTCATGCAAGTTAACGTATTTTACTCGTCAAGTGTTTCGATGCGGGGCTTGATGATGCCATATCCACCATTCTTACGGTGATACACCACATTGATGAGACCGGTCGTCGCGTTCTCGAACACGTAGAAGTCGTGGCCCAGCAAATCGGTCTGCACCAGCGCCTGCTCCTCGGTCATCGGGGTGACATCGATGACCTTCTCGCGGACGAGCAGGTCGTCGTCGTCCTCGGGCAGCAGCAGGTCGGCCAGATCCTCGACGCGCTCGACCGGCGCGACATCCGCGGCACTGGCACCACCCTGGCGGTTGTCCACGACCTTGGTCTTGAACTTGCGCAGCTGGCGGGTGACCTTATCGGCGGAGAGGTCGATGGCAGCATACATATCTGCGCCGTGCTCGGCAACGCGAATCACCGAACCGCGGGCACGAGCCGTGACCTCGACGATTGCCGGGTTGGGGTTCGAGGGGTTCTTCTCATAACGAAGCACGACGTCGACTGTCATGGGCTCGATGTCGAAAACCTTGAGCGCCTCGCCGATTTTCTCATCCACATGCGCACGCAGAGCATCGGTTACCGTCGTCTTGCGTCCAGAAACCTTGATATCCATACGTGGCTCCAATCTGCCTCGGGGACTTACTGTACTGGCTATGTACCCATTGCCGTGCATTTAATCACGCGATTTCCCAAAGACCCGAATAACGACTGCTTGATACCGCATACCGAAGTCTCGCGCTTTTCCGTGGCAAAGTGCGCTATGGGAGGGCAACGGCGGCTTTGTATTTGGTCCCGAAAATTGGCTTTGACCTGCTGGTTTTATAGGGATGAAAAAGCCGGGGTCCCCTATTGGGGAAACCCGGCAATGCGTGTTGAAACCGTGAAGAGGTGTCCTTTCCAACGTATAGGAGACACCACCCCTAGCAATAACTAGCTATTGAGTTTGTTAATGTCGTCGTCGGTGATGGCGCCTTCCTGGCTGGACGATTTGTCCTCGGAGGATGCGGTCTCATTGTCGGAATCGGAGGACTCGCTGCCGGAGGACGTGGTCTCACTGGACTCAGAGTCGCCCGGCTGCACGTTAGCGCCCGAAACCGTCTTAGTGGTGAGGTCGTAGGGCATCGTGCCATACCAGACAGAGTGGACCGCCTCGAGCGTACCGTCGACCGTGATGTCGTCGAGGGCATCACTCACGGCACGGCACAGTTCGTCATTGGACGAGAGGCCCGCAACACCAAGCGTCGAGGGCGCCTCGAGCGCACCGACATAGGAGACCTCGCTCATCAGGCGTGCAAGATAGCCGCCGGCCGTGGAGTCGCAGATCACATAGTCGACCTCGCCGGACTCGAGCGCCTCAAAGCACTCGTTGATGTTGGAGTAGGTCTTTTGGTTGGCGGTGATGCTCTGCTTAGCAAGCGCCTCCTGCGAGGCCGAGGACATCTGAACGCCCAGAGTAGACGTGTTAAGGGTATCGGTGGAAACGCTTAGCGACCCACCATCGCTAGTTTTACCGAACACGGAAGTGGCATCGTACAGGCAGGTGCCGAGCGAGCTAATGTCCCCGTCCGTGGAGTTAATCTCGCCGATAAAGATATCGGCCTTTTTGTCGCCGAGCGCGGAACCTGCCGAGGACGCATCGACAAAGGTGACCTTAAGGCCCATGCGGCTTGCGAGGGCGCGGGCGGCGTCAACCGCATACCCCGTGAGCTCGCCGTCGGCGCCCTGCATTGCCTGCGGCGCATCGGAAGTATCGAGGGCGACCGTCAGGGTTCCGGGAGTGACCAGGGCATCGTCCGACACCGCCGGCGTGACGGTCTCGTACTCGATCTGGTCGATCGTGGGAGTCGTGAACGTAGACAGCGGGTTGAACGCGCATCCGCTCAGGCCCAAAACGGCGATGACCGCTGCGGTCCCAGCACCTAACCGAGCCGCGTGCATCAAGCTGCCCCTCACCATGTCCACTACCCTGCCTTCTGTGTCGTATACGATCCGTGCGTTGCGCGGAATATCAGGTTGTTCCCACCAGCTGACCTGGTATTTGACCCCACACTTGCGCACCGGGGTGTTTGCTCGGGAGGCCGCAGCCACCTTCACGACTGGCCCGCTCGCCCGCGAGGCGGTATTGCCCCAAAGAAAGTAGAACGGACGGTGCGGCTTACATCTAGGACGCGCCATGATCGCGCCGCGCGCACGCGGTCGCTTACGTGGATCCCTTTGACCGCGTCTGTCTTGGACTAGGACGGGCATTTCGTCCGTCCGCAACCACAGCCTGGTAGGAACGTAGCGCATTATAGCTAAGTTCAAGCTAAAGTTTAAGGTTAGGGGCGTTATTCGCATCGCGAGTACAGATTTCGCAGGTCGGAGCGGGCTATTCGTGCCCCCATGAAGCCCGGAGCTCCCCCACGGGGAGCTCCGGGGCACCCGTCTCAGGGCGCCCTGTGCAAAAAACGGCAAATATGAGTACTGTCACCAATTTAGTAGCAGCGTATTACCGCCTCACGAGCCCTTTTTGAGTTCCGCACAGCCTGCTTGGCGCCAAGATATTCCACATTCGTTTACTATCTCTTCGCTGAATCCAGATTTTCGGCCCAAGTTTCTTTGTTTTTGCTGTCACTAATCTAGTAACAGTACTCATATTTGCCGTTTTTTGCACAGAGCATATAAACAGACCCCCTATAAAGCCATAGTTTTACGCTGGCTTGAGCCCAAAGCACGCTCGGAGCGTATTCAGCAGAGCATCTTGCCTCTTTCGACGAGCCTCTACGCGATTCTGATATCGCTTACCCATACGCTGGTGGATGCGCCATGCGAGCGCTTCCATCGCTTCCATGTCGCGGAGCATTTCGTTGTTGACCGTCGCGACCTCGATTCCCATAGTAATCAAGCCCGTGTTGCGTTTTTCATCATGGATACGTCCCCTCCGGGAGGAATGACCCAGCTCACCGTTGTATTCCAGGTCAAACCGGGCTGCCTCCTGATACGCATCGCAAACTGCATGCGGCATCCCCGAGATTGCCTGCGCGCGGTCATCGAACTCAATCTTGTAGTCGGTCTTAAAGGGACCGCAGGCAAATCCGCCATAGGAAAACGGAAGCGAAAACAGAGCGAGCATGATGCACTCCATGGGCGAGCGCAGGTTTTCTGACAAGTAGGGACACAGACGCTGCAGTTGTTTGGCCGCATTCCCCTTGCATACCGCGAGGTAATCTGCCAGACGATCGGGCGTCAGCACCGGCTCAACCTCAAAGTAGCCCACGTCTGCTGGCTGGTCCTTGTCCTTTGCAAGTTTATTCGTAACGGGCGAGGTGTAGGGAGGCAGATACTTCCCGCGGTCACTCAGTGAAATCTTAGAGCACAGCTCCTGGGCCAGGGCAAATGCCTGGATACAGCCGACCTCGCGGGCGACGACAACACAAAGGGCCTCGGGAGATAGACTGTACACCCCCGGTTCCACCTCTAGAATCGAGCCGGCGGGCAACCCGGAGCATACGGACCAGCCCACGCCAGGCATGCGGCGGCGCTGCGCCGCAGATCCCACCAGCAAGCAAAGATCTTCTTGCACCTCGCCGCTTGCGGCCCCAATCCGCACCAAGTCGGAAAGATAGATGTCCTCGGTCGAGGGCGACGACGTGCGCAGCACACGGCGCTCTTCATCGGGATTGAGGTCCCTCCAGCTGATGTAACCCATTTTTCGGCGCTCGGCGCGCATCATGCGTAGCGCCGAGGCGCCTGTTAGGATTACGGAAGCCGCCAGCTGTTCGTCTGTCGACTCGTTGCGCCGCTCAATCTTCACTGCCACAAAACCACCCCTACCAAACGCGTGCGATAGCGAGGCCATCAACGGCCGCGGCACCGGCGCGCTTGAGTTCCGCCGAAGCCGCTGCCATCGTCGCACCCGTGGTGATAACGTCGTCGATAAGCAGCAGGCGGCGGCCCCGCACGTCCTCAACGGTCTCGTACATGCCTCGGGCGCGTTCACGGCGTTCTTCACGACCGAGTTCACGTTGGTCGCCATGGCCGTACTTAACGAGGGCGTCGAGCAGCGGAACACCCGACAGCTCGCAAAATGGGCGCGCGATGGCTTCCATATGATCGAAGCCGCGTCGCCGAAACGCCGCCGCCGTCGCGGGCACAAACACCACTGCATCGGCGCCGGACAACACACCGCCTAAGCGTTCGGGTGCCGCGACCTGGGCATGTAAGGCGGTGTCGTATAGCAGCTCTGCCAGATACGGTGCCAGGCGTCGCTCGCCCGCGTCTTTGTACGCTTTAATGATCCGCGGCAGCGGATGCGTGTAAACGGCACATGCCAGGCACCGGTCGAGAGCTTCGGCCATCGCCGAGGACGTACCCTCGACCGAGCACTCGGTGCACAGCAAGTCTCCAAACGGGGCGCCGCATCGAGTGCAGCTATGCCGCGAGTCGATGAGCGCAAGCGCCGCCAAGCAGTCTTGGCAAATAAGCGCGCCGGAGCGCTCGCAGCCGGCGCATCGCGTGGGCGACAACGCCTCAAGCGCCTCGTGCGCCGCCCGCTCGGCAAACGGTAGCAATTCATCCGCAAACGGTAGGATGTCGGCACCTTGCAGGCATCCCAACACATTCAAATGTCTCTTCACGACACAACCCTCCCTACGTTCGGTCGCAGGGAGGGTTGTTGATTCAGCGCTATGATACCCCGACGCGTTTGGGGCCAGGCGGGTTAAATCCGTTTGCGGGCGCTATTCGCCGGTGGGCGGTTGCGGTGCGGACGAGTTTTGGGTCGAGCCCTCACCGCCATCTTGACGCGGCTTGCGGGAACGACGACGGCGACGGCGCTTCTGGCCCTGGTCGGCCGAACCCTCGCCACCACGATCTTCGCGCGACTCGCGTTCGTCGCGAGCAGCGCCGCGCGCGGCCTTGGCGGCCGCCCCTCCGCCATCTCCGGGGCGACGACGTGTGACCTTGACCTCGCCATCCGAGACCTGATCGGCCACGGAGGGCACCGAGGGCTTTTGCTGCGTGCCCGAAGAATGACGACGACGCGGACGCGGGGCGCGCTCGTCATCGTTGCGCTGCTTGCCACCCTTGTCGGCAGGCGTATCGGAACCCGAACCACCCTTGGGGGCGGCACCGGCTTCGCGAGCGGCTGCGGCGCGGAAGGCGTCCTCGCGCTCCTCGCTCGACAAATGACGGCGACGACGGCGCGTGGGATTCATGCCACCGCCGCGGTTTTGCTGCTGGGGCTGCTGAGCCTCGCGCTCGCGGGGGGAATTCTTGCCTGCGGGAGCGGCCTCGCCGGCATCGCCCGAACCCGAGCGCTTGCGGCGGCGACGTCCGCTGGCAGCCTCCTCAGCCTCGGGTGCCTCGGCCTTGCCGCGACCCTTACCGCGGCCGCGACCCTCGCCCTGGCTCTGACCGGCACGGGTATCGGCGTCCGCATCGCGACGGCGGCGCTTGGGCATCGTCGTCCCCGCCAGACGGTCGGCACTCGACAGGCCGTCGCCCACGTCGACACCGTTCTCGCGGTCGAGCTCCATAAGCGCCAGGCGCATCTCGGGCGACTCGATACGCTCGAGCACATCGCGCGTCACGCAGTCGGGGCGGCAGTTGCAGCCCTGCTCGGCGGCCTTCTTTTTGCAGCCCTCAGAGCAGGTCATGTCGGCCAGGTTGACCTTAAAGACTTTGCCGTTCTCCAGGCGCAACACCAGCTGCTCACGCGGCGTGTCATATTCCTGGATGCGCGCCTTGCCAAGCGGCGTATCGATAAGCGTCTTCTTTTTGGGCGCGCGGCTCTTAAAGTCCTTGTACGCCTCGAACTCGTAGCGCAGGCAGCACATCAGGCGGCCACAGACGCCGCTAATCTTGGACGAGTTGAGCGGCAGGTCCTGCTCTTTTGCCATGCGGATCGAAACCGGCTCAAACTGTCCGCCAAAGCGTGTGCAGCAGAGCTCCTGGCCGCACTGGGCATAGCCGCCCACCAGGCGGGTCTCGTCACGCACGCCGATCTGGCGCATGTCGACGCGAATGTGCAACGTCGAGGACAGGTCCTTGACGAGCTGACGGAAATCGACGCGCTCCTCGGCGGCAAAGTAGAACACAGCCTTCTCGCCGCCGAACAGGTACTCGACGCCGACCGGCTTCATCTCGAGGTCGAGCTCCTTGACCAGGCGGCGGAAGTCGACCATGGCCTCGTCGCCCTGGATGGCCAGGTCGTCGGCAAGCTGCAGGTCGATGTCGCTCGCCACGCGCAACACGGGCTTGAGCGGCTGACCGATTTCGTCGAGCGGCACCTCGAAGGGGTCGGCCGTGACCAGGCCGATCTCGGTTCCGCGCTCGGTGGAGCAGATGGCATAATCGGCCTCGAGGATATCCAGATCCTGTGGGTCGAACCACAGGTCGCGCGAGGCGTAGGTAAACTTAACGGGTACGACTAACGGCATTTCAGTGCCTTCCTGATATCGAACAGCATGACCTCGATGGCCAGCTGGGGAGTAACGTTTCTGGCGATGTTGCGCTCAGCGGTGGCAACCGCCTCGAGCGCCTGGGTGGCACCCGCAACATTCGTCGCCGCGGCAAGCCGCCCGATCGTGTCGCGCACGTCCTCGTTCACAACGTCTGCCGCCTCATCCTGAAGCGTCAGCAGCACGTCGCGCATGAGCGTCCGCGCGCTCGCCAGCGCTTCCATGATACCCGAACGCTCGCGCGCGTTGAGTTCGCGCTTGTTGCGGTCCTCAAGCTGCTTCAATGCTCCACGCGACAGGTAATCGGCATTTTGCTCGAGCACCTTTTCCTGCGTGGACTTGACCTCGGCGAGCGGCGCCTTGACGGCGACGATGAGCGACTTGGCGCGACTGAGCACATCGGCCTCGTCGGCGGCGATGAGCGAGTCGATGGCACGGACCATCTGGCGACGGGCGTCCTGGCGCTCGGCGCTCTTGAGGAACTCGATGCCACGCGTGGGGCTTCCCGCTACGGCGACGGCCATGCGACAACGCGCGATATCCTGACCGGTGGCGCGGCTCACGGCCTGCGCGGCCACAGTAGGCGACACCAGCCGAAACGGCACGCACTGGCAGCGGCTCACGATGGTGGGCAACATCACGTCTGCCGAGGTGCCCAGCAAGATAAACATAACGCCCTCGGGCGGCTCCTCGAGTGTTTTGAGCAGTGCGTTGGCGGTGTTGGCGCGCAGCTGCTCGGCACGGTCAATGATGTAGACCTTGGCCTTGGCACGGATGGGCGCCAGAGGCACGTCGTCGAGCAGCTCGCGGGTCTGGGCGATGAGGTAGCCCGTGGCGCTCTCGGGCGTGTAATAGTGCACGTCGGGGTGCGTATGGCGGGCGACGCGCACGCAGCTATCGCATGAGCCGCAGCCATCCTGCTCGCACAGGAAGGCTTGGGTGAGCGCCCACGCGGCGTCGAGCTTGCCCGCGCCGGGCGCGCCCAAAAACAGGTAGGCGTGCGATGCGCGACCGCTGGCGACGGCATTGGTCAAAAAGTCGCGCACGCGCTCTTGGGTGTCAAGCTTGGCCAGCAGGCTTGCCTGAGCGGGTGCCATGTTACTCGGCCTCCTGGGCTAGCGCGACAGCGACGGCATCCTGGGAAATGTCGAGGCCGTAGGCGCGAACCTGCTCGACCGTCTGTGCGAATACGTCCTCGATGGACGCGGTCGCGTCGATGAGCTTTACGCGGTTTGGCTCATCGGCGGCAATTGCGCAAAAACCCTGGTAGACACGCTCTTGGAAGGCCATGCCCTTAGCCTCCATGCGATCTGCCGCGCCACGGGCTGCCATGCGCAGCGCCGCCTGCTCGGGCGTGATGTGATAAACGAGCGTGAGCGCCGGGTGCGTACCCGCGACGGCCAGGTTGTTGGCGTCGCGCACTATCTGGCGATCGAGGCCGTCGGCAAACGCCTGGTAGCAGGTCGTGGAATCGTAGAAGCGATCGCACAGGACCACCTTGCCGGCAGCGAGGGCGGGCGCGATGACCTCGTGCACCAGCTGGGCACGGGCGGCCTCATACAGCAGCAGCTCGCAAGTGTCGCCCATCGCCGTATTGGCGGGGTCGAGCAGCAGAGCACGGATCTTTTCGCTGATGGCGGTACCGCCCGGCTCGCGCAGGCTCACAACCTGGTAGCCAGCGAGTTCGAGCGCGCGGGCAAGCAGGCGCGCCTGCGTGGACTTGCCGGCGCCATCGACGCCCTCGAGCGTGATAAAGCTATGTTGAGCGGGCTCAAAAGCCATGGGCGCAGCCCCTTCCTACAAGGCGCGTAAATGCAGATATATATCAACCCTGTCTCTTATACACATCTGACGCTGCCGACGATATGCAGTGTGTAG
>UQVD01000007.1 GCA_900544385.1 uncultured Collinsella sp.
CCCCGGCTGCCCGCCCAGCCCCGCGCAGACCGTCTACGGCTTTGCCATGGCACTTGGTCTGCTGGACCAAAAACTCCATGCCGAGACCACGGTGGAGGCCGCCGGCGAGCAGGCCGATATCCTGCATCCCGGCGTGCCGTACAAGCTGCGCGTTGCCATCGAGCGCGAGGCTCGCGCCATGAGCGGCTACCGTTACGGCCGCGATTTGGCCAACGAGTTTATGGATACGCTCGAGGGCGCGCCCAAGGGCGATATCCGCGGTGCCATGGCGCTGCTCATCGACAAGCAGGACGATCCGCGCCGCGTCGAGGTGTACTCGGCGCTGCAGGATCTGGTGCTGGCCGGAGGTCGCTAGATGGAGCTCACGGACCGCTCTGGTTACTTTGCGGGCCCCGGTATGCTCGGCGGCTCCTTTGGCGATGCCTCGCGCGCAAGCGACGAGGCCGCCGAGGGCGTCGCCGACCCCTGCCTGGGCCATGCGCCCGACCAGGTGGTCTTTTACGAGCTCACGCGTAAGTTTGTAGAGACCGAGGAAGACGTTCCCCAGGAGGCCTGCGACGTGCTGTACTACACGCTCGCCGTGGGCCACCACACCGGCGTGCTCGATTGCTTTGAGCCGCGTCTGTCGGTGCCGGTGGATGTGTTCTATTCGCTCGTCGACGCGCTGCCGGAGGGGGAGGCCAAGACCAAGTTTGAGGCCATCCACTCCTTTGGTGAGTGCCAGCTCGACAAGGCGGCGGTGCCGTCGCTGCTCGAGGCCTGCGATGCGCTGCTCGACGAGCGCGGTTTTCGCGGTTCTGCCAAGGCCGGCATCTCGGTGTTCGATGACGACTTTGGCCTTCATGCCCAGCAGGTCGCGTTCTTAATGAAGTTTCGCGATCTGGTTGAGCGCGTTCGCGATGTGTCGGGCGTGTATCTGACGGGAAGGTTGCAGTAATGGGTCGCGTTGTGGATGGTCGTGTGAACGGCGCCCCGTTTGCGGGTATCGTGCTCACGGCGGGAAGCGTGCTGCGTGCCGACGATGCCGCTGGCCCCGTGCTCTCCAAAAAGATGGAGGACACGCCCATCGCCGGTTGGTACACCATCGACGGTGGTCAGACGCCCGAGGATGACATCATCGAGGTCAAGCGCGAACGTCCGCCGCGTTTGGTTTTGGTCGATGCCGCAGACATGGCACTGCCCGTCGGTGCCATCCGCTTGCTCGACAAACGTGACGTGGCCCGCAAGTCGATGTTCACCACGCATTCGCTTCCCTTGTCGATTCTGATCGAAGAGATTGAGCAATCGTGCGAAGATATCGTCTTCATAGGGATTCAGCCGGGCGATACGGAGTTCTATAACCCTATGTCCCCGGAAGTCTTTGACGCCGTCGACGCCGTGTACGACGCCGTGGCCGCCAACGACTTTTCCCACTTTGTCCGCTTGGGGCAGGAGCTATAGCAGCGCTTGTCCCTGCTGATTAGGAAAGAAGTGATTGACATGGCAGATTCCAAAGTGGAGTACCCCGCTCCCGATTGCCTGACGCCCGCCGCGATCGAGGCCAAGACCGAGGCCGCCGGCGTGACCAAGGCTAACCTGCCGGTCGCTAAGGCCTTTCTGTTGGCAATGTTCGCCGGCGCGTTTATCGCCTTCGGCGGCCTGTTCTTTACGGTGTTTTTGAGCGACAGCACGCTGGGCTGGGGTGCCCAGCGCGTCGTGGGCGGCCTGTGCTTTTGCCTGGGCCTGGTGCTGGTGCTGGTGTGCGGCGCCGAGCTGTTTACCGGCAATTCGCTTATGGTCTGCGCGCTCAAGAGCAAAAAGATCACGCTGGTCCAGATGCTCAAGGCCTGGGTCGTCGTGTGGATCGGCAATTTTGTCGGCGCTCTGTTCATCGTCTTCTTGGTGTACATGGCCGGCATTTACAAGCTCAACGGCGAGGCGGTCGCCAATTCCATGGTGAGCGTCGCCGCCGGCAAGGTGACGGTCGACTGGGTGACGATCTTCTTCCGCGGCATCCTGTGCAACATCTTTGTGTGCCTGGCCGTGTGGATCGGTACCGCCGGCAAGACCGTAGTCGATAAGGTTGTGGGCATTTTGCTGCCCATCGCCGCCTTTGTGGCCTGCGGTTTTGAGCACTGCGTTGCCAACATGTACTTTTTGCCCATGGGTGCCGTGATGCACGCGTGCGGCTATGGTGCCAAGGTTGCCGGGGCCGATGCGCTCAACGTCGCGGGTATTGCGTTTAACCTATCCGCCGCCACGCTGGGCAACATCGTGGGCGGTGCGGTTCTGATCGCGCTCGGCTACTGGTTTGTCTACGCCAAGAAGTCCGAGGCGTAAGGTACCGTCTGTTTGACGTTGGGCCTCCCGCGGGGCGTTGCCGTGCGGGAGGCTTTTTGGGTCTGGGGCTCGTTGCCGGGCTTTTGGTCTGTTGTGTTTGGCTGATGAAAGGGGTAATCGAGATGACATCTGCTGTGAAGCGTGACGGTCGCGCCGTGGTGACCACATGCGGGGGATGCTATGCCGATTGCGCCTTTGCGGCACGCGTTGAGGATGGGCGTGTGGTGGCCGAGTTGCCGGTGCCGGGGCATCCGTGCGGTGCGCGTGCCCTGTGCGCCCGCGGGCGGCATCGCCTGGACATGCCGTTTGACGAGCGCGACCGGATTTTGCATCCCATGCGCCGACGAGCTGATGGCTCGGGGTTCGATGCGATTTCGTGGGACGAGGCGTTCGCGCAGATCGCTGCGCGCCTTGGGGGGATTGTTGACGAGTGCGGGCCTCGTGCGCTGGGCATGACGCTCGGCGTTCCCTCATTCGACCGCTACTGGGCGTATCGCCTTATGCATGCGCTGGGCTCGCCCAACGTGTACGGTGCCGACGGCGCCTGCGAGGTAAGCCGACTTACCGGTTGGGAGCACAGCCTGGGCTACAGCCCCGCCTCCGACCTAGCGCATACCGACTGTATCATGTACCTGGGGCGTTCCATCGTCGATTCATCGACGATGGGGGCCGTTGATGCGCTCAACGATGCGCGCCGGCGCGGGGCGAAGATCATTGTGGTTGACCCCCGGCGCAGCGGTTCGGCTGCTATTGCCGATCGCTGGCTCCGTGTGCGCCCGGGCTGCGACTTGGCGCTGCTGTTGGGCATCGCCCACGTGTTGATTGCCGAGGGCCTGTACGACCACGAGTTCGTGGACCGCTATACCACTGGTTTTGACGAGCTGGCGCAGGCGGCCCATGCTTGGACGCCCGAGTGGGCCGAGTCGATGTGCGACGTGCCGGCCGCGGAGATTGTCGCCACGGCGCGCGATCTCGCTGCCGCCGCGCCTGCCGCCGTGGTGGATGCGGGCTTTCATGGTGGCATCGGTATCGCGTATGCCAATAGTACCCAGACCGCGCGCGCTATCTGCTTGGTCGATGTGCTTCTGGGCTGCATCGGGCATGCGGGCGGCGCGCTCAATCCACCCACGCCGCTTGTGTTGGGCGACCTCGATCCCACGCGCTTTGCGACGCCGCCGGTGCCGCGCGGGCCCAAGCTGGGGTCCGAGCGCTATCCACTGGTCGATCCGGTGCGCGGCCTGTGCACGACCGTCGGTCAGTCGATTCTTGCCGGCGATTTGCGTGGGCTCATCGTCTATGCCAGTAACCCCGGTGCGGGCTATGGCAACGCCGGGGCGTGGCTATCGATTCTGGAACAGCTTGACCTGCTCGTGACGATTGATATTCGCTGGTCCGAGACGGCGCGCGCTTCTGACTTCGTGCTGCCCGATGTGACGTATCTGGAGGCCGACCGCGGCGTGGGAACGGTGATGGGCGCCAACGATGCGCGCGTGTTCTACCGCAACGCCGTGCTGCCTGTGCAGCATGACGACACACGTCCCGGTCGGGAGATTTTTGCCGGTTTGGCGCAGGCGTGTGGCGTGGGCGAGTACTTTCGGTTTACGTCTGACGATCTGGCGGCTGCCCAGGTGGAGCCTTTTGGGATTGATCTGGACGAGCTCAAGGAGCGCGGCTGGGCCGACACGGGCGTTGCGTTGCCGTCGCGTACGGGCGAGCCGGCGATTCCCCTGGATGGCGGCAAAATTGCGCTGGCAAGCGACGTATGGGAACGAGCCGGCCTGGGTCGTGTACCCGACTGGATCGCTCCCATGGTGGAGCCTGGCCCGGGGATGTTTCGCCTCATTAGCGGCAACCGTCCCTTTGAGTCGCACACCTCGCGCAGGCTTGCAGCCCAAGGTGCCGCTGAGGCTGGGTCGGACCTGGATGCCGTGCAGATGAATGCCGATGCTGCTGCGCACATGGGCATCGCCGACGGCGAGATCGTCGAACTCGTGAGCGATATGGGCCGCGACCGCGTGCGCGTGGAGACGACGCCGTATCTGCATCCGGCGTGCATCTTCACCTCGGCCGCCCCCGGTGGACGTTCGTTTGGCGCCGCTGCCGGTGGCGCTCAAGCCTTGGGCGTGGGCCCGCTCGACCATACGCCGTTGCGTTGGGACCCGTTGACGGGTGCCGCGCTCACCCAGGAAAACGCCGTTCGCGTGGAAAAGATCGCGGCGCGCGAGGATAATGACGAGTAATTGACTCAGCTGATGTATTCGACTGATCCACGTTTCTTTTGAAAGGCCGCACATGAGCGATAGCCAGAACATGTCCGATGAGGTGCGCGCCCGCCTGCGCGCCATCCCTTCCGTCAACGAGCTGCTTGCCGAGTGGCCGGTGGTGAAGGCGGCGGGGGAGACCTGCGACGCGGTGGTCCATGCCGCCGTCACGGCCGAGCTCGACGAGGAGCGCGCCGCCATTCGCGCCGGTGTCGCCCCGCGCTCTAAGCGCGAGCTGGCCTCGGCCATCGAGTGGCGCGCGCATCGCTCCGCGCTGCCGAGCTTGCGTCCCGCCGTCAACGCCACGGGTGTGGTTATCCATACCAACCTGGGTCGCGCCCCGCTCGCGGAGTCGGCTGCCAAGGCCGTGGCCGAGGTTGCGCGCGGCTACAGCACGCTTGAGTACAGCGTGGACACCTGCTCGCGCGGGTCGCGCAAGGAACATGCCGCGCAGCTCATCCGCTCGCTTACCGGTGCCGAGGACGCGCTGGTCGTTAACAATAACGCGGCTGCCGTGCTGTTGGTGCTGGCGACCCATGCCGCAGGCAAGGAGGTCATCGTCAGCCGCGGCGAGCTTGTCGAGATCGGCGGCAGTTTCCGTATCCCCGATGTTATGGAGGCCTCGGGTGCCAAGCTCGTTGAGGTCGGCGCCACCAACCGCACGCATTTGAGCGACTATGAGCGCGCCATCACGCCCGATACGGCGATGATCCTTAAGGTTCATCCTTCCAACTATCGCATCGAGGGTTTCCACGAGGAAGTGAGCTCAAAGGAGCTCGCCGCGCTGGCCCGTAAGCACGGCCTGCTGTTCTACGAGGACCAGGGATCGGGCGCGCTGTTGCCCGACGACATCTTGGTACACGGCGGCGAGGAACCCACGCCGGCTTCGGTCGCGGCGGGGCTCGATATCGTGTCATGCTCGGGCGATAAGCTGCTCGGTGCCGCACAGGCGGGCATTATCATGGGCCGTCGCGATCTGGTCCAGGCCTGTGGGTCGCATCCGCTTATGCGCGCCCTGCGTCCGGGAAAGCTCGCACTGGCGGCGCTCGAGGCTACACTGCGCATTTACATGGATGGGGCGGATGTGGCCCATCGTGAGGTGCCGGTGCTCAACATGCTCACGCTTCCACAGGCTCATCTGGAGCGTCGCGCACGCAAGCTGCGCGAGCTGATGACGGCAGGCCTCGATAAGGCGGGTTGCCCGTGCGCCGTGCAGGTGGAAATCGTCGAGGAATCGTCGACCCCCGGTGGCGGCTCGCTGCCTACCGTCGAGCTGCCCACGATGTGCGTGGCCGTCTGCCCGGCCGACGGGCGCCTGACGGTCGACGCGCTCAAGCGCTCGCTTGTCCAAGATTTCGACACGCCCGTCGTCACGCGCGCCTCGCACGATCGCGTCCTGTTTGACGTGCGCACGCTTGTGGGCGACCGCGATATCGAGACGGCGGCATCGACGCTCGTCGCGTGCGTTGAGAAGGCGGTTGCACGATGAGTGAGGTTCAAGCGCTGGTGGAGTGTCCCGTTATCGTTGGCACGGCGGGCCACGTCGACCACGGTAAGTCGGCGCTGATCGAGGCGCTGACCGGCAAGAATCCCGACCGTCTGGAGGTTGAGCGCCGTCGCGGTATGACCGTGGAGCTGGGCTTTGGCGAGCTGGCGCTGCCAAGTGGCAAGATTGTTGGCCTGGTCGACGTGCCGGGCCATGCGCATTACTTGCGCGCCATGGTGCAGGGCGCCACGGGTATCGACGTGGCCGTGCTGGTGGTTTCGGCCGTCGAGGGCGTGATGCCGCAGACCCGCGAGCACGTGCATGTGCTGGAGCTGCTGGGCGTTACGCATATGGTGGTCGCGCTGACGATGTGCGACCTGGCCGATGCCGAGATGACCGAGCTTGCCGAGCTCGATGTCGATGACTTTTTGTCGGGTACCGTGTTTGCGGGCGCGCCCATTGTGCCCGTGTCGTCTAAGACGGGCGATGGGATCGACGGGCTGCTTGCGGTGCTCGACGAGCAGGTAAGTGCCTGCTGGGATGCCTGTCGTGACCGTTCCGAGCGGAGCGATGCCGCACCTCGCCTGCCGATTGACCGCTGCTTTACGATCAAGGGTGTTGGCACCGTCGTTACGGGAACGCTGCACGATGCGCCAGTTGCGGTGGGCGACGAGCTGATGGCTTTGCCGTCGCGTACGGTCTGTCGTGTGCGCGGGATTCAGGTTCATGGCGATACGCCGTGCGCGTTGCCTGGGCAACGCGTGGCGCTCAACCTGGTTGGTGACGGTGTCGCGGCGCTTGACCGTGGCGAGATGCTGGGCGTGGCGGGCCGCTTTGGTCAGACGTTGCGTTTTATGATGACGTTCACCTACCTGGGCCGCGAGGGCGCCAAGCCGCGTGTGCTCGAGTCGGGTGCGCGTGTGCACGTGATGGCGGGTACGGCCGAGGTTGTCGGCCGCATCATGTTCGTGGAAGGCGAGGCCCCCATGGCGGTGGGCGAGACCCGTACCGTACAGGTGCGCTTGGAGGAGCCGCTGCCGCTGCGAGCCGGAGACCATGCCGTGGTGCTGTCGTATTCGCCCGTTATGCTCATTGGCGGCGGGTGTGTGCTGCTTTCGCGCTGCCGTCGCTCGCGCGAGCTTTCGGCGGGGGAGCGCACGCTGCTTGCGGCGCTTGAGGCCGGCGATGCCGTCGCTGGTGTGGATGCGTGGCTGGCGCTGCAGGCGTTGCCGGTCGTGGTTGCCGACGTTGCCGCAGCGCTAGATCTTGTTTCCGTTGAGGCCGACGCCGCGCTGAACGAGCTGGTGGCGCGAGGTGTTGTTTACAAGCTTGCCGGCTCGGGCGATGCGCTGTATGTGAATGCCGCCGTGCTCGACGCTGCGATGGATGCACTGGCGGCGACCCTGTCCGCCATGCACGCGGCTGCCCCCAAGGAGACGGGCTTTACGCCCGGCGCCGTTGCCCATGCTGCGTGGCCTGCCGCTGATGATGCAGTTGCCGCAGCCCTGATTTCCGAGGGCTGCTCTCGCGGCGTGTGCGCCTCCGAGGGCGCCGAGGTGTTCGACCCGCACTCCGCTGCCGCTGCAGCGCGTGTGGTGCGCGAGGCCTGCGAACGCATCGTTGCCTTGCTGGACGAAGCCGGCCTCGATGCGCCGACGTTGCCCGAGGTGGGCGAGCAACTCCAGCTCGATCGCGACACCATGACGCGTGCGCTGCGCGAGCTTTCGCTCAACCGTTCCATCGTGAAGGTCGAGCGCGATGTTGCCTTGTCTGCTGCCGCCGAGGCCCATGCGCGCGAGCTTGTTGCCGCCGCCATTGAGGCAGCCGGCGGCGCCGCCACCACGAGCGCCCTGCGCGAGGCCCTAGGCGTGTCGCGCAAACGTGCCATCAGCATCTTGGAACACCTGGATGCCGTGCGCTTTACGGCGCTCGACAAGGATGCCGGCGGCCTGCGCTCCCTGCGCTAGGCCGGTCACTCGCTCCCGCCTCCTCAGTTGCGGTGAAATAGTTCCTATTTGGAGGCTTTGGCAGCAAATACAGGAACTATTCCACCGCAACTTCTTGTTCGTCTTTTTGGGATGGAGCCGCTTCGGTTTGGTAAAATACCGCCGCACTTGGGAACGGATGGGCTCCGGTGGGCTCCGCGGTCCTCAAAACCGTTGCGAGGCGTGCAAAACGTCTTGGATGTGTTCGATTCACATACGTTCCCGCCATACGCTACCAGCGCTTTTGTGCTCGCGGTCTTGCTGCGTGCCGCAAAGGCGCTGTTTTGTTTTTGCACGAGCTTTTCGTAGCGCTGCTATTTCGGTGGCTGTATTTAGCTTCGTGCACCGGGTTTCGAGCATGCCGATGGAGGTGTTTTGCCGTATGACTACCGTAAGACGTGCCGATCTTTCTTGTGTCGTCCAAGCGGGTGGGCTGTCCTCGCGCATGGGCTGTGATAAGGCTCGCATGGCGTTTTGCGGCGAGCCGCTCATCGAACGCGTGCTGGGTCGGCTGGCGCCAGTTGCCGGCGAGTTGGTCGTGACGACTTCGCGTCCCAGCGAGCTTGCCTACCTTGAGGAGCGCGCGTTTGGCGGCCTGGTGCCGCGAATAGTGTCGGACCTTGAGGGGCCGGCGGGCGCCATGCGCGGCATCGCGAGTTCGCTGACTGCGGCCCGGCTGCCTCTCGTTGCTATCGTCGCCTGTGATATGCCGTTTGTCTCTTCGGAGCTAATCGGTGCCCTTGCTGGCTGTGTTGAGGTCGAGGCGCTCGACGTGTGCGTGCCGCGCGAGGAGCGGGGGATTGAGCCACTTTGTGCCGTCTGGCGCCGTGACGCGTGTGCGCCGGTTGCCCAAGAGCTGCTTGCCTGCGACCGCCAGCGCATTCGCTGCCTGATCAATCGCGTTCAGGCCGGTTATATGGATGAGCCGCAGATTGTTAAGGCCGCGGGCTCGACGCTCTGCTTCGAAAACGTCAATACGCCCGAGGAGTTTGCGGCGGCCGAGTTACTCGCCTAGACGATTGGAGTTGCCATGTCTCACGATATTTGTCCCGACACGGGAGAGCCTTGCACTTGCGATGGTTCCGAGCCCTGTACCTGCGGCTGCGGTGGCTGTGGACATACTGCGGAAGAGGAGGCGGCCGCTGCGGCGTATCGTGAGGCACACCGCGAAGGCCCGTCCGGTGATGCCCTCGACCACGAGCGCAAGATCATCGTTTCGTTCGATAGCACCTTCGATGTGATGGAGTGCGAGCAGCTTTGCCTGAATGCCGGCGTGCCCGGGCGCATTATGCCTTTGCCCGGCTCCATTACCGCAGGTTGCGGTCTGTGCTGGGCCATGCCGTTCTCGGGTGATGCGCTCGCCGCCTTCCGCGCTGCTACCGAAGGCCGCGTAACGCCCGCCGACTACCATCAACTCGTCCTTTAACCCCCACACCACCACAAAGGTGCCCCAATGTGGTGGTTTGGAACATGTGGACGAAACAGGTCTGAAACACAGGTTTTGCACGTCAGGCACTCAAAAACGCTTCTACCTGCATCGTAATCAAAACGAAACATCTGCTCGTCGGCTTATGCGAAACTTTGCTGCAACAGTGCGATATTATCCATACTCGATAAAGCTCGCGGCGCATGGGGCGCCTCGAACGACACTTTTCTTTTCCATCAATTGGAGGAAGCATGAGCTACACGCAGAAAGTTCTCGACGAGCTCAAGGCCCGCTATCCCGAGCAGCCTGAGTTCATCCAGGCCGCGACCGAGATCCTCGGTACCATCCAGCCGGCGCTCGACGCCCATCCCGAGTACGAGGAGGCCGCCCTGCTTGAGCGCCTCGTCGAGCCCGAGCGCATCGTCATGTTCCGTGTCCCCTGGGTCGACGACCAGGGCAAGGTCCAGGTCAATCGCGGCTACCGCGTCGAGTTCAACTCTGCCATTGGACCCTACAAGGGCGGCCTGCGCTTTAACCCGACGGTCACCCTGGGCATGCTCAAGTTCCTGGGCCTGGAGCAGATCCTCAAGAACAGCCTGACCACTCTTCCCATGGGCGGCGGCAAGGGCGGTTCCGACTTTGACCCCAAGGGCAAGTCCAACAACGAGATCATGCACTTCTGCCAGTCCTTCATGACTGAGCTCTATCGCCATATTGGCCCCAACACCGACGTTCCCGCCGGCGACCTGGGCGTTGGCGGCCGCGAGGTTGCCTACCTGTTCGGTCAGTACAAGCGCCTGACCAACGAGTGGACCGGCGTCCTCACCGGCAAGGGTCTCTCCTTTGGCGGCTCGCTCGCCCGTACCGAGGCCACCGGCTACGGTCTGGTCTACTTTGTGGACGAGTACCTCAAGAGCCGCGGCGACTCCTTCGAGGGCAAGAACGTCGTCGTTCACGGCTCCGGTAACGTCGCTATCTACGCAGTCCAGAAGGTCGCCCAGCTCGGCGGCAAGGTGCTCGCCTGCTCCGACACTCACGGCTGGGTCGAGGATCCCGACGGCATCGACTACACCGTGCTCGAGCATGTCTACAACAAGAAGCGCTCCGGTCACGATAAGGGCGTCACGCTCGCCATGTATGTTGACGAGAAGCCCAACGCCGTGTGGCACGAGGGCGACGGCCGCGGCGTGTGGCAGCTTCCCTGCGACATCGCGCTGCCCTGCGCTCGCGAGAACACGCTGCTGCTCGAGGACGCCCAGGCGCTCGTCGCCAACGGCTGCAAGGTGGTCGGCGAGGGCGCGAACATGCCCACGACCATCGAGGCCACGACCTACTTCCAGGAGAACGGCGTCGCCTTTATGCCCGGTAAGGCTGCCAACGCCGGTGGCGTGCTCGTGTCCGGCCTGGAAATGAGCCAGAACGCCGAGCACCTGTCCTGGACCTTCGAGGAGGTCGACGGCAAGCTCGAGCAGCTCATGCGCGGCATGTTCCACAACGTGGACGACACCGCCAAGGAGTACGGCCAGGAGGGCAACTTTGTCATGGGCGCCAACATCGCCGGCTTCCTGAAGGTCGCCGACGCCATGCTCGCCCAGGGCGTCTGCTAAATCTTCGCTCGATATGGCATGTGATGAGGCTTCCAGCTATCCGGCTGGGAGCCTTTTCTATTCCGGAGGACTCCTCATAACTTGCGGTGATATACGGACTGTTTTGCGTTCCAGAACGGCTAATCAGTCCGTATATCACCGCAAGTTATGTATGGGTGGGTGGATTTTGTCCTAAAACGGTGTGCGGCCCCTCGTTTGGTACACTTAAACGTACTGGACAAGTGGAGAGATGGGGGAGAACGTGCTCAAGTTCGGTACCTACGTCCGTGTTGGAAACGCGGCCGAAGCCTATGAGCTCTTACAGAAGAACCGCAACAACAAGATTGTGGGCGGCGGCATCTGGATGCGCCTTGGTTCGCGTCGCGTGGCGACGGCGATTGACCTTTCGGCCTGCGGACTCGATCAGATCGAGGAGACCGAGACCGAGTTTCGCATCGGTGCCATGTGTACCCTGCGCCAGCTCGAGCGCCATGCCGAGCTCAACGCGCTTGTCAACCATGTCTTTGAGTTCGCCGTCCACGATATCGTGGGCGTGCAGCTGCGCAATACCGCCACGGTGGGCGGCAGCATCTACGGTCGCTTTGGCTTCTCGGACGTTCTCTCCGCCTTTCTCGCGCTCGATTCCTATGTTGAGCTGACGGGCGCCGGTCGCGTGCCGCTTGTCGAGTTCGTGGACATGGGCTACGTGCGTGACGTGATCGAGCACGTGGTGGTCGTTAAGCACGACTATCGCGCAAGCTACGAGGCCGTGCGCAAGGCTGCGACCGACTTCCCCTCGCTCAACGTTACCGCCGCCTGGTGGGACAACACCTGGCACGTCACCGTGGGCGCCCGCCCGCTGCACGCGACCCTGCTGCAGGGCGAGGCGTGCGGCCTTACCAACGAGCATCCTTCCGAGGACGAGCTTCGCGCCCTGGCCGCGTCCGTACGCGCACTGAGCTATGGCACCAACCTGTGGGGCTCGGCTGACTACCGCCGCCGCATCTCGGCACCGTTGGCGATTCAGGCCGTGCGCCGCGCCGCCGGCATCGAGCTTTCGGCTGCGCTTGCCCACGAGCTCGAGACCGTGCAAGTGCCTAAGTTCGCCACGGACGAGTATTCCTGCCGCCGCGTGCCCGGCGTCGATTCTAGCGAGGTGCGCTAATGGCTGCCAAACTCATCGATCTTTCCTTTACGCTCAACGGCCGTAAGGTCAAGGTTCAGATTGCCCCCGACACCATGCTCTTTGCGCTGCTGCGCGAGCAGGGCTGCGCGTCGGTGCGCTGTGCCTGCGAGACCACCAACTGCGGCCTGTGCACAGTGTGGCTCGACGGCGACCCGGTGCTGAGCTGCTCGGTTCCCGCCGCGCGCGTCGAGGGCCGCTCCATCACTACGCTCGAGGGCCTCAAGGCCGAGTCTGAGGCGCTCGCTCGCGCAATGGCTGCCGAAGGCGCCGAGCAGTGTGGTTTTTGCGCTCCCGGCCTTATCATGAACGTGCTGGCGCTCGCCCGTGCCGCCAAGGAGGACCCGAGCCTTGTTGCCACGCGCGAGGAGCTCTCGCGCCAGCTCGCCGGCAACCTCTGCCGCTGCAGCGGCTATGAGAGCCAGCTGCGCGCCATCGTCCGCTTCCTCAACGAGTCTGGCGTGCAGGTGGGCTTCGAGATGCCCGAGCTGCCGGTCAACGACACCAGCTGCGATGGTGTCTCCTACAAGCAGATCACCCACAAGCAGCCCAAGAAGGACTCGAAGGCGCTACTCGAGGGTCGTCCCGTCTACACGGGCGACCTGGTGCCTGCCGGCGCACTCATCGTCAAGCTCAAGCGCAGCCCGTATGCCCGCGCCAAGATCCGCTCCATCGATACGTCGCGCGCCCTTAAGGTGCCCGGCGTGGTGGGCGTCTACACCTACGAGGACGTGCCCAAGCGCCGCTTTACCATCGCCGGCCAGAGCTATCCGCAGCCTTCGCCCTACGACCGCTTGATCCTCGAGAACCTCGTCCGTTACCAAAACGAGGAGGTGGCGATCGTCGCCGCCGAGACCGAGGAGGCCGCCGACAAGGCGCTCAAGCTCATCAAGGTCGACTACGAGGTGCTCGAGCCGCTACTCGACTTTACCCAGGCACTCGATAACGACATCGTGGTCCACCCCGAGGGCGACGTGACCTTTATGTTCCCGCAGGGCGGCGACGTCCCGCGCAACTTGGTGTGCAGCGGTACCAGCGATTTTGGCGACTTGGACGAGGCCTTCGCCCAGAGCGACATCGTCTTTGAGCGTACCTACACCAGCCAGGCCACGCAGACCGCGTCCATGGAAACCTTCCGCGCCTTCGCGACGACCGACGCGTTCGGGCGTATCTCGGTGACCACCTCCACGCAGGTGCCCTTCCACGTGCGCCGCATGGTCGCGCAGTCGCTCGACATTCCGCAGTCGCAGGTGCAGGTCATTAAGCCGCGCATCGGCGGCGGCTTTGGCTCCAAGCAGACGGGCTGCTGCGAGATCTTTGTTGCGTTTGTGACCCAGCAGACCGGCCGTCCGAGTTACTGCTGCTACACCCGTGAGGAGACCATCACCGCGGGCAACTCGCGCCATCAGATGCAGATGACCGTTAAGCTGGGCGCCATGAACGACGGCACCATCACGGCCATCGACCTGCACACGCTGTCCAACGCCGGCGCGTACGGCGAGCACGCTACCACGACGATCGGCCTTTCGGGCCACAAGAGCCTGCCCATCTACAACCATGTGAAGGCGAGCCGCTTTAGCTGGGACGCCGTCTACACCAACACCAACCGCGGCGGCGCGTATCGCGGCTACGGTGCCACCCAGGGCCAGTTTGCCGTGGAGAGCGCCGTCAACGAGCTCGCCGACATGCTGCACATGGACCCCGCCGACCTGCGCCTTAAGAACATTGTGCGCGAGGGCGAGATCATGCCGCAGTACTACAACGAGAAGCTCAACGCCTGCGCGCTCGACCGCTGCCTGCTGCGTGCGATGGACATGATCGGCTGGCGCGACAAGCCGCTGGCCGTGGACCTGGGCGACCGCGTGCGCGCCCTGGGCTGCGC
Organism: uncultured Collinsella sp.; assembly: GCA_900544385.1. GTDB lineage: Bacteria > Actinomycetota > Coriobacteriia > Coriobacteriales > Coriobacteriaceae > Collinsella. Next base: position 14,129 of record UQVD01000007.1, read on the forward strand.
GCTTACCATGCAGGGCTCGGGCATCTCCAACGTGGATATCGCCGGCATCGACATGCGCCTTGAAGAGGACGGCTTCATTACCATTGGCACCGGCGCCACCGATAACGGCATGGGCGTCGACACGATCCTGGCGCAGATTGCCGCCGAGGAGCTGGGCGTGGAGAGTTCGTTGATCGTGGTGCGCGGCGTGGACACCGACGTGTCGCCGTTCGATGCCGGCTCGTACGCGAGCTCGGGCACGTACGTGACGGGCCTTGCCGCCAAGAACGCCGCGACCGAGCTGCGTGAGAAGATCTGCGCCAAGGCCGCCCAGATGTGGGACGTGGACGCCGCCGATGTGGTCTTCGATGGCCAGTACGTGCGCCTGTCCGACGAACGTGCCGCGCGCGAGCAGAACCGCTACCTCACGCTGCGCGACTTTGCCAACCTGTGCGTTAAGAACATTGCGGGCGGCGACGCGCTCACCTCGCATGCCTCTGCCTGCCTGCCCGTTTCGCCCCCGCCGTTTATGGCCGGCATTGCCGAGGTCGAGGTCGACAAGGCTACCGGCAAGGTGACCGTGGTGGACTATGCGGCGGCCGTCGACTGCGGCACCGTGATCAACGAGGCGCTCGCGCGCGTCCAGGCCGAGGGCGGCATTGCCCAGGGTATCGGCCATGCGCTCTACGAGATCGTCGAGCACGATGAGCGCGGCCGTCTGCGCACCGGCAACTTTATGAGCTACAAGCTGCCCACGCGCCTGGATATCGGCAGCATCCGCGTGGCCTTTGAGCCGAGCTACGAGCCGACGGGTCCGTTTGGTGCCAAGTCGATCGGCGAGGTCGTCATCAACACGCCGCTCGCCGCCGTTGCCTCGGCCGTGGCACACGCTACCGGACATCAGGTTCGCTCGCTGCCGATCACGCCCGAGAAGGCCCTGCTGGGGGAGTAGCGGGTCAGCGAACAAGTCGTAATTGGCGGGGCGGGGCAACTCGCCCCGCCTTTTGCACTCGTGGTGAGGTCGTGAGCCTGTAAAACGTGTGCGTGCGCTTGTCGCTCGTATCTGCTATCATTCCTAATCTGTGCGCTCATGCGGGCGTGGCGGAATTGGTAGACGCGCCAGATTTAGGTTCTGGTGGGATTCCCGTGAAGGTTCGAGTCCTTTCGCCCGCACCAACGCACCCGCGTCGGCTTATGCCCTCGCGACGCTTGTTGCATAAAGGTACCAGCACCTCAGATAAGCTGGGCAGTATGAGGAGGAACGTGTTGAACATCACCGCTTCTGACGTCAAGGACGCCAAGCTCACCGCTACGGTCACCATCCCGGCCGCCGACGTCGACGCCGCGATCAAGAAGGCCTACAAGGACACCGCCAAGAAGTACCGCTTCCCGGGCTTCCGCGCCGGTAAGGCTCCCCGTCCGGTCATCGACTCCGCTCTTGGCGCCGAGGCTACCCTCGCTCAGGCCACCAATGACCTGATCGCCGCCAACGAGTCCGCCGTCCTCAACGAGCTGGACATCGTCCCCACCAAGAACGGTGACTACAAGGACCTCGACCTCGCCAAGGATCACGAGGACTACACCTACACCGTCGAGTTCTCCCTGCGTCCCGCCGCTGAGCTCTCCTCCTTCGACGCCGTCGAGATCGAGATGCCCCCTGCGGAGGTCACCGAGTCCGAGATCAACAACCAGGTCGAGATGCTCCTCAACTACCGTGCCACCTTCGAGGACGTCGAGGGTCGCGCCGTCGAGGCCGAGGACTACGTCACCGTCGACCTCAAGGCCGTCGAGAACGCCGACAACTTCGCCGCCGAGGGCCGCATGCTCATCGCCGGTAGCGACAGCAACCCCGCTGAGTTCAACGACGCTCTGATCGGTGCCAACGTTGACGACGTCAAGACCGTCACCTGGACCGACGAGGTCGAGGAGGGCGAGGAGGCCGAGACTCACACCGTCGAGGTCACCGTCAAGGGCATCAAGGTCCGCAACACCCCCGAGCTCACCGACGAGCTCGTCAAGTCCGACTTTGGCTTCGACAGCATCGACGCCATGCGCGACGCCATCAAGATCGAGATCGAGCAGGACAAGGCTTCCCGCCTCCCGGCCGAGAAGGAGAACCGTTGCGTCTCCGCTCTCGCCGAGCGCCTGCAGCTCGACGAGATGGACGCCGACTACGAGCAGTCCGTCTTTGAGGAGCTTGGCCAGAACTTCCTGTCCAACCTCGCTGCCCGCGGCATGACGCTGGACACCTGGCTGCCCGCTTCCGGCCTGACCATGGAGCAGTTCATCGGCGACCTGCACAAGCAGGCCAACGACGTTGCCCGTGAGTCCCTGGCTCTCGACGCTCTCGCTCGTGAGCTCAAGATTGAGGTCACCGAGGACGACATCAACGCTGAGTTCGAGAAGGCCGGCGTCAAGGACGTCGAGGCTTCCAAGGCCGAGTTCATCGCCGATGGCCGCATGCCTGCCGTCCGCGAGTCCATCCGTCGCTCCAAGGCCGTCGACCACCTGGTCGAGAACGCCAAGGTGACCGAGGTCGACGAGACCGCCAAGGACGCCGAGTAATTCTCGCCACCTTGCCCATGAGCGCATGCGTGCGCCCGTGATGGGGTAAAGTTATACACCGGTTATCCGGTTGCTTCGTACGGTGCCAGCCAATGCATAGCATGCGGGCACCGTACGTTTATCTAGAACCGATTTGGTCCGCAAGAGAGAAATGGAGATGCGTATGATCGCTAAGTTCGATTCCGCCCTCGTGCCATACGTTATCGAGCAGACGCCGCGCGGCGAGCGCAGCTACGATATCTATTCGCGCCTGCTCAACGATCGCATCATCTTCTTGGGCGAGGAGATCAACTCCGTCAGCGCCAACCTGGTCGTTGCCCAGCTGCTGCATCTTGAGAGCCAGGATGCCGAGAAGGATATCTCGCTCTACATCAATTCGCCCGGTGGCGAGGTCTACTCCGGCCTGGCGATTCTTGACACCATGAACTTCATTAAGCCGCAGGTTTCCACCATCTGCGTGGGCATGGCCGCGTCCATGGCCGCCGTGCTGCTTTCGGCCGGCGCCAAGGGCAAGCGCTTCTGCCTGCCGCACTCCAAGGTCATGATTCACCAGCCCAGCGGCGGTGCCCAGGGCCAGCAGACCGAGATCGAGATCGTGGCCGAGGAGATCAAGAAGACCCGCCGCGAGCTCAATCAGATCCTGTCCGACGCCTCAGGCCAACCCATCGAGAAGGTCCAGGCCGATACCGAGCGCGACAACTACCTGACCGCTGCCGAGGCCCTCGACTATGGCCTGATCGACCGTATCGTCACCTCGCGCGACCTCGCCGCGAAGGACGCCTAGGATGGCCGGTAACATGCAGGACAACTTTGACGAGAACGGCAACCCCATCCGCTGCTCCTTCTGCGGAAAAGAGCAGGGGCAGGTTCGCCGCCTTGTAAAGGGCCCGACCAACATCTTTATCTGCGACGAGTGCGTTGCCGCCTGCTCCGAGATCCTTGAGGAGTCGCTGGCTTCGGACTTCATGGACGCTGCCCGCAACGGCAAGCTGCCGGGCTTCCTCAACGATCACGGCCAGGCTGCGTCCCAGCCCACCGTTGACCCCGAGGCCGAGGGCTTTGAGCTCGAGGACGACGCCCGCCAGGTCATTACGCACGTGCCGACACCGCATGAGATCTATGACGAGCTTTCGGCCTATGTCATGGGCCAGGAGGACGCCAAGCGCGCCATGTCGGTTGCCGTGTACAACCATTACCGCCGCGTGATCGAGGGTGGCGCTGCGCTTTCGGCCTTTGACGATGGCTTGGACTCGCAGCTCGACGATGATATGAACGAGGTTGAGCTCGCCAAGTCCAACATTTTGCTGCTCGGTCCCACCGGTACCGGTAAGACCCTACTTGCCCAGACGCTCGCGCGCATCCTCGAAGTGCCGTTTGCCATTGCCGATGCCACCGCGCTTACCGAGGCAGGTTACGTGGGCGAGGATGTTGAGAACATCCTGCTCAAGCTCATCAACGCCGCCGATGGCGACATCGAGCGCGCGCAGGTGGGCATCATCTATGTCGATGAGATCGACAAGATTGCCCGCAAGGCCGAGAACCTCTCCATCACCCGCGATGTCTCGGGCGAGGGTGTTCAGCAGGCACTGCTGAAGATTCTTGAGGGCACGGTGGCAAGCGTTCCGCCCACTGGCGGCCGCAAGCATCCCCAGCAGGAACTGTTGCAGATCGACACGACCAACATCCTGTTTATCTGCGGCGGTGCCTTTGTGGGCCTGGACAAGATCATCGCCGACCGCGTGGGCAACAAGGGCGTGGGCTTTAACTCCGAGATCGCCGGCCCCACCTCGGTCGACGAGAACGACCTGCTGCGTCAGGTGCTCCCGCAGGACCTCAACGCCTTTGGCATGATTCCCGAGTTCGTGGGCCGTACGCCCGTCGTCACCCAGACGCAGGCACTCGACGAGGACGACCTGGTGTCTATCCTGACCGAGCCCAAGAACGCCGTGGTGCGTCAGTACCGCAAGATGTTCCAGCTCGAGGACGTCGAGCTTGAGTTTGAGGACGCGGCCCTGCACGAGATCGCCCGCATGGCGCTTGCCCGCAAGACCGGCGCCCGCGGCCTGCGTTCCATCTGCGAGGACGTGCTGCAGCAGACGATGTTCGACCTCCCCAGCGAGGAGGGCGTTTCCAAGGTCGTCGTGACCGAAGCCTCCGTAAAGGGCGAAGAACAACCCCAGCGCATCTACGGTTAAACCAGCCTAAAGCGTGTTTGCAAATAGCCTCCGACCACCCGCGGTCGGAGGCTATTTTATATATACGCAATAACCCCAACTACCTGTGCTATTCTGTGTGTTTGTTTAGGCCTCGGCAAAGTCAATTCAGACTGAAGTAATCGATACCTAAGGGGAGGAATGTAGGCTCGATTTTCGTAGATTCCGCACGAGCCGAAGACCACTTAATGTGGTCTTCGAGCGAGCCCAGGACCTGACCGAGCGAAAATCGGGCCTACATTCCTCCCCGGCGGGACAGGGAGAGATATATGGAAGAGATGCCCAAGAACTACGATCCGTCGACCAACGAGCCGGCGATCCTGCAGAAGTGGCTCGACGGCGGCTACTACAAGCGCCGTGAGGGCGTGGGCGACTGCACCGTCACCATTCCGCCTCCCAACGTGACCGGCAAGCTCCACATGGGTCACGCCACCGACGACTCCATCCAGGACGCCATCATCCGTATGGCCCGCATGCGCGGCAAGTCCACGCGTTGGGTGCTGGGTACCGACCACGCCGGTATCGCCACGCAGACTAAGGTCGACAAGAAGCTCAAGAGTGAGGGCATCAGCCGCCTGGAGATCGGTCGCGACAAGTTTGTCGACGCCTGCTGGGACTGGACCCACGAGTACGGCGGCATCATCGTCGAGCAGATCAAGCGCATGGGTTGCTCCGTCGACTTTGACAACGAGCGCTTTACCATGGACGAGGACTACGCGCAGGCCGTACGCAAGGTCTTTTGCGACTGGTACCACGACGGCCTGATCTACCGTGGCAAGCGCATCGTCAACTGGTGCCCCAACTGCACCACCGCCATTTCGGACGACGAGGCCGAGTACAAGGACGAGAAGGGCCACCTGTGGCACCTGCGCTACCCGCTGACCGAGCCGGTCAACGGCCAGGACTACATCGTCGTCGCCACCACGCGTCCCGAGACCATGCTCGGCGACACGGGCGTCGCCGTCTCCCCGAAGGACCCCGAGAAGGCCGCCTTCGTGGGTAAGACCGTCAAGCTCCCCATCGTCGACCGCGAGATCCCCATCTTTGAGGATTGGCATGTCGACGCCAACTTTGGCTCCGGCTTCGTTAAGGTCACGCCTGCTCACGACCCCAACGATTACGCCATGGGTCAGGCCCACGACCTGCCGCAGATTAATATCTTCGATGAGCACGCGGTGGTTGTCGAGGGCTACGGCGAATTCACCGGTATGACCCGCGAGGAGTGCCGCGAGGCCGTCATCAAGTGGTTTGAGGAGCATGACCTGCTCGACCACGTCGAGGACCTCGATCACTCCGTCATGCACTGCTACCGTTGCGACGCCGCGCTGGAGCCGTGGCTGTCCGAGCAGTGGTTCGTCGCCGTCGATAAGCTCAAGGGGCCGGCGCTCGACGCCGTCAACTCTGGCAAGGTCACCTTCCACCCCGCGCGCTGGACGCAGACCTACACCACCTGGATGGAGAACCTCAAGGACTGGTGCATCTCGCGCCAGCTTTGGTGGGGCCACCGTATCCCCGTGTTCTACTGCGAGGATTGCGGCTGGGAGGACGCCCTTACCGAGGACACCGACGTGTGCCCCAAGTGCGGCGGTCATCACGTGCATCAGGACGAGAACGTGTTGGACACCTGGTTCAGCTCTCAGCTGTGGACTTTCGCCACGCAGGGCTGGCCGCAAAAGCCGGAGCTGCTCGAGGGACATCACCCCACGACGGCGCTCGTCACCGCGCGCGACATCATCGCGCTGTGGGTTGCTCGCATGGTCATGAGCTCGCTGTACTTCCTGGACGAGGTGCCGTTTAAGGACGTCGTCATCTACCCGACGATCCTGGCCAAGGACGGCAGCCGCATGTCCAAGTCCAAGGGCAACGGCGTTGACCCCATGGACCTCATCGGTATGTACGGCGCCGACGCCATGCGCTTCAACCTGCTCACGCTGTGCACCAACAACCAGGATGTTAAGTTCGATGCGAACATCGATAAGAAGACTAAGAAGCTTATCGACAGCCCGCGTACCGACCAGGCTAAGTCGTTTGTGACCAAGATCTGGAACGCAAGCCGCTTCCTGCTTATGAACATGGAGGGCTACACGCCCGGCGAGCCCGTCGTGGAGACGCCGGCCGACGCCTGGATGTTCAGCCGCCTGGCAAAGGCCGTGAAGATGGTCACCGAGGGTATTGAGAACTACACCTTTGGCGATATGGCCCGCGGCGTGCAGCAGTTCTTCTGGAACGAGGTCTGCGACTGGTACGTCGAGGTCACTAAGGCTCGTCTGAAGGGCGAGGGCCGTCTGCAGGCTCAGCGCAACCTGATCTTTGTGCTCGACATCTCTATTCGCCTGATGCACCCGCTCATGCCGTTCGTCACCGAGGAGATCTGGGACAACATGCCGGCGAGCGTGCTCGACCTGGACGCCGAGGGCAACGTGGATCGCGCCGAGGCGCTCATGATCGCCAAGTGGCCCGAGCCCGCCGACTACGCCAAGTATGTTGACGAGGACGCCGAGCGCGCGTTTGAGCTGTGCCGCGCCGTCGTTTCCGCCGCCCGCGCCACGCGTTCGCGTTATCGCTTGAGCCCCAAGGCCGAGCTCGACGTGGTCGTGCGCGCCGGTGCCGAGGACATCGAGAAGCTCGAGAGCCTGCGTTCGACCATTGAGCCGCTGGCGAACACCGCTTCGCTGGTCATGGGTACTGACGTTGAGAAGCCGGCCGCGAGCATCGCCGTGGTCGACAGCGGCGTCGAGGCCTTTGTGGTGCTCGAGGGCAAGGTTGACCTTTCGGCCGAGAAGGCACGTCTTGAGAAGGAGATCGCCGCGGCTCAGAAGGAGCTTGCCGGCTGCGAGAAGACGCTCGCCAACGAGGGCTTTGTGGCCAAGGCCGCGCCCGCGGTGGTGCAGAAGAAGAGGGACCGTGCAGCTGAGCTCAAGGAGATCCTGGCGGCGCTGAACTCGCAGGTTGCTGACTTCTCGTAGGTCTTACTGAGGGGCGCGTCCCGACGCTTTGCTCGCTACTGCGGACAGTCCTGCGAAAGACGGACAGCACATTAAGTGCTGTCCTTTGCGTGCGGAACTTGCGGCGAGCAAAGCCCCAAACCGCTCCCATGGCGGTTACGGGGGCGTCCGCTGCCTGGTAGGGCCACTTGGTTGTGGCCTTGATTCTGCTGCAAGCGGTGTTTGGCTGATATTTTGAATGGGAGGGGCTCGTTGTTTATTGCGGGCCTCTTTTTATGTTGAGGGGACTTTGGGTTATGGCTAAGCGTTCTGGGTCGTATTCTGTGCCGTTCTCGTTTGAGTTGCTTTCGTTTGATGAGGCTGTTGCTTTGGCTGCTGATACGGGGCGGATTTCTGGGGATGCTGGTCCTCTGCTCGAGACGGTTGTCGATATGCTCGATGAGTTGGGGCGTCCGGACGAGTATTTCGATTGCATTCAGGTTGCCGGTACCAATGGCAAGACTTCGACTACGCGTTTTTCGGCTGCTATTCTTCGCGGCGAGGGGCTCAAGACCGCGCTGTATACGTCGCCTCAGCTGGTGCGCTATCCCGAGCGCATGGAGGTTGACGGGCGCGTTGTGAGCGATGAGGCGTTTGCCCGTGGCGTTTCGGCCGCTGTTGAGGCGGGGCATCGAGTGAATGCCCGTCGTGTGGCGGCGGGGGAGCGCGCCTATACCATCACGCCGTTTGACCTGCTGACGGCTGCTGCACTGGTGGTGTTTGCCGAGGCTTGCGTGGACGTGGCCGTGCTTGAGGTCGGCATGGGCGGACGCTGGGATGCTACGAGTGCGACCGATCCTGTCGCCGTGGCCATTACAGGCATTGGGCTCGATCACACACGTATTTTGGGCGATACGCTCGAGGCCATTGCGGGTGAGAAGGCTGCGGTCATTAAGCCCGGACGCCTGGTTGTGCTGGGCGAGGGCACACACGAGGCGAGCGTTCAACGCGTGATGGATGCCCGTTGTCGCGAGTGCGGCATTGTGCCGCTGGTGGTGAACCATGCCACGACCAAGGTTCCGGCTCACGTGGGCGATACAGTGGAGTTTAGCTGCACTACGCCGCGTGCCATCTATACGTCGAGCATGGTCAAGCCGGCCTATCAGCCGCAGAATGCCGCGTGCGCGATTATGCTTTGCGAGGGGTATCTGGGTCGCGAGCTCGACCACGATGCGCTGGATGCATCGCTTATGGGTTGCCCCACACCGGGTCGTTTTGACGTGCTGGGGACCGATCCGCTTAAGCTGATTGACGCCTGTCATAACCCCCAGAGCTGCGAGAACTTTGTGAGCGCGCTGGACGAGATTGATCCGTGCGTGGAGAATCGCCCCACGCTGCTGTGCGCCGCGCTGGCCGACAAGGACGTGGCGGGCATCGTCGACGTGCTGATCCCGGCTTTCCCGCGCGTGGTCGTGACCCAGACCGATTCCGATCGCGCCCTGCCGGCGGAGGAGCTCGCCGCACTTGTGGACGCTGACAAGCTTGTTGGCGTGTACCCCAGCGTGTCCGAGGCCCTCGCGGCCTTCGATGCCGCAGACGAGCCTTTCGTAGCTGCCGGCACCATCACCCTAGCCGGCGAAGTAGCCGGCCTGCTGCGCTAACCCATCCCCTCAGCAGTTGCGGTGAAATGCGGACTGTTTTACAAGCCAGAAGCCTCAGACAGTCCGTATATCACCGCAACTCAAAAGCAGTCAATTTGGGATGGGGCTTTTTTTGCTACCCTGTGCCCTGAGTTGACTCGCTTGCCACGAAATGGGCCTATCTACTACGTTTGACCGGTTACCTCCAACCATACGGAACATCGCGAAATTAAAACCGCAGGTAGACGGCTTGCGTATTTTGCGAAAACTCGGTTATGGTCGACCCATGCGGGTTAAACGTAGTAGATAGGCCGTTTTTGTGGCGCGGTATTGGTGGGATGCGGCAAAGGGGCTGCCCCTTTGCCGCATTGGCTAGACTAGGCGGACCAGATCGTGAGGGTAGGCGTTGAGAATCTCGACGCCCTTCTCGGTCACCAGGGCCAAGTCCTCGATGCGGACGCCGGTGCGGCCGGGGAGGTAGATGCCCGGCTCGATGGAGAACGTCATGCCCGGCTCCACGACCTGCTCGTTGACGAGTGAAACGTCGCCCGGCTCGTGGTCCTGCAAGCCGATCGAGTGTCCCAGGCGATGCGTAAAGTACTGCCCATAGCCCGCATCCTCAATCACGTCGCGTGCGGCGCGGTCCAGGTCACACATGCGCACGCCCGGTGCGATGAGCGCCTCGGCGGCCTCGTTGGCACGGCGCACGATGTCGTAGATGCGCGTCGTCTCCTCGTCCGGCTCGCCCCAAAAGAACGTGCGCGTCATGTCCGAGCAGTAGTTGCGATGGCGTCCGCCAATGTCGAACAGCACCACGTCGCCGCGCTTGAGTACCGTATCGTCGGGCTCGTGGTGCGGGTCGCCGGCGTTGGCGCCAAAGCTCACGATGGGCGGAAAGCTAAAGCCCTCGCAGCCGTGCTTGCGATACAGTCCGAGCATCTGGTCGGCAATTTCGCGCTCCGTCACGCCCTCGTGAACGAGCTTGATGGCGTCGGCCATCACGGCGTCGTTGGCGGCAGAGGACGCTCGCATAAGCTCCTGCTCGGTAGCGTCTTTGTAGGTGCGTGCGGCGGTGACGGCAAAGTCGCCTAGGAAGAACTTGCTCGCGGCGTGACGCTCCATGAGGGGCATCAAAAAGCCGGAACGCATGACGGTGTCGATGCCGAGTGGTTTGTTCGGATCGACCTCACGAACGATGGCGTCGGCCACGACGTCGTTGTCGGTGTGATAGGCGACGCGGGCATTGTCATACTCCGGCAGTTGGTGTAGCGCATTGACCAAGATCACGGGCTCGGTATCGCGTGCGAGCAGAACGCCGCAAAAACGCTCGAACATATCGGCATAAAAGCCGGTCAGGTAATAAATCGACCATGGGTCATTCACAAGCAGCTGCGCGCCGGGGTGCTGAGCCTCGAGCACATCGAGCACGCGCGCCACACGCTGGTCATCGACATGTGCCATACATCGTCCTTTCGCTAGGGTGCCACCATGGTATCCCAAGCCCGGCAGTTGGGGACGTTCCTTTTATGCCGGCACCTTGGGACACTCCTTTGCATCCCATGCGGCCCTCATAAGTTGCGGTGAAATACGGACTGTTTAGCGGCCTGAAGCCATAAAACAGTCCGTATTTCACCGCAACTGCGGAGGAGGGCGGGGTGGATGGTGGAGTAGCTAAAAGTGCCCCGTCCCTAATTAGCTACTTGGGCTCGGTCGATGTTCATGCTGGCGATTAGGCTGATGTTGGTGTCTAGGAGGTTCTCTAGCACGACGTCGCCCATACGGATGGGGGCGTCGACGACTAGGCCGCGGATGAGGGCCATGGCTTGGGCGTGGAGTTCTAGCGGGATGGCTTCGGCGGTGCGCACGGGGAGCAGGGCTTCGTCGCCGCCAGATACTGCCACGGTCGTCGTGAGCACGCGCATGGGGCAGGTGAGCTCCTGATGCGCGAACTTATCGCCGCGTGGGCAGTTGTTGCCGGTTACGGAGCGCACTTCTACCACGGCGCCGTCTGCGTCACGCTCTACCTCTACGGTCAGGAGGCATTCGGATGGGCAGGTGGTGCAGTTGAACTGCAGCGTCTCGGTCGCATTCGTGCTCATGAGCTATGCCTCATCAATGGGATCGACAGACAGAATAATCTCTCTAGCACCTAGGTCGAGTGCGCGCTGAATCACCTTCGCCGGCAGCGGGAAGCTTTCCATGACGCTCGGCTTAAATGCACGGACCTTGCCGGCGAACAGTTCCTCGCCGTTGCCTAAGATCCTCACGTAGGCGGCATCGACTGGTCGGCGCACGCGGAAGTTCAGCTTGGTGAGTGCCACAGACGTAATGCGCCCCGGCAGCGCGTAGCCCGCGATGCCGGCAGGGGAGACGGTGAGCTCGCAGTTCGGAACGGTGCCCGCGCCGCCGCCCAGCGCCCACGCCGCTGCAGCTGCGCCAGCCCTCTCGGACTCACACGTCACGTTGTCGGCCAGGTCGTGCACGTGCAGCACGTTGCCGCAGGCAAAGATGCCCGGCACGCCTGTCTGCAGGCTCTGGTCCACCACGGCGCCGCGCGTGCGCGGGTCAAGCTCTACGCCTGCGGCAACCGAAAGCTCGTTCTCGGGAATCAAGCCCACCGAAAGCAGCAGTGTGTCACACGGAACAATGCGCTCGGTCCCCGGAATGGGCGCCAGCCGCTCGTCGACCTGGCTCACTTCGACGGCCTCCACGCGGTCGTGCCCGATCACGCGCGTGACGGTGGTGGACAGGTGCAGCGGAATGCCAAAGTCGTGCAAGCAGTTATTGACGTTGCGGCGCAGGCCGTTGGCGTACGGCATGAGTTCGTACACGCCCTCGACCGAAATCCCCTCGAGCGTGCAGCGACGTGCCATGATGAGCCCGATGTCGCCCGAGCCCAAAATGACGGCGCGCGAGCCGGGTTTGAGGTTTTCGATATTGATGTATCGCTGCGCCAGGCCGGCCGTAAACACGCCGGCGGGTCGGCTGCCGGGAATCTTGATTTCGCTGCGGGTGCGCTCGCGGCAACCCATGGCAAGGACGACCGCGCGCCCGGTGAGCTGCAGCATGCCGGCAGGGCTCATGAGCGTGACGGTGTGGACCGCGGTAGCTCCTGCGGCCTTGTCCGCATCCAGTGCGCCCACAGCCTTGCTCTCGCCTGAATCAATCCCAATTACCATGCTGTCCAGGAACAGCGCAATGTCGGTTGCGTGCACCTGGTCGATAAAGCGCTGCGCGTATTCGGGACCGGTGAGCTCCTGTTTAAAGTGCGACAGGCCAAAGCCGGGGTGGATGCACTGGCGGAGGATGCCGCCCAGGTGCTGCTCGCGCTCCACGATGGCCACGCGTGCGCCTGCCTTATGCGCGGCCAGCGCGGCCGCCATGCCGGCAGGTCCGCCGCCGATAACGACCACGTCGAAGGCTTGCGTCTGCACCGCCTCGGTAGCCCCTGCTTTCGCGCGTCCGGCGCGCGAATCAAATGTCGCCATGCTAGCGCACCCCCTTCAGCGGTCCCTCAACCAGCCAAGATCCGGCATCCTCCAACAGCACCTCGCTAGGGTCACACCCCAGCTCTCGGGCAAGAATCGTCACCACACGCCCCTGGCAAAAGCCGCTTTGGCACCGACCCATGCCGGCACGACAGCGGCGCTTGACGCCTTCGACCGAAACCGCGCCCGGCTGGCGTCGGATCGCGGCCACGATCTCGGCCTCGGGCACTGTCTCGCAGCGGCAGACAATCTGTCCCCACGCGGGGTCGGACTCGATCAGCTCCTCCTTGCGCGCCAGCGGTGCGCGGTCAAAGTCGTCCGGCGCGCGGCGAATTGGGTTCCAGTCCGCCCGCTCGTGCAGCTCCACGCCCGCCTCACGCATCACAAGCTCCATGCGCTCGGCAATGGCCGGCGCGCTTGCCACACCCGGCGACTGAATGCCCGCCGCCTGGAACAGCCCCGGCACCACGGCCGACTGTCCAATAAAGAAGTCGTTCGTTCCCTGGATGACCGGACGCCCGCCGGCAAATGCGCGCACCACGCGGCGCGTATCCAGATCGGGCACCAGCTTGCGCGCGCCGGTCAGCAGCGCATTCACATCGCTCGCATAGGTCTGCGTGTCGCCCGGCTCGCGCACGGCAGCCGTGGCGGTGATCACGGTGTTGCCATGCACGGTGCCTGTCACGATAACGCCCTTCGACACTGGCGTCGGCACGGGGTAGAGCGGCATGAGCGTGCGCGGCTCCTTGTCCAGCACCACGATGTTGCCCTGGCGCCAGACCATCTGAAACTCTTCGGCACCGGCCATATGCGAGATGTCCGCGGCTCCGTTGCCCGCGGCGTTGATCAGGTTGCGGCAGCGCACGTTGCCAGCGGGGGTAGCCAGCGTAAAGCGCGTGTCGTCGCCCGAGCCCGCGACTTCAATTGCCTCCACCGACGCAGACCGCATAAACGTCACGCCGTTGGCCACGGCGTTCTCCAGCGCGGCGATGGCAACCTCAAACGGGTCGACAAAGCCAGTCGAGGGGCACCACAGCGCGCACGTTGCATCGGCACTGGCGCGCGGCTCTAATTCGTGGATGCGGTCGGGCCCGACGATCGACAGCTCGGGCACACCGTTGGCAAGGCCGTTGCACCGCAGCTGCTCCAGATGCGCGCGGTCCCCGTCGTTAAAGCCCAACACCATCGACCCGGTGCGGCAGAACAGAAAGCCCAGCTCCTGCGCCCACGTTCCGTACAACTCGCAGCCACGGGCGTTGACCTGCGCCTTTACGGTGCCCGGTGCCGGATCGTAGCCGGCGTGCACCAGGCCGCCGTTGGCCTTGGACGCGCCCAGCGCAATATCGTTAGCCGCCTCGACCACGCAAATGGACAGGTCATATCGCGCGAGCTGCCGCGCGATGGCGCATCCGGTGATGCCCGCGCCGACAATCGCGATATCAAACGTTTCTGTCACAGTGCCTCCCAGACGAGTTGACAGGCCGTCAATAAGACTATCCTACGGTCTACACATCCCCAGCGCGGCGGCAATGCGGCGAACAGCCCCGCAACACCCGCCAACGGCAGACGAGGGGAGACCCGGCACGGATGTCGACCTCGTCTGCCGACAACTGCGGCAACCGTTCGTCTCGACCTGTAACAGTTAGACTAGGATTTGGGTTCCAGATGTTACAGATTGAGACGTTAGTCTGGCGGATCATCCGTTTGTCTCAATCTGTAACAGTTAGAAGAGAATTCCGCTCCCACCTGTTACAGATTGAGATGTTTGTGTCCGCGTCAGCCCCGCCTCTAGCCGTGGTCCCATATAAACAAACCCCGTGGTAAACTTGACCGGACTGTTAATATTCCGAAAGGTACCCGTAATGTCCAAGTACATCTCTGAGCTCATGTCGCCGCAGCTTATGGGCGCCATCTATGCCTTCGTCGGCTTCATCATCGCCCTGTATGTGCTGTCGGTCGTCTATGTGTTCATCGACGCTCGCCGCCGCGGCGCCAGCGCCTACGTGGCATGGGGCATCATCGCCCTCATCCCGTTTGTGGGCCTTATCGCCTACCTGGTCCTGCGCCCGCACTCCTACGCGGCCGACCGCGAGGAGCAGGAGCTGGACATGGCCTTGCGCGAGCGCCAGCTTGCCCAGTACGGCACTTGCCCGCAGTGCGGCGCCCCCATCGAGAAGGACTTCGTGGTCTGCCCGGTGTGCGACACCCAGGTCCGCAACGTGTGCCCCAGCTGCCATCGCCCGCTCGACGCGCACTGGAAGGTCTGCCCCTACTGCCGAACTCGCATTCAGTAACGCATCCATCGCCGGGCCGGTCGCAAGCCACGGGCGCCGCGCATCACGTGCACCCCACGGGCACGCCGCAAGCCATGCGCGCCCCACAGCTCCGCCCCCACACGATGAAGCATGCGTAGAAAATCGCCCGCCGTGCCATTAAGGTGCGGCGGGCGCTTGTATACCAAGGCAACCTGCCTATAATGATGCAAGTCAAAAACGCCGAGCGCATCGCACGCACTTGCATCAGGCATCCGAGAGGAGAAAACATACCCATGAAGGCACTCTACAATGACGGTTCGGTGGCCGAGCTCCCGCAGGACGAGGTCACGCACGTTATCCGCCACTCTGCCGCGCACATCATGGCGCAGGCCATCAAGCGCCTGTACCCCCAGGCCGACTTTGCCTACGGCCCCGCGACCGACAACGGCTTCTACTACGACGTCGACCTGCCCGAGGGCGTCAAGATCAGCGAGGACGACTTCCCCGCGATCGAGGCCGAGATGAAAAAGATCGTCAAGGAGAACCTCAAGTTCACCGTCTTTGAAAAGCCCCGCGCCGAGGCCATCGCCCTTATGGAGGAGCGCGGCGAGAAGTACAAGGTCGAGCACATCGGCGACCTGGACGAGGACGCCCGCATCACCTTCTACCAGCAGGGCGACTACATCGACATGTGCGTCGGCCCCCACATCTGCTACACCAAGGCGCTCAAGGCCTTTAAGCTCACCGGCGTCTCGGGCGCCTACTGGAAGGGCGACAAGGACAACAAGATGCTCACCCGCATCAACGGCGTCGCCTTTGCCACCAAGGAAGAGCTCGACGAGCACATGCACATGTTGGAGGAGGCCAAGAAGCGCGACCACCGCAAGATCGGCCGCGAGATGGACCTCTTTATGATGCGCGACGAGGCCCCCGGCTTCCCGTTCTTCCTGCCCAACGGCATGATCCTTAAGAACACGCTGCTGGACTACTGGCGCGAGATCCACCACAAGGCCGGTTACGTGGAGATCTCCACGCCGCTCATCATGAACAAGCAGCTGTGGAAGACCTCGGGCCACTGGGATCACTACAAGGACAACATGTACTCCACCGTCATCGACGACGAAGAGTACTGCATTAAGCCCATGAACTGCCCGGGCGGCGTGCTGGTGTACGCCTCCAAGCCGCACTCCTACCGCGAGCTGCCCATCCGCGCCGGCGAGATTGGCTTGGTGCACCGCCACGAGCTGCGCGGCGCCCTGCACGGCCTGTTCCGCGTGCGCTGCTTTAACCAGGACGACGCCCACCTGTTTGTGCGTCCCGACCAGCTGACCGACGAGATCGTGGGTGTGGTCAACCTTATCGACTCCGTGTACCAGAAGTTTGGCTTTAAGTACCATGTAGAGCTTTCCACCCGCCCCGAGGACTCCATGGGTTCGGACGAGGACTGGGCTCGCGCCGAGGAGGGCCTGCGCACCGCTCTGGAGAAGCTGGGCATGGACTACGAGGTCAACGAGGGCGACGGCGCCTTCTACGGCCCCAAGATCGACTTCCACCTGGAGGACTCGCTCGGCCGTACCTGGCAGTGCGGTACCGTGCAGCTCGACTTCCAGATGCCGCTCAACTTTGATCTGGAGTACGTGGACGCCGACGGGACCAAGAAGCGCCCCATCATGCTGCACCGCGTGTGCTTTGGCTCCATCGAGCGCTTCATTGGTATTCTGATTGAGCACTTTGCGGGTAAGTTCCCCACCTGGCTGGCTCCCGTGCAGGTCAAGGCACTTCCCGTCTCTGAGAAGAGCCGCGACTACGCCCATGAGGTGTGCGCCAAGCTGGAGGAGGCTGGCATTCGCGTGGTCTGCGATGACCGAGATGAGAAGATCGGCTACAAGATCCGCGAGGCCCGCAGCATCGACCGCGTGCCCTATATGCTCATTCTGGGCGAGAAGGAGGTCGAGGCCGGCAACATCTCCGTCCGCGACCGCTCCAACGAGACTGTTCAGATGAGCGTTGACGAGTTTGTTGTGAAGGTGCTCGAGGAGATCAAGACTCGCGCCTAAGGCAAACTACACAACAATTAACAAAGGCGACCGTCCACAAAGGGCGGTCGCCTTTTTTTCATGTCCAAATAAGAAAAGCCGCTGGTTGAGCGGCTTTTTTTGTTGCACAAAAAGGTACAGGTTTTTGTAGGGGGCTATGGAGATGTACCTACTAGCAGTACATTTTGCGTAATCTGGGCAAACGCTGATTAATTGATCGTATAATGTCGTCTGTCGAAAGATACAAAAACCTGTACTTTTGCGACTGCGCCTAGCTGCGAGCGAGAAGCCTGTTCTAAACGCCCCTGCATTTGCGTCTGTCGCAAAGCAAGAGAAGGAGGCGAGAGATGGAACAGGCGATGCGGCGCCAAGAGCAGCTGCCCGGTGCCTTTAGTGGCGCTACTACCAACAGCCAGTGCGGCCGCGTCCGCTGGTATCTGGTCCACACCCCCAACGGTAAAGAGCGCGAGACCTGCGAAAAGGTTCGCCGCATTATCCCGCACGAGCTGATGCAGGACGCTTTTGTGATGCAAAAGGAGTTCTGGTTTAAGCGGGACGGCGCCTGGTCGCTCCAAACCAAACCCATGTACAAGGAATATTTCTTCGTCGCCACGCACGATGCTGCCGCACTCGACAGGGCTTTAGCCCAGCTGAGCTTTGGCTGCCGCATCGCCGGTAGTAGGGAGCGGGCGTACATGCCCATGCCGGACGATGCGCAGGACTGGTATTGCAGCGTGCTCGACGACGACGGCGTGGTGCGCAACAGCGTTGCGCGCATAGAAGACGGTGTGCTGCATATAGAGCAAGGGCCCTTGGTGGGGCAAGAGGCCCGTGTAAAGAAGATCGACCGTCATAAGCGTTGGTGCCTGGTGGACGTGGGCGAAGGCGACTCCGCTTTTAGGGAGTTGCTTGCGCTGGACGTCCCCAGCAAGACGTAAGGGAGACGTTGAACCGGCTGTTCGTTCGCATTTTTTGAATTTACTGATTGGGGGATTCCTGGGGAACGGGGACGTAAGTTTGACTGTGGCTGCTAAAGAAGTAACAGAGAGCTGTGTATCTGTGGGGGATGCACTGGCTATTAAAGAGAGTAAACCGAGCGGTACGCTTGGCTACCGCTTTATTAAGAGGCTGTTTGACCTTGTATTCAGTCTTTTGATGAGTGTGCTGCTGCTTATCCCCATCGCCATCGTGTGCGTGCTCATTAGCCTTGAATCACCCGGCAGTCCTATGTATACGCAAGAGCGTGTCGGCAAGGGCGGAAAGACCATCAAGATCTTCAAGCTTCGTAGTATGGTCGCCGATGCGGGTGATGTGCAGAAGTATTTGAGTCCTGAGCAGCTACATCAGTGGGAAGTCGAACGCAAAGTCGACGATGACCCCCGCATTACCAAGATTGGTCAATTCATTCGTAAATGCTCCATCGATGAGATGCCTCAGTTTCTCAATGTGCTGAACGGTGATCTTTCAGTCATTGGCCCCCGTCCCATTACAAGGGATGAGCTTGAGCAGCATTTTTCGGATGAAGAAAAGGCTGAACTGCTCTCAGTTCAGCCTGGAATTACCGGACTTTGGCAAGCGACTGATCGCAATGAAGCGACCTTTGAGAGCGGTCTGAGGCAAAAGATAGAACTTCGCTACGCTCAGAATCGCTGCTTCCGTATGGACTGGAAATGCTTCGCTGGCACTTTTGGTGCCATGTTTGGAAAACGTAAAAGTGGAAGGTAGACAATTGTCTTCACAGAAGGATATTACGGTTGCTGTTGCAGCTCATAAGCCGTATTGCATGCCGAATGATAAGTGTTATCTCCCTCTTCACGTTGGGGCAGATTTGCATCCGGAAGTTTGTTTGGACATGCAGCAGGATAACCTGGGGGATAATATCTCTCAAAAAAACGCTTCTTATTCTGAGCTTACTGGGATGTACTGGCTTTGGAAGAATTGTAGTTCCTTTTATAAGGGCTTGGTACACTACAGGCGGCATTTTAAAACCATTGATCCGTCAAAGGTAAAATCCAAAAATCCTTTTGATCTAATTGCGGGTAGCGAGGATTTTAAGGAAGTATTTGACTCAACAAATTCACAGGTAATCGTTCCCAAAGCTCGTAACTATTATATCGATACCGTTGAGGCGCACTATCGTCATACTCTTCCGGGTGAACAGCTAGATGCAACGCGAGCGGCACTTAATTGTTATTGCCCCAAATATATTCCCGCCTTCGAACGTGAAATGTCTGGCACCAAAGCTCATATGTTTAACATGTTCGTTGCTGAAGGTGCTGTATTTAACGCTTATTGCGAGTGGCTCTTCTTTGTGCTCGAGAAAATAGAAAGTTCTTTGGATTCAACAGAATACGATGCGTTCAATGCTCGATGGCCTGGTCGCATCAGCGAGATGTTACTAGATACCTGGTTGTCGACAAATGACATCAAGTTGGCAGAAATGCCTACCATCAGCCCGGAACCAGTTGACTGGATTGCTAAGGGTAGCGGTTTTTTGGCAGCCAAGTTTTTTGGCAAAAAATATAAACGTAGTTTTTAGGTCGGATAATTAATAATGGGTTTATCAACTTTTGAATTGTTTAAACATATAAAGAACGCAAACTCAACAATCGAGCTGACGGGAGATTCACTCTGCTCGCTTCAAAATGTTCTTAAAATGATGCTTCAAGATTTTCAGGTTGCTGCAAATAAAGCTGAAGCTCGATGGACCTTAAGTGGCGGCACCTGCCTCGGGTCTCTTCGCCATCATGGATTTATTCCATGGGACGATGATATTGACATTAATTTGATTCATGATGATTTGACAAAGCTTGTTGATGCCATCAATTCTTTATTCCCAGGTAAATACACCATTCAAATTCCTGGTTTGACCGATGGTTATGATTTGGGCTTTGCGAGAATGCGTCTTAACGGAACCATTGTCCGAAACAGAGATGATATCGGTCTTCCTAGTTCGAGTTGCGGTGCTTATATCGATATTTTTCTACTCGAAAGTGTTCCAGATAATTTTATTTGCCGCGGAATTCATGGCTTTATATCTATGGCTCTGGGGTTCTGCTATTCGTGTCGTCGCTTTGAGGCGCATGCAGATTTATATAACTCTTTGGTTGCCGGCAACGAATCTGCCTTAAAAGTCTTTAAGCGTAAGGAAATGATCGGGAAGTTGTTTTCTTTCTACACCCCTGAAAAATGGGTGGCGCTTTGGAATCGATGGAATTCCAAGTATCGCAATAGTAGCAGTAAGTACATTTCAATACCGACTGGACGCAAACACTATTTT
Organism: uncultured Collinsella sp.; assembly: GCA_900544385.1. Taxonomy (GTDB): domain Bacteria; phylum Actinomycetota; class Coriobacteriia; order Coriobacteriales; family Coriobacteriaceae; genus Collinsella. The sequence continues at coordinate 34,509 of UQVD01000007.1, forward strand.
GGTGAGCTGTATAGTCGCGATGCATTTTTTCCAACAGAGCCGGGTGAGTTTGAAGGACTTCTGCTTCCAGTGCCCAATGATTTCAAGGTTTATATGGAAGCGCTTTATGGGCCCGATTACATGACGCCACCGCCATTAGAGGACCGAGAAGTACATGTTGTCTATGAGTTTGATTTAGGAAAGTACTCAAATATCGAGAGTGAGGATTTGTAAAAATGAACGTTGCAATTGTAATCGCTGGCGGCGTCGGTTCTCGTATGGGCCAGCAAATCCCCAAACAGTTTATTAATGTGCGCGATAAGCCTGTTTTAATATATACACTTGAGGCATTCCAGGCGCATCCGCAGGTCGAGGCTATTGAAGTTGTTTGTATCGATGGCTGGGAAGACATTCTCAAAGCATATGCAAAGCAGTTTGGTATTTCTAAATTAAAATGGGTTGTTAAAGGTGGAAAGACTGGTCAGGAGTCTATTCGCAATGGCGTATATGGGCTCGAGGGAATTCTGTCTAATGATGACATTGCTATTATTCACGATGGCGTGAGACCGATGTTGGATTCGGACGTGATTACCGACGTGATTCGTGTTTGCCAAAAATATGGTAATGCTGTTACAAGCTTGCCTTATAACGAACAAATATTTGTTGTTAATCAAGACGATGAATCAACTACCGACAAATTTATTCCGAGAGAGACTCTTCGTCGTGTTTCTACTCCGCAGGCATATCGCTACGGTAATTTATTGAAATCCTATAAGAAGGCTTTTGCCGAGGGTATTGGTATTTACGGTTCGCATTACACCAATACGATGATGGTTGAGCTTGGCGAAACTCTACATTTTGCTGCTGGTTCGGATAAGAATATTAAGCTAACTACCCCTGAGAACCTCGACACTTTCCGCGCTTATTTAGCCACTTCAGGATGTAGGGATTAAAAGTAGGGTATTTCTAATGAATAGACTCGAATCTAACATATACATCTCAGAGCTAGATTCAATTTGTAGCCAAGATCTCCCATGGGAAAAACTTGCAGGGAAGACCCTTTCTCTTTCTGGCGCTACTGGAATGATAGGCTCATTTCCTGTCTCTTATACACATCTGACGCTGCCGACGATATGCAGTGTGTAGA